>JANOGB010000534.1:0-9579 GCA_031413955.1 Planctomycetota bacterium | reverse complement strand
GGCCTCGAAGTGCGAGCGCGTCGTGTCCATCGAGCCCACGGCGTGCACGAACACGAGACGCCCGTCGTTGTACGGCGTCAGGAGCGGCGCGGCCGCTGGCGCCAGCCCGAAGAATCCGTCGAGGTCGAGGGCTCCATTCGGCATGCCAGGCGGCTGGATCGCAAGCGTGGGCCGCAAGGTGTAGAGGCGCGTGTCCCCGTACGGCGTGACCGTCGTGAGCCCATCCATGCCGAGGCGCAGGAACACCTGGATGAGGACCGGCTTGGTGACCGGGCGCGGAGCAGCCCGCGCGGTCGAGGACAGCGCGGTCGCGGCGGCCATGGAGGCCGAGCCGCCGAGCAGTGCACGGCGGGAGAAGTTCGAGGCGCGAGAGGAGGAAGGCGATTCGTTCTTCATGGCTTCTTTTCCTAAGACCACTGGTAACCGGGGAGCGACACGGCCAGCGCCAGGCAGTCGTAGAGCGCGTACACGTCGAATGTCTCTGGATAGTCGTCGATGTACTGCTGCAGGATCCGCACGTCATCCGCGCTCAGCATCTGGCCAAAGAGGCGCTCGTCCATGCGCCGCGCGAGCCCCGCGCGGTCCTCGGGCCCGTGGATCTCGAGCTTGTCCTGTAGATCGGCGGGCTCGATGAAGTCCATGCCGCCGAAGAGGATGTCCGGGCGCATGATGTAGGCGGAGAAATTCCAGCGCGGCAGGAGCAAGCCACGCCAGGAAAGGAAGTCGTCCGGGTATCCCGTCGGAGGACCGAAGTCGTAGGGCAACTGCCCCATCTCGATCAGCTCGTTCCAGGCAATGGAGAAGTCCCCGCGCTTGAGCACTCCGTCCATCGCCCGGAACACGGAAACCGCCAGGTGGAACGGACGCCGGTACTTCGGAGCGAGGACCGCTGAATCCTCGCCCAGGTTCTCGCGCGTCAGGATCACGCGCAGCATCGCCTTGATGTCGCCGCCCGTGGACTGGTAGCTCTCGGCGACCTGGTCGACGAGTTCCTGCGGCGGCGTCGGCGTCAGGAAGCGGCGAATCAGCTTCCGCGCCAGGAACTCCGCCGTGCTCGGGTGCGCACTCAGGATCTCGAGCACCTGGTAGGCGTCGTTCCTCGCCACGGCCTGCCCGGGCCGGCCGACCGCCGGAGCCCCCGGGATCTGGTGTCCGAGCACGAACTTCTGCCCGGGCGAGTGCAGCGTGGGGTCGTACATGCCGCGCAGCCAATCGGGCGAGTCCGCGTCACCGTTCAGCGTCCAGCCGGTGAAGCACTTGGCCACCTCGTGGACGTCGCTCTCGTTGTAGCCTCCGTGCACGCTCAGAGTGTGCAGCTCGAGGAGCTCGCGCGCGTAGTTCTCCTGCGGCGCGCTGCGCACGTTCAGCCAGTTGTCGAGGTAGTAGAGCATCGCCCCGCTGAAGGCGCAGGCTTTCAGCATGTCCGGAAACTTGCCCAGCGCGTGGGGGCGGATCACGGTGCGCTCGTGCTCCGGCAAGAGGACCCACTCGAGGCCCTTGTTGTGCTCGATGTTGAAGTGATCGATCCAGAACTCGCACATGCGCTCGTAGAGCTGGCGCTTGGAGTTCATCGCGCGCGCCACGAGGGCGTTCTTGAAGATCCGATAGGCCGGGGCGAACTGGGACGGGGGTTCGCCGAAGGTGTCGTAGACCTCCTTCGGGCTCATGTTGAGGATCTGGAACCGCGCGAGGAGCCGGGCGTCCAGCTCGGAATCGTCGATCGAGAGGTGATCGAGCTGCTCCTCGAGGTAGCCTTCGAAGCCCAGGCCCTGCGCGCGCTCGTACTCGGCGAGCGTGAACCCGAAGGTGATCCGATGCACGAGGGTCAGCAGGGGGTCGCGGTGGCGCCCGTGCCGGGAATCCTCGAGCGAGCTCAGGGCGCCGCCCGTCAGGCCCGAGATCCATTGGCGCCGGCTGGTGAGCGAGGCCCCCGTACCCGCCGGCGCCATCACCGTGCCCTCGATTGGTGCAGGTTCGATCCAGGGAGGCGTTCTCACCGGTCGCGGGAGATTCAGGCGGGCGTGTCCATCCGAGAGCATCTGGGGTCGCATGGGTTCCTCCGGACTCTTGACTGCGCCGTTCGCCAGCGGCGCTCCCAATCCATAGCTATAGCTAAGCTAGTTGGCCTGCCAGGTTTCGCGGGCCTCGCAGGACACCAAAGATCTTGCGCCAACCCCTGGTCCGCACTGGCTTTCCGACCAGGAGGCTGACCCCTCCCCGGCCGAGGCCTGGCGCGGGCAGCCCCCGGAGGCCGTCACCTCGGGCGGAAGGCCCCCGGAGCCTTCAGCGCTTTTCGCGCCGTCCGGCTCGCCCCCCGCGTGACGGGCCGCGCTGGAAGGGACGGCGTTCCTCGGCCGCCTGGCGCCGGGGTGAGCGGCTGCTCCAGGGACGGCGCGCGGAGGACGAGCTCTTGCTCGCTCGCTTGCGCGGCTGGACCGTGCTGCTCGCGCCCGGAGCAGTCGCGCCGAGCAGCTCACCGACCTCCGAACGCGTCAGCGTGCGCCAGTGGCCGGTCTTCAGCCTGCGATCCTGCAGCGGGCCGATCTCGACGCGTCGCAGCGTGCGCACGGGCAGGTCCAGGGCCGCGAACACGCGCCGGACCTCGCGGTTCTTGCCCTCCGTCAGCGTCACGAGCAGGATCGAGCGCTCGCCGTGGCGCTTGATCACCTTGACGCGCTCGAACGAGCCCCAGCCATCCGACAGGCGCACGCCCTTCTGCATGAGCTCGATGGCGTCGTCCGGCACGCGCCCGCGCACGTCGACCCAGTAGGTCTTCTTGACGCCGTAGCGCGGATGCGAGATGCGGTTCGCGAACTCGCCGTCGTTGGTCAGGATCACCAGGCCCTCGGTGTCCTCGTCCAGGCGCCCGACGGTGTAGATGCGGCCCTTCTTCTTGTCGGTGATCAGGTCCACCGCGCGCGGCCGGTTCTCGCGCGGATCGTTGGTGCACACGACCCCCGTCGGCTTGTTGAGCAGGTAGTACGCCAGGCGCTCGCCCGTCGGCTTGAGCACGACGCCGTCGACCGCGACCTTTTCCCTGCTCGGATCGACGCGCCGCCCGAGCTCGGTGACGAGCTTGCCGTCGACCGTGACGTGCCCCTTCGCGATCAGCTCGTCGGCACCCCTGCGTGAGGCGATGCCGTTCTGAGCCAGGAACTTGTTGAGCCGTAGGCCTTCGGTCGCACCCGGCCCGGCCGTGGCGATGTCTCCGTCGAAATCGAACGGATCGTCGCTCGGCGCGGACTCGGGCCTCCCGGCCGGAGTCTTCGCTTGCATGGTTGGCCTCGGTAGGCGAGGGTTCGGGGGCAGTTGGACGAGCGCGCAGCAGCTCGCCGTCCAACGAGGGCGCGCGATGATAGCAGAGGGGAGGCCGAACTGGCCTCGGCCTTCAGTCCGGCAGTGGTGTGGGTGGCAGGGTGCTCAACGGCTCTTCGCCGCGCAGCCGGCGCAGGATGTCCGCCAGGATGCGGTCGTCCAGGTGGGCCCCGATGTGGGAGGGCACGAGCCAGCGGTCGGACAGCCACCACACCTGTCCGCCCGGTGGCTTCGCGTGGGCGGCGCCCACGATCCAGTCACCGAGACGGACGTAGCCGTAGATCGGATAGCTCGGCGCCGCTTCCTCCTGCGCGAGCCGCTCGAAGGTCGCGGCGCTGGGCCAGAGGTCCCAGGCCAGCGGGTCCCAGAAGAGAAAGGGCGCCAGCGCCGCGCCGGTGTGCGGCGAGGAGATCGTGAACAGCCGGGCGATGCGCAGACGCTTGCGGGGATGGTCCGGGTGGGCCGGGGCAGCGGCGAGTCGGGCGACCAGTCCGCCCATGGAAAGACCGATCACGTCGACCTCGCGCGTCCATTGCGGGTCATCGCTGGGCAGTTGCTCTTCGACTTCGCGGATCAACGCAGCGCTGCAGCTCTCCAGCGAGCAGGCCAGGGCACAGGAGGAGCTCACGAACACGGGCTCGCTCAAGCGGCTCGCGAGTCGACGCTTCACGAGCCAGCAACCGAGCCCGGACCCACGGAACGGGCCCACGAGGACGATCGGCCTCGGTGGACGTCGCGGGCTCTGCTCCATCTCGTCGAGCACAGCGCCGGCCTGGTGCATGCTCACCGGGAGGGACGGGTTGACGATGCCCGTGTGACAACTCGAAGCGGCCAGGGCAGAGAGGAGCAGGCTGGCGACTCGGTTGCGGGGCAGCATGGCCGGGAATGATAGGGCGTCTCTCATCCGTGTGAAGTGGACGGAGAGTTTGCGCCAGGACCACGTCGGTCGAGATCGATCCGACCTCGCGCTACCCTGGACGTGCTGTCGTTCCTCGACCCGGATCCATTCTCTGTAGGTAGGCCCTGCCGATGACGAACGCATGCAGTGGAAGTCGGCGTGGCACCGCGCTCGCCGCGGCGGCCCTGAGCCTGGTCGCGTGTGGCGCGCCGCGCACGGCAGCTCGGGAGAGCGCCACGAGTTACGGGCCGCTCGTCGCGGCGCTGGCCGAGTACGTCGAGGCCGAGATGCAGGACAAGCGCATCCCGGGGATCTCGATCGCGCTGGTAGACGGGGACGAGATCGTCTGGGCGCAGGGCTTCGGGGTGGCGGACCCCGAGAGTGGCGCGCCCGCGACCGCCGAGACCGTGTACCGCGTAGGCTCGGTCTCGAAGCTGTTCACGGACATCGCGGTGATGCAGCTCGTGGAGCGGGGCGAGCTCGACCTCGACGCTGCGGTCCAGACCTACCTGCCCGAATTCGCGCCGCGAAACCCGTTCGGCGGCGCGATCACGCTGCGCCAGTTGATGTCGCACCGCAGCGGCCTCGTGCGCGAGCCGCCGGTCGGGCACTACTTCGACCCCACGCTGCCGAGCCTGAAGCAGACGGTCGCGAGCCTGAACGGAACCGAGCTCGTCTACGCACCCGAGTCGCGCGGCAAGTACTCGAACGCGGGCATCGCGGTCGTCGGGTACGTGCTCGAGCGCCTCGCGGGCGAGCCGTTCGCCGACCACGTGCAGCGCACCGTGCTCGAGCCGATGGGGCTCCGCGCCAGCGCCTTCGTGCCCACGCCGGAAGTCGAGCGGCATCTCGCGCGGGGGCTCATGTGGAGCTACGACGGGCGCGAGTTCGCGGCGCCGACCTTCGAGCTCGGCATGGCGCCGGCCGGCAGCCTGTACTCGACGGTGCTCGACCTCGGGCGCTTCCTGACGGTGCTCTTCGACGGCGGCCGGCCGGTGCTCGAACCCGCGACGCTGCAGCGGATGCTCACGCCGCAGTACGCCGCCGAGGGCGCGCGCACGGGCTTCGGGCTCGGCTTCGCGATCGGCGAGCTGCAAGGACACACGAGCTATGGCCACGGCGGCGCGATCTACGGTTTCGCGACGCAGCTCCAGTTCCTGGAGGACGCAGGCTCGGCGTGGTCGTGTGCGCGAACGTGGACGTGGTGAACTCCGTGACGAACCGCATCGCGCGCCAGGCGCTCGAATGGATGCTCGCCCGGCGCGAGGGTCATGCGCTCGCGCCGGCCTCCTTGCCCGCGCCGGTCGAGCCTGGGCTCGCGCGACGCCTCGCGGGCCGGTACGTCCACGGGAAGAACCCGGACGACGTGCTCGTGCTCGAGTGGAAGGCCGGCGAGCTCTTCGCCGAGCACCGCCGCGAGCGCGTGTCCGTGCGCACCCACGGCGGAACCCTGCGGATCGACGGCCGCCTGGACTTCGGCGCGACGGTCGAGCTCGTGGACGCGGATCACGTGCGGCTCGGCGGCGCCGTCTACGAGCGCGCGGACCTCCTGCGGCCCGCCCCGGCACCGGCACGCTTCGCCGGCCTCACCGGCGAGTACGGCTGGGACCACAACGTGCTCTTCGTCTACGAGAAGGACGGCGACCTGCACGCCCTGATCGAGTGGATCGAGATCGATCGCCTGAGCGAGGTCTCCGCGGACGTCTTCGCCTTCCCCGAGACGGGCGGGCTCTACCACGGCGAGCGCCTCGTCTTCCGGCGCGACGCGCGCGGACGCGTGACCAGCGTGGAGGCGGCGGGAATCGTGTTCGAGCGGCGCACGATCCAGGGCGAGGACGCAGACACTTTCACGATCGTGCCCGCGCGAGCGGTCGACGAGCTGCGCCGCGAGGCCCTGGCTGCCGAGCCACCCATGGAGCGCGGTGAGTTCAACGCCTCCGACATGGTCGAGCTCACGGCGCTCGATCCGTCCATCCGCCTCGACGTCCGCTACGCCTCGCGCGACAACTTCCTGCAGACGCCGGTCTACGACCAGGCGCGCGCCTTCCTCCAGCGCCCGGCGGCCGAGGCGCTCGCCCGTGCCCACGCGAGCCTCGCCGCGCGCGGCTACGGCCTGCTCGTGCACGACGCCTACCGGCCCTGGTACGTCACGAAGATGTTCTGGGACGCGACTCCGCTCGCGCAGCGCATCTTCGTCGCCGATCCGGCCGAAGGCTCGCGCCACAACCGCGGCTGCGCCGTCGACCTCACGCTCTTCGACCTGGCCACCGGCGAACCGGTCGAGATGGTCGGGCTCTACGACGAGATGAGCGCGCGCTCCTACCCCGACTACGTCGGCGGCACGTCCCTGCAGCGCTGGCACCGCGAGCTCCTGCGCGACGCACTGGAGGCCGAAGGCTTCCGCGTCTACCAGTACGAGTGGTGGCACTTCGACTTCGGCGGCTGGGAGCGCTGGCGCATCCAGAACGCGCCTTTCGACGAGATCGCGAGCGCGGGGCGAAGTGGGCGCGCTCGAGAGCGGGCGCGCGATGCGCTTCGACGAGGTCGGGGCGCAGCCGCTCGATCAGTTCCTGGCGGAGCTGCCGGCATGGGATCGCTGCGGTGCGCGCTTGGCTCCGGTGTGCGGAGTGTGGCATCTTCCCAGCATGCGCCTCCGCCGATCCACCCTGCTAGTCCTGCTCCTCCCCGGCTGTCACGCTCCACACGGCGAAGCGAGCGTCGCTCCGGCCGAGGCCATCGCATCCCCGGAAGGCGCGACCAGTGCGGCTCCGGCGAACCCCGATCCCAACGGCTGGGTCAGGAGTGAGCTGCGCGGCGCGCCCTACGAGCGCGTCACGGAGACGGCCCTGGCGGTGCTCGCCCCGCGCGAGCCGGCTGGCGCTGCAGCCGACGCGCGCGCGCGACGCGCCTTCGCCGCGCTCACGCCGGCCGAGCAAGAGGACCTGCTCGAGTGGTTCACGGTCGAGTGCGAGCGGCTGAATACCTTCCAGGGAACCTTGATCCGCTTCGTGCTCGACGGCGAGGAGCGCGAGGCGAGCGCCTGGCCGGAACTGCAGCCGCCCACTTGGTACGACCCGCAGCTGCACGGACCCGGTCAGCCGATCCCGCGCGTGCCGCTCGCGGCCGATGCGCCCGAGGTCGTGGCGGTGCGCAACCAGATCCTGTGCGCGCCCGGCTCGCGCCGGCTCGACAGCGGCTGGATGGTCGATTACGCCGCGCGCGGACTCGTGCGCCTGCCGCACCAGGGCGATCCACTGCGCGTGTTCGAGAACGGGTTGCTCGGCATGGCGCCCGACTGGGACCTGGCCGAGGCGCTGGTCGAGCTGCGCCTGGACGACGGCTCCCTGCACAAGGATTTCCAGTCCTTCGCGCACGCCTACACCGATCGCTGGGGCGGCGTCTATCCAGGCGTGACGCTGTACGACGCGCACGCCTCGCTCACGCAGATCGAGATGCCCGACGTCGACTGCCTCGGGCTGGTGCACGACCTCCTGGGCGACTGGACGACCTGGACTTCGCCCGTGCCGGCCGAGCAACACGCGGACCTGTACGGCCGCATCGCCGAGCTCTTCCGACCCGTCGTCCGTCACCGCGGCCTGCGCACGAACCTCGCGCGCACCTACCTGTGCGGCAATGCCGAGCTGCGCGATAGCTACCACCACAACCTGGACAACTTCCACGCGCTGTGGGAGGGCGTCGCCTCGGACCCGGACGCGCTGCGCGCGAAGCTGCCGGACGCGGCCGGTTGGCGGGATTTCCTGCAGGGCTGGGACGATTCGCTGGCTGCCGACCCGCAGCCCCTCTACCGCGGCACGAGCCGGCACGCGACCCTGGACCGCGAGGCCCACAGGGTGCGGGCGACACTGCTGCGGCTGCTCGGGGAATACGGCGCCATCGCGCGCATCGAGACGCTACCGCCGTTCGACGAGTGAGCAGCTGAGCAAGAATCCTGCGCCAGCCGCTAGCCAGCTAGACGCCTCGGCACCGGCACGACAGCAGGACTTCCCCGACTCCGGCGGTGTCGACCAGGCCCTCGGCCAGCGCCAGCGGTTTCTGAAAGCGCACGCCCAGCGGCATCATCACGCGGTTGTACAGCCACATCGCCCGCGCGCGCCGGTGGATCAAGAACCACATTCCAAGGTCGACCAGGCGCGAGGACTTCGGTTGCATCCCGAACACGGCGCTGCGCTCGATCGTGATGCCGTGGCGAGCCAGCTTGGCAATCAATTCTGTCGGCTCGTAGCGGCGCCGATGGCCGACGAAATCGTCGAAGCTCGTCCACTGCGCCGGATGCAGCGGCACCGAAGTGATCAGCGCCGCTCCGGGCGCCGCCACGCGCGCGAGCTCCGCGAGGGCGCGCTCGTCGTCGTCGACATGTTCGATCACATCGAAGGCGCAGATCAGGTCGAACACCGCATTGCCGTAGGGCAGGGCCGTGATGGAGCCGAGCGCGCCGCTACCGCCGCGCGCGCGCAGTGTCGCCAGGGCCGTCGGGCTGATATCGATGAACTGCGTAGCCTCGATCGGCAGGCGCGGGCGCAGTCCCGGAGCCACCTCCAGCCGGCGCTGCGCGGGCGCGAGCAGAGAGCGCACCAGCGGCCAGGTGTTGAAGCGTCCAGGCTCGATCAGGCGCGCGTCTGCCCACAGCGCGTCGTAGAAATGCCGATTGACCTCGAGCAATTCGGAATCGGTGCGGGCGGGAGTCAGCGAAGCCATGCGCCCCGTAGCATATGGACACGTCCGCCGCGTGGGCACTCGCTCCCGCTGCGCGAAACGCTCCGCGCGGTCATAATCGCAAGCTCGATGTCGACCCTCGATCACTTCGGCCGGCCGCTCCGGAATCTGCGGCTCTCGGTCACCGACCGCTGCAACCTGCGCTGCAGCTACTGCATGCCCGAGGAGGAGTACGTGTGGCTGCCGCGCGCGGACATGCTGAGCTTCGAGGAGCTGGCGCGCCTGGTGGACGTGTTCCTCTCGCTCGGGGTCGAGAAGATCCGGCTGACGGGCGGCGAGCCGCTGCTGCGGCGCAACCTGGACGTCCTGGTGGGACTCCTGGCGGCGAAGGGTGGGCTGCGCGACCTCGCGCTGACGACCAACGGCATCCTGCTCGACGAGCAGGCGCCAGCGCTGAAACGGGCCGGACTCGCGCGGCTGACGGTGAGCCTGGACACCCTGCGCCCCGACCGGTTCCGCGCGCTGACGCGGCGCGACGAGCTCGCACGCGTGCTGGCGGGCATCGAGGCGGCGCACGCCGCGGGCTTCACGGGCACGAAGCTCAACACCGTCGTCCTGCGCGACGTGAACGACGACGAGCTGGTCGAGCTCCTGGCCTTCGCCCGCGAACGCGCCCTCGAGGTGCGCTTCAT
>JANOGB010000533.1:0-6209 GCA_031413955.1 Planctomycetota bacterium | reverse complement strand
CAGCGCGTGCCGGTCCAGGTCGCGCTGAAGGCGCGCGAACCCAGGCTGTCGTCGCGCGCCGGCTCGGGCATCCCCTCGACGACGTAGTGGCTCTGGAAGCACAGCTTTCCGCCGAGCAGCAGGTCCTCGTCGCTCACTTGCACGCGCGTCTCGACCGGTCCGAGCGCGGCCGCGGCCTGATGCGTGAGGCTGCGCCGGCCGTCGCAGTCGTCCGGAGCACCGACGGCGGGGAAACCGCGGTCGAAGAGCGAGCAGCGCCGCTGCCAGGCACCGAGCCAGGGGTCGAGCTCGTCCGGCGGGCCCAGGTAGAAGCTGTCGCCGTTGTTGGACGTGGCGTAGGTGTCCGAACAACCCAGGCCCAGGTGCTCGCCGATGTTCCCGGTGCTCGGGGGCACGCAGGGCGTGCCGCAGCTGCGCCCGTTGAGGGCGAAGAAGCCATGCTTGATGTAGCTGCGGTTCGAGAGCTGCACGAGCCGGCCGTCGCGCACGCTCGCGACCAGGAAGCCGATGAACGGGTGGTTGACGTTCATGGGCTCGAACCAGGGCACCTCGACCGTGCCCTCGTTGCAGATCGTGGTCTCGATGGCGATGCCGTTCATGCCGTCCGGAAAAGCCCCGAGCCGGCCGAAGACCGCCAGCTCGCGCATGGCCGAGAGGCGCACGTCGAGCCCCGGGACGGCGTTCGCCTGGGCCGCGGACAGGGAACCGAGCGCGAAACAGAACGGCGCGGCGATCCAGCGGGGGGAGAACGTCATGTGCTGTTCCGGGCCTTCATTGTGTGGCCAAAGGCGCTTTTTGGGCACTAGAAAGGATTTCGCACTCTGCGGAACGCGCACTCTACCCGCCGCTCAGGGCACCGAGCACGTGCAGCTCGTCCTTTTCACCGACGCGCGCGCGCAGGTCGGCGATCGCCACACCGCTCACGAACACGCGCATGTGCGCGCGGATGCGCCCTTGCTCGTCGATCACGCGAAAACGCAGGCCCGGGAAGCGCCGCTCGAGCTCGTCGAGGACGGCCGCAACCGTCGCGCCGCTGGCCTCGACCTCGGCCCGGCCGCCCGTGTAGTCGTACAGGACGCTGCCAACGTGGACCTTCATCGCAGCCGGGCCCAGCGCACCGAATGGATGCGCGGCAGGTGCTCGGCGAGGCACGTCCAGCCCTCGCCGCCATCCGTGCTGGCCCACAGAGCCCCGCTGGTCGTGCCGAGATAGAGCCCGGTGCGGCGCTCGTCTTGATCGGCGTCCAGCGCCTGACGAAAAACGGTCCACCAGGCGTTCGCGCGCGGCAGGCCCTGGTCGAGTCGCTGCCAGGCGCGTCCGCCGTCGCGCGTGCGGTAGACGCCCGGCCGCGCGCCCGGCGACGTGCGCGGCCAGAGCTTGGTGCCGTCCATCGGAAAGACCCACACCGTGTCCGCGTCGGTCGGATGCGGGACCACCGGGAAGCCGATGTCGCCGATCGCCCTCGGCATGTTGTCGCCGATGCGCTCCCAGGTGTCGGTGCGCGCGCGGTCCAGGCGGTAGATCCCGCAGTGGTTCTGCTGGTACAGGCGATCCGGGTCGGCCGGGTGCGCGATCATGCAGTGCGGGTCCTGGCCGAACACCGGGTACTTCTCGGGCTGGAAGTCCGCCAGCACGCCCTTGTTGAGCGGCTTCCAGTGGCGCCCGCCGTCGAAGCTCTCGAAGGTGCCGCCGCTCGACATCGACACGAACAGGTGCTCGGCGTCGCGCGGATCGACCTGGATCGAGTGCAGGAGCGCGCCCACGGGCGAGCCGGGCGAGCCGCCACGGGTCCAGTCCCACCACTGCACCGTGTCGTTGAAGCTGGCCACGCCCTTCCATTTGGCGCCCCCGTCCTGCGAACGGAAGAGGCCCGACGGACTCGTGCCGCAGAACCACGTGCCCTTCTCGCTCGCGTGGCCCGGCGCGAGGAAGAAGTCGGTCTTCACCGCGAAGCCGCGCGAACCCGTCGGCCGCGCGCTCTTCTTGCCCTTCGGCAAGGTACCGAAGCGCGGCGGCAGCGTGGCCTCGCTCCAGGTCTTGCCGCGGTTCGTGGAGCGGTAGATCGTCGGCCCGAGGTGTCCGCCGCTGGCGGTCAGGAGCAGCGTCTTCCCGTCACGCGGATCACAACGGAAGTCGTTGACCTGCTGGCCGAGGAAGAACGGCCCGGCGACCCTCCAGCGCCTGCGCGCCGCGTCGCCCTCGAACAGAAAACCGCCCTTGACCGTTCCGACCAGCAGCGCCTGGGTACCCGAGCTCTTCTTGACCATCTCGTTTCTCCGTCCTTGTCCAGAGGGGGACGCGCATCATCCGCGCCGCAGGGAGGAGCGACAAGGCTGAGCTGTGCACCGACACAGTTCTTATGCTCGGCGCCATGCTGGAAGAGATCCGCCACGCCGACGTGCTCGAGCTGCGCCTCGAGCGTCCCCCCGCCAACGCGCTCTCGCCCGAGCTGATCGCCGCCCTCACCGAGGCCGTGCGCACCGCCCCGGCCCGCGGAGCCCGCGGTCTCGTGCTCTCGGGCCGCGCCGGGATGTTCTCGGCCGGCCTCGACGTGCCGCTCTTCGTGCAGCTCGACCGCGCCGGCGCGCGCGCGGCCTGGCGCGGGTTCCTCGACCTCATGCACGCCCTGGTCGAGACGCCAGTCCCGCTCGCCTGCGCCCTGACCGGCCACGCGCCCGCCGGCGGTTGCGTACTGGCGCTGTGCTCGCACTGGCGCGTGATGGCCCAGGGCCCCTTCAAGATCGGCCTGAACGAGGTGGCGGTCGGCGTGCGCATCCCCGAACCGATCTGGGCCATCGCGCGTCACACGGTCGGCGCGCGCGTGGCCGAGCGCATGTGCACGCAGAGCGAGCTCTTCGAGGCCGAGGCGGCGCTGCGTCTCGGGCTGGTCGACGAGCTCGTCGCGCCGGAAGAAGTCGTGCCGCGCGCGCGCCGCTGGGTCGAAGCTCAGCTCACCCTGCCGCGCGCCACGCTGCGCAACACGCGCGCGCTCGTGCGCCGCGAGCTGTCGCAGTCCTTCGCAGCCTGCGACGCGCGCGCACTCGAGACCTTCCTCGACGAGTGGTTCGGCGACGAGGCCCAGGCCGCCCTCAAAACGGTGGTGGCAAAGCTCGCGGCCAAGAAAAAGTGATCGAGACCGAGCAGCCCAGCAGAGGCGCAGTGTTCCGGTAGAATCTCCGCCCATGCTCTCGTCCTGCCTCGTCCTGGCCGTGTCGATGTTTCCTCAGGGGCCGCGGGCCATGCCGGCGCAGGACGAGCTCGTGCGGCTCGAGTTGCCACATTCGCCGCCCGCATCCGCGCTCCTCGAGGTGCCGCTCGCAGGCGCGCTTGCACAGCTCGAGCTCGCGGCCCATTCCTTGCGCGCGGCGGACGCCTTCGTGCGCGTGGTCGGAGCGGAGGGCAGGAGCACGGACCAGGTTCCACCGCCGGTGACGACGTTTCGCGGCCGCGTGCGCGACGACGCGCAGAGCACGGTGCTCGCCGCGCTGCTGCCGGAGGGCTGGACGGCCTGGATCGAGCTCGGCACGGGCGCGCGCTTCGAGCTCGCTCCCACGCTCGAGCGCGGCTGGCACACGGTACGTAGCGCCGATCCGGGAGCGGCCTTCGACTGCGGATCCGCGGACGAGCCCGCGCTGCTCCCGCCGGGCGACCTCGCGCATTTCTCGGCAGAACCCGTGGGCCGGCGCTGCCTGCGGCTCGCCGAGATCGCCTTCGACGCCGACCTCGAGTACTACCAGGCCAAGGGTTCGTCCGTCGCCGGCGTGGTCGCGGCCATCGACGCGATCCTGAACCAGGTCGACTTCTTCTACGCGCGCGACGTGCAGATCACCTTCGAGCTCACGGCCTACGTCGTGCGCACGACGGCGTTCTACCAGCCGACCGGCGGCGGCAACCTGCTGGATCTCTTCCGCGCCGAGTGGAACACGAACCAAACCGCGATCCGGCGCGACCTCGCGCACCTGATGACGGGTCAGCCCGGGAGCCTGATCGAATACGGCGGGCTCGCCTGGGTGGGCACCGTGTGCACGAACTCGCAGTACGGCTGGAGCATGGACGGCGCCAACATCGTCGGCCACGAGGTCGGGCACAACTTCGGCGCCGGCCACTGCCACGACCTCGAGCCCTGCAACAACATGTGCGGCGCGTGCTTCTATGTCGGGCCGAACACGCGCGAGATCATCCTCGCCTTCCGCGATTCGCGCGCCTGCCTCGACGTGCTCGGCGACCGGCCGCCGGACGTACCGCCCTACGCCATGCCCGACGGCGTCCGGCGGCGCAAGGACCAGCTGGTGACGGGCGCGAGCTTCGACGTGCTGCGGAACGACGACGACGGCGACTGCGAGGGGCTGTTCCTGGCCTCCTTCGAGCACGCGAGCGAGCGCGGCGGCAGCGTGCAGCGCGCGCCGCGCACGGGACTCGTGTGGCGCGATCGCTTGCAGTACACGTCGCCCGCGGAGCCCTTCGTCGGCGCGGACCGCTTCACGTATCAGGTGAGCGATGGGGCGCTCGCCACCACCGGCGAGGTGACCGTCGAGGGCCTGGCGCTCGAGCTCCTGGGTTACTGGCCGCTGGACGACGCCGCCGGCACGCTGGCCGCCGACCGCAGCCAGGGCGGACGAGCCGGCACGCTCGTCGGCGGACCGCTGTGGGACACGGGCCGCGTGGCGGGTGCACTCTACTTCGACGGCGCGAACGACCGCGTGAGTCTGCCCGCGCCGAACACGCGCACGGATCAGCTCACGCTCACCTGCTGGGTCAAGCGCCAGGGCACGCAGGACGACTTCGCGGGCCTCGTCTTCGCGCGCTCCGGGAGCACGGTCGCCGGCCTGAGCACCAAGAGCGGCGGCGGCCTGCGCTACACCTGGAACGGGGAACCCGCGACCTACAACTTCGCTCCCGGGCTGATCCTGCCGAACGGCCAGTGGGCCTTCGTGGCGCTGGTGGTCGAGCCCGGGCGCGCGACGATCTACCTCCACAACGGCACGCTGGTCTCGGCCGTGAACTCGATCCCGCACGCGGCCGAGGAGTTCGACGGCGCGCTTCTGATCGGCCGCGATGACGTCGGCGGCCGCAACTTCCAGGGCTGGATCGACGACGTGCGCTTGTACGCCCACGCCCTCGACGTGACAGAGATCGCGCGCCTGGCCGCCGCCAGCGGTCCGGCCGACGCCCCTTTCCCGCGCGATGGCGGCAAGGCTGCCGATCCCGCCAGCGCGTTGAGCTGGTGGCCCGGCCTCGACGCCACGACGCACGACGTCTACTTCGGCGCGAGCTACGCCGCCGTGCGCGCGGCGAATTCGAGCGCGCCCGAGTTCCAGGGCACGTTTTCGGTGACGGGGTTCTCGCCCGGCGCGCTGGTGCCCGGCACGACCTACTACTGGCGCGTGGACGAGCACACGCCCTCCACGCTCGAAGCCGGGCACGTGTGGCAGTTCGAGCCGGCCGAGTACCACCGCTGGCCGCTGGACGAGACGAGCGGCACGAGCGCCGACGACCCGGCCGGCGGGATCGACGGCACGTATCTCGGCGGCGTGGCGCTGGCGCAGCCCGGGGCGACGGCGAACCTGGGACTCTCGGCCACCCTCGACGGCGTGAACGACCGCGTCGAGGTGCCGGCACTGCAGCTCGACTCGAACCGCGTCACGATCACGTGCTTCCTGAAGCGCAACGGTTCGCAGAATCCCTTCTCTGCGCTCGCCTTCAGCCGCGCGGCGAGCACGGTCGCGGGCCTGCACTTCGGCAACGCGAACGAGCTGCGCTACTCCTGGAACGACGACGGCGCGAGCTGGAGCTGGGACTCCGACCTCGTCGTACCCGACGCCCAGTGGGTCTTCGCCGCGCTGGTGGTCGAGCCGACCCGCGCGCGCCTCTACCTCGGCCAGGGCGGCGTGCTCGCCTCGGCCACGAACGCCATCTCGCACAGCGCCGAGGAGTTCGACGGCAAGCTCGTGCTCGGCCGCGACGCGGGCTTCTCGAACCGCTACTTCCGCGGCAGCCTCGACGACGTGCGCGTGTACGACCACGCGCTGACGCCGGCGGAGGTCGAAGCCCTGTACCTGGGCTCGCTATGATCTTCTATTCGCCGGCCGCTTGCAGGGCGAGCAAGACTTTTCAAGCGGCGTTGGCAACCAGCTTGGCGACCGAGGCTTGGCGTGCCGCGAGCGCGGCGGTGATCTTGAGCTTGCCCTGAGGGGAGACGAGGTAGCGGT
>JANOGB010000532.1:0-7118 GCA_031413955.1 Planctomycetota bacterium | reverse complement strand
GGTTGCCCTCGAACTTCGTGATGCGCTCCGACTCCTTGTCGACGTACGTCCGGAGCAGGTCTCCCTCACTGGCCGGTTTTGAGCTGTTCCCAACTGGCCGCTTGTGGTTGGGGGGCCGAGACAAGGCGGTGGCGCGCGACGCCCGGAGCAGTGTCCGGATCGTGAGGCGAACGTGCTCGTGGATCTCCTCCCAAGAAACCACCAGGGCGGCCAAGTCAGGGTCTCGGATCCCAAGATCGCAAAGCAGGACGACAAGACGCTCCCTACCGGGATCGACTGTGCCTCCGCAACCTACTTGCTCTTCAAGAGGTTGCGGCGAACCGTGACCCAGACCGCATTCAGACTTCGGATCTGAAGCCTGGATGGCCTTTGGTCCTCTGGTCGCTTGAGGTGTGGAGCGAGGGAGCGCACGGCGGGCTTGGGGGTGTCGGCAGTTGTGTTCGGCCACACCCGCGGATGCGGTCGCGGAGTAGAGGCTTCGGCCCTCAGTCGAACGCCCGCAGGGTGAGGGAGATGCGGCGGCCTCTCGCACGCTTCGTCCGCAGTACTTCGTGGGTCCAGGTGTCGTTCGTGTTGTAGGGGATCACGATCACGCTCCCATGGACCGCGGAGAGATCCACGAACCCTCGAGCTCGACGGCGAGGCCAGCGCCGGAACCCGCATGGTGCGCTCCTCTCCGAAGGACATGGTGACGATGGGCGACCCGGCTACGAGCCCTCGGAGACTGTCCCGGTGCGCTCCGATGTAGTGCCCGAGATTGCCGTCGTACCAGTTCACGAGCACTCCATCGAGTCGGCCCCTTCGCCCCTTCCCTCACGGTCGTCCGCTCCTATGCGCCTGTTCGGCGAGCGCTCGGACTACGGCGAGGATGGTAGCCCTCGCGGTGGGCGGTAGCTTCGGCCAAGCCTGAAGGACCGTAACGAGTCCCGAGTAGCCCTCGACCATGTGCAGGGAGCGGCACGAAACGGCAGCTGGCTGTGCAGTGCGTTGTGACGAATCTGCTGACACCTCGGAGGGCGCCGCTGTAAGTTCTTGCTGCTCAGCGCCTTCTGACTTGGGCTCGCGGTTTCCTAAACCGCAGGTCGCAAGTTCGACTCTTGCCGGGCGCACCAACAGCCGCCGATCCCGACAGCTGGTGGCCCGAGGCGCTTGGTGGGAGCGTGGAAGGCGAGGACCGGAAACCCGCAGCCTGTGCCCGCGGTGGCGGTTCCGATCGACGGAGGCCTCTCTCGGTTCGCCCCGCAACGCCGATGGACGCCGAGGCCGAACTTGGGTGCAAATCGGTCCGTCCGGGGCGCTGCTCTCTTCTCTACGGAGAGAGTGCAGAGTGCCCATGGCTCACGCGTTCGTGCCATGAGAGGAGGAACCCGTCTCCCAGCGAATGCGGCGGCACGGGGCGCTGCGGCCGAGATCAAAGGACACCCAAGACAACCCGGCCTTCCTCGTTGAGGTCAGGGCGACGGACCGGCGCGATCCGCGTGGCCATCGCCGACCGTGAAGACCAAGCCTGATCCGTCGAGTACGGGGGCTCGGCTTCTTCAGCGCACGGCGCCGGGTGCGACGCTAGGAGGCGGGGCAGGGATTGTGTGACACTCTCACGTGGCCAGACGATGCCCGAAGCTCCGTCCCACGATGCCTATTCGCCGCCGGAGATCGCGAAGCGCGTCCGCGCCGTGGGGGTCGCGAAGGCGGAGCGCGGACCATTCGAACTGTTCGCGCTGGCCGTGCTCGGAGGCGCGTTCATCGGCCTCGGCGCGCTGCTCTTCACCGTCGTCGTCACCAGCAGCACGCTCGGCTTCGGTCCGACGCGCCTGCTCGGTGGTGTGGCCTTCAGCCTCGGCCTGATCCTGGTGGTGGTCGCGGGCGCGGAGCTGTTCACCGGCAACAACCTGCTGGCGCTGGCGTGGGCGTCGCGCCTCATCACGTTTCGCGCGGTCCTGCGCAATTGGGCCATCGTGTATCTGGGGAATCTCGTCGGTGCGCTGCTGACGGTGGGGCTCGTGGTCCTCGGCCGGGTCCATGAGTTCGGCGGCGGCGCCGTGGGCGAGACGCTGCGCACCATCGCGGTGCACAAGGTCGGGCTCGGGGAGGCGCAAGCGTTCGCACTCGGCGTGCTGTGCAACGGTCTGGTGTGTCTCGCGGTCTGGTTGTCCTTGGCCGCGCGCAGCGTCGCCGACAAGGTGCTGGCCATCGTGTTCCCGATCGCGGCGTTCGTGGCGATCGGCTTCGAGCACAGCGTCGCGAACATGTTCCTGCTGCCCTGGGAACTCGCGCTCCACGGCTGCGAGAACGGCAAGCTCCAGGCGACCGTGGTGAACCTGATCCTGGTAACCCTCGGCAACGTCGTCGGCGGGACCCTGCTCGTCGCCGGCGTGTACTGGGTCATCTACCTGCGCAAGCCAGGGGACCAGGCCTGATCGGCCGCCGATCCCCTGCTGTACGAAAAACAGGGCCGGCGGCCGCCAAGAGGGCCTGAAGGGTTCGCACCCCAGGCTCGACTTCCGCGCCGGAGTCGAACACAGAACAGTTGCCAACCAGGGGGCGACTGCCGCACCACACTCAGCGAAAGTGCGTGGCTGACGGGCCGAATCGCTCGCGGGAAGGGCGGTGAAGCTGGTCGTCAGGATGGACGCAAGTCGCCATCCTGGCTCAAGGTGTGACGAGGATGGGGGGGACACCTCGCTCACGGCGTGCAGGAAAGGGTCACGTCGCGCCCATGCGCAAGATCGCCCCGCGGACCTGGGCTGTCACGGCCGCAGAACGTTCATCTCGCCGGGACGCAGTACGACCGGCGAACGGGCGACGACTTCCGCGCCGCGGAACAGCAGCAGCTCGGCGCAGTCGTCGAGCGCGACGAACGTCTGCGAGTGCCCGTCCTGGATGGGGATGTCACGGTCGCCCCAGGCGACGTTGCCGTGCGTGAACACGACCGGCGACCTGCTGCCGGCCAGGTCGACGAGGCGACCTTGTCGACGTCGCCCCAGGCGGCGCCGACTTCCACGCGCGCCTGGCAGCCGATCGGCACGACGACGCGGAAGTCGTCGTCGGCGAGGTCGGCGAGCTCGAAGCGATGCCACTCGGCCATGCCCGCGGCCTTCACGCACAGCGTGTGCACGTCGCGCGACAGCGGCGGGTGCTCGATGCGGCCGGCGGCAGCCGCCTGGTGCCAGGCGCCTCCGAGCTTGGCTGGCGCGTCGGCGAGTGGATCCTCGCGTTCGACGGTCCAGTCCGCGCCGGCCACCGGTGCGCCGCTGCGGTCGACAACGGCACCGGACAGCGCCGGCCATAGTCCGCGATCGGGCATGCGCAGTGCGACCTCCTTCGCGCCGGTGCGGATCGGCTCGGTCAGCAGCAGGTCGAGCGTCTGCGGGTCGAAAACGCGCAACCGGTAGCTGCCCGGCACCACGCGCGCGGTCTCGAACCTGCCGGCAGCCGTGTCGACCTGGTCCTCGGCCCGACGGGCCTGAAAGAGCGGTTCGTCGAACAACGTCGGCAGGATCTGTTCGGGCTCGGGCGGCGCGAACGTGACCTGCACGTCGGCGACCGGCGTGCCGTCGGCGCGTAGCACGCGCCCGGCGATGCGCTCCGTCACCCCGCCCAGGCGGATGCGCAGTTCGCGTGGCCACGCGCCGCGCGAACGCCATTCGGTAGACAGCGCCTTGACGCTGCCCTTCAGGCGCCCGGACGCCACGGCCGTGAGCTCCGGGAGCGTTTCAGGCGGGAGGTCGTTGGCCTTCCACGTCTCGATCCGGAACGTGCCATCGGGCGCAGTGACGACCGACCAGCTCGGCAGGTAGACGACGGCCTGCGCGATCGGCTGGTCGAGCTCGTAGACGACGATGCCCTCGAGAACGTCGCCGGTGACGGTTCGCTCGAGCACGAACTCCGTCATGCTGCTCGCCTCTTCGGCCGAGAGCTCGAGCGAACGATGGCCGCGCGCTTCGAAGTGTACGCGCGCGCCCGGCGACGACGGCGCGCGTTCGAGCGCGAACGTACCGTCGTCCGGAGTCGTCGTCTCGAACCTCGCGTCGACGCAGCGGTCCAGGACGCGGTCGATGCGCGGCCGGACGTCGATGCCGAGCGTGGCCGAGATCTGAACGTCGGCGACCGGCTGGCCGCCGGTATCGACGACGACGCCGGCGATCCGGACACACGGCGCGACGACGATCGTGAGGTCGGGATGGACCGTGTACGTGTCGAACAAGGTGGGCTCGAGCACGGTCACGTAGCGCTCGTCCTGCACCCCGACGGTCGCCATGCCCGGGACGCGCGTCGCTTCGAAACTCCCATCGGGGTTCGTCCACACCACGGGCTGCAACCGCTTGCCGTTGCACGTGATGACGACGCCGGCGACGGGCCGGGCTTCGAGATCCAGCACGACGCCACCCAGAGCGATCGGCGCGTCGGCGCTCGGCACGGGCATCGGCCGCCAAGACGGCGTCTCCACCACGGGGTCCTCTGTCTTCGCAACGGGCGTGCGCTCGTTCGCCTTCGCCGCCGTTCGCGCCTCGCTGGCGGCGGCAGGCGGCACCGAGCTCCACTCCGAGCCGCCGACCTGCGGAGCACCGTCCTGGGTCTCTCCACCGAGCATCCTCATCACCAGCAACAGTGCGATCGCGGCGCACAGGAGGCCGGCGAACACGAGTCTTGTCTTGCCGGACACGGGGTCGTTCACAATCCCACCACCAATAGGACGCGAGCATTCTATCGCGTCCATCGCAACGGCCACCGCGCCCGAGTCGAACAGAGAGCAGTTCGCACCTGCCCAGGCCCGAAACAAGCGCGGTGCCTGGCTCGGCTTTGCCGGATTCCGCCCTTCGCTCCTCATCACTCCTGCGCGCACCCGGAATCCGGCGAAGCCGTGCCTGGCTCCGTACTCTCGCCGCCGTCAGTGCCCGATCGTCTGCGTGATGGCACCGCTCAGGCGTATCGATCCGCCGAAGCCGCCACAGGCGCCCTGGACCGTGTAGGTCATGCCGACCAACGAGAGATCGTTGGGTACGAGTAGGCCGGTGGGTTCCGGGAACCAGGCCTCGACCGACTTCACATGGCTGCCGAACTTCCCGAGTGGCCTGGGCCCGTCGAGGTAGAGCCAACCCCATGGCGTGCTCGAGGCGCTCTGCTTGCCCGTCGAGAGCGACAGCGCGTAGAACGAGGGCGAGTCAGCGGCCGTGCAATCGATCGAGACGTTGAACGGCTCCCCGGTGTCGCCGATCCTCGGTCCGAGGCCAGAGTTCCCGGCGTTGTCCAGCAGGAGCGGATCGTTCGGATACTCGCTCGGGCTGAAGACGCTCGGCGGGTAGGGCGGAGCGGCCGAGACGCCGCGCACGACGATCGAGTACCGGCCCGTGCCCGTGGCGGTGCTGCTGCCATCCGACACCACGATGGTGTGGATACCCCCCGGGGAGGAGGTCGAGGAGAAGAAGTGGTGCGTCCCTCCGAGTCCGACGCTATAGGAGGGTTGGTTCGGTCCGAAGCGCTCGCAACGCAAGCGGAGCGTGCCCCCATACAGGCGGGTGATCGTCCCCTCGACCCTCTGCCCCGCCTCCGCGGCGAACGTGAACGAGTCGAGTTCCCCGCGTTCGATCTCGCCGAAGACCGTCACACCATCGAGCAACTCCCCGCCTGCATTCGCTCCGGGCACCAGCACGAAGTGCAAGTCGTAGGCTCCCGTCTGGTTGCGAGCGGCGCTCGCGCCCGACACGACTAGCGTGTACGTTCCAGGAGGAGTCAGGGTAGGGGAGGGATCAGAGATGGTCCTTGCCCTGACCTCGGTAGTGTCGATCTGCGCGACGTCTGGACTCGAGTTCGTGCGGATGAGCACGCCATTGGGGTTGTACAGTTCGAGCTGGGGAGAGAAAGGCGAGGCGTTCACGTCCACCAGGCGCATCTCGAACCAGTCCCATTGTTGGGCGTCGAAGGTGTATGTGTCCCGCTTGCCCGGCTCCGAGATGGTTCCGCTGACGACGCCGCCGTTGACCAGCGATTGTGCGAGCGCGGAGCCGCCCAGGAGCAGAGTTCCGCAGCTACGTAGAGCCCAGGCAATGCACGGCGTGCGATCGTCTCCATCAGAGCACGGAGAAGGCCGTTCGGACGTAGTCGACATCATTCGAGCTCCTTGCAAGCAGGCGTATTTCGCCCGGGACGAATGCATCGGAAAGGGCCGCCGTCGAGCTTGATCTGGCCCCCTTTTCCTGGCCTCCGCCGCCCGCCTCATGGCCGCGCGAGCGCGCCCCGCGGTGGTTCGCGCCCACCGCTCTCTGGACCCCGCGCAGGATTCGAACAGAGAACAGTTCGCACCCGGGGTGGACCGGCGCACCTCGAATCTGGCTTGGCCGGCGCTCATGCCGGGCGAGTTGTGCAGCGATATCGAACGCCGCGCGCTGCACGACAGGATCCTGATCGCGTCTGCCGATCGCGAAGGACTGGAGCGGCCCGGCGCGACAGCGACCCCCGAGAACACCAGGTGCAGACTTGGCAAGATGGGGATGTACGCTCGAGTCGAGACACCCGAGACACCTTGTCCACGCACCGCAGGCACTCCAGCATTCCGGCCGCGGCCATCGACACGGCGGAGCGGAACCTGCGCGCGGTGCTGAGCTTGGCCATCGGCTACTCGGTCGCCGAGAAGGCGCTCGTGATCTCTGATGCGCGCTCCGATCTGGCGCTCGCGCTCACGGAGGCCTACCGGCGTTGTCTGCCCGGGGCGACGTTCCTCGAGTTCGACGCCGCGGCACCCGCGATGGTGCTCGCCGCGCTGGAGAGGCTCGCTCCAAGGGACCTGGTCGTCCTGATCCAATCCACCAGCTTTCGCCTGGATGCGTTTCGCATCCGCCTGGAGCTCTTCAAACGCTCGCTCAAGGTGATCGAGCATCCGCACCTCGAGCGCATGCCCGGTGCGGAGGGGGCGCTCTACATCGACGCCCTGGCCTATGACCGCGACTACTACCGTGGCGTCGGTCACGCGTTGAAGGCGTGCATCGACCGCGCGCAGACCGCGCTCATCGACAGTGGCGGCGAACGGCTGGTGTTCGCGGCCGGGCTGGAGCCCGCCAAGCTCAACATCGGCGACTATGGCGGACTGAGGAACGTCGGCGGGCAGTACCCGATCGGCGAGG
>JANOGB010000531.1:0-6337 GCA_031413955.1 Planctomycetota bacterium | reverse complement strand
ATCCAACTTCGTCATCGAGCCGGCCTCCTGAGCCGGATCTTGGCTTGGACCGCAGGATCCAGCGCGCCCGATATCCAAGATGCCGCCGGCCGCCGGGTGGGCAAATCGCGTCGAACTTGGATTTCTGCTCACGCTCTCAGTGGTTCAAGTTCAGGAAGTGGCGGCTCGTGAACGGGACGTTCATCACCGTGAGGCCGTTGTTCTTCTGGGAGTTCGCCTGATCGATGAAGATCGGCGGCAGTGGGCCGCCGGGAACGCCGCCCACGAGCTGCGTGGCCGGATAGCCGCCGATGGTGGTCACGCCGTAGAAGATCTCGTGCTGCGGGATGCCGATGCACGGGTCGAGATAGTCGTAGCCACCGATGTTCCAGCGCAGGGCCTGGACGCCGGGATAGGCGAGGGGATTGGTCCAGCTCCCCAGGCCCATCGAGACGTACCCGGGCAGGAACGGGCCGACGAGCGGATTCGCGATGTGCCCACCGCAGGCCGTGGAGATGTGCAAGTCGGCGATCAGGAACTGGTTGTTGCCCGGCAGCCCGCAGAAGCACATCTGCAGTTGCGGCAAGAGGGAGTGGATGCTCGGCTCCTCGAAAGTGCACACCGCGGTCACGGGCGGCGGCGTGAAGGCGCGCCCGCGCACGGCCTCGAAGGGCGAAAACGGGGTGCCCTCGACCGGCTGGATCGGCCCCGGAACGAAACCCGCGTCCGGCGCGACGAAGCTGTAGGAGCGGTCGGGATGGAACGCTCCGGCGCGCGCGAAGCCCGCGTGGTGATCCAGGGCGTCGCAAGCGTGCGTCAGCATCCAGGAGTGCTCGATGAAGAGCGGCGGGACCAGACAGTTCTCCACGAAGTCGACGTAGCCCGTGAAGTGCGCGCGGTTCCCGTGAGCGCCCACGCAGGGCGGCACGGGGCACGGTTGCGGTCCGGCGGCGGGATAGGGCGTCAGGTCGCCATTGACGAGAAAACGCCAGACCTGGTTCAAGAGCCCCGAGCTGTCCGTGACGAGCCAGGTACGCGAGTACTGCAGCCGCATCGGCCCGCGCCACATCAGGACGTTGGAGCCATTGACGATGTCGAGCCGCATGCGCTTCTCGCCGCACGAAGGCATCTGCCCCGGCAAGATGTTGATGTTGGTCCAGCGGCCCGTGACCGTCGAGACTTGATCGACGCCACAATCACGCCAGCAGATGTCCAGGGCGTTCTGGGTGAAGCCCTGGAAGAGCGGCAGCGTGGCTTGCGTGAGGCCACAGCAGGGGCCGCCATCGAGGTTGTCGGCGAGCGTGCACTGGGCGGTGGCCCGCAGCTCGAGCGTCAGCAACGCGAGGAACGCGACCAACAGGATCTTGCAGCAGCGCGGCATCGAGCTCTCCTTCGGACCGGGATGACTTGGGTAGGGGGAGCCCACGTCGGCTCGAGCCGAGCGTGCGTAGTTGCAGCTCGGGCTCCCCGTCCCTGGTCCAGACCCGCTCCGCGCTCCAGCGGACGCGCGTGCCCGGAAATCGAGCGAAAGGTCGACCCCGGGACCGCCGGGCTCCAGCCCGGCGCTACCTCTTCTTCGGGCCGAGACGCGAAAAGAGGAGATCGGAACGGGAATCGGAGCCCAGGCCGGAGCCTGGCGTTCCCGGGGAGGTCAATCCTCCGGCAGGATCCAGTCGCCGTGTTCCAGCACGTGACCGCAGTCGACGCCGTGGCGATGCTGGACGATGAAGTACCACTGGTCCGCGAAGCGGTAGTGACCGCAGTAGCGCGTGTGGTAGTGGCTGTCCTTGATCAGCACGGCCGCGCCTTCCGGCTTCGGGGGCGAGCCATGGCAGGCCCAGGCGAGAGACAGGGCGAGTGAGGCGAAGAGGGCACGCTTCATGATCGGGGATGAGTGGGTGCGAGGCGTCCGCCGACGTGGCGGGCGCGAGCCTCTATCGGCCCGATGGCCCTCGCCCTGGAGCGGAGCTCTACCCGCTACTGGCGCAGTTCCTCGATCAGGGCCGCCAGGTCCTCGCCGTGCGTCTTGACGTCCACCTTGTCGACGACCTTGCGCAGGATGCCCTGCTCGTCCAGCACGAAGGTCACGCGCTGGGCGTATTTGCCGGTGGGATCCAGCACGCCGTACTTGGTCGCGACGCTCCCGTCCGGGTCGGAGAGCATCGCGTAGGGCGCCTTCTGCTTCTCGGCGAACTGGGCCAGCTCCTGCACCGAGTCCAGGCTGGCCGTGAACACGTCGGCTCCGATCGTCGCCAGGGTTTCCGCTGCGTCCCGCAGCGAACAGACCTCGACCGTTCAACCCGGAGTCGCGGCCTTGGGGAAGAAGGCCAGCACGCTCCAGTTGGCGCGCTTGCCACCCAGTTCGACGATGTTCCCACGGTGGTCGTTGAGGCGCACGATGGGCGCGGGCTTGCCGATCTCGGGCTTCTTCATGGCGGGTTTCGGAGCGTCCTGGAGGCTCACGACCAGGAGTGCCAGGAAGGGTGCGATCAGCAGGAGTTTCATTCCGGTCGCCAGCTCGGGGACTTCAGGAAAGAGGAGTCGCTGCCGACAGTTGACCAGCCGGTGGCTGCCCCGTCCACTCCGGCCCCGGCTGCTGCCCCGGACGAGTGCGTCCCGACAGCCCGGCGTCCCAACCCCACAGACCTCGAAAGTGAACGTGAAGAAGCCCCTCACCGCCGCCCTCCTTTCCCTGGGCCTGTTCAGCTCCTGCCTGGGCCCGAACCGCCTCATCAACAAGCTCTACGACTGGAACATGACCGCCACGGACGACAAGTGGCAGAACGAGGGCATCTTCGCGGTGTTCAACATCGTGCCGCTGTACCCGCTCGCCTGGATTGGCGACATCGTCGTGTTCAACTCGATCGAGTGGTGGGGCGGCGCGAGCGTGTTCGACAAGCAGCAGAGCAAGGCCGTCAAGACTGACGCGACCGACAAGGCGGACACGAAGAAGAAGAAGAAGTAGAGCGACAGCTCAGCGCGGGCTACGCCCGCAACCCAAACGCACGGCGGAGACGCGGAGCCTCGCGGAGGAAGAAGAAAGGGCCTCCGGATCGTCGACTCTCGGAGAGCCGAAGCCCCGCAGGCCCCCTCCTCTCTGACCTTTCTCTGCGCCTCCTCCGCGTCCTCCGTGTCTCCGCGGTGCGTTTTCCTGGCTAGAGAATCGCGCGCGTCACGCGAGGGATTCAGGATGGAGTAGCTCAGGCGGCCAGCACGTACTCGCGCTTCGAGAAGCGCCAGGCACCCAGCGCGAGAACGCCCACCAGGATGAGAGCGAGGGAGCGCACGGCCGCGCCCGGCTCGGCCAGCGGCACGCTGAAGATCGCCTCCTCGACCTCGCCGACCAGGCTCCTGTGCCCGGAGAACAGGAAGCTGCGCAGGTAGTAGAGGATCGTGACCTTCTGGTTGGCACCCGGCAGGTTTCCGAGGAAGCCCTCGTACACGAAGGTGTAGCCGAGGCCGATCAGCATCGGCCGCTTGAAGAGCGCGCCGGCCGCGGCGAACAGCGCCGAGTAGACGACGCCGCCCATGAGCACGGTCAGCAGGATGCTCCCGTGCAAGCCCTCCGGCATCCACACCTTCGCGCCCTGTTCGGTGCCCGTGTTCTCGAGCAAGCGCACCACTAGCTCGGCCGAGCCCACGAGCAGCACCGCGATCGGCAGGGCAACCGCCAGCCAGCGCCCGAGCAGGATCGCCGGGCGCGGGATCGGGCGCGTGAAGAGGTACGTGATCGTGCGGTCCTCGATCTCCTCGGCGATGACGGCCGAGGCCATCACCAGCGAGACCAGCGGCACGATGGTCTGCACGAGGAGGAACCACACGATGCTGATGAGCAGCTCCAAGGGCGGCGGGCCCTCGAAGTGCGAGACGAAGCGCACCAACAGGGCCAGCGCGACGGGCAGCCCCGCGAGCCCGGCCGCGATCCAGCCTCTGCGGGTGCGGAAGATGCGCCACAGGTGCGCCTGGAACAGGATCCACGCCGCTCGCGCGAGCTCTTTCATGCGATGAGATAATCGAAGACGGCCTCGAGGCTGGCATCGGCGCTGCGCACGGTCGAGATGCCGAAGCGCTCGCCCGCGGCGATCGCGTTCAGGCGCTTGAAGAACGGCCCGACCGCGCGTGTCTCGATCGAGAGCCGGTCCTCGTTCTCGCTGGTCGAGCCGACGCGCACGGAGACGACCTCCTCGCAACCGATCAGCGCGCGCGCGAGGTCCCGCGCGCGGCGCGCGCCGAGCTCGACGCGCCGCGGGTGCTTGGAGAGCAGCGCGCGCACCTCGGGCAGGGCGCCCTTGGCCAGCAGGCGTCCGCGGTGGATGAGCACGATCTCGGCCGTCAGGTGCTCGACCTCGTAGAGGATGTGGCTCGAGAACAGGACGTGCGTGCCGCCCTGCCCGAGCGTGCGCAGGAGCTCGAGCACTTCGCGCCGCCCGAGCGGGTCGAGGCCGGTCATGGGCTCGTCCAGCACGAGGAACTGCGGGTCGTGGGCGATCGCCTGCGCGATGCGCACGCGCTGGCGCATGCCCTTCGAGTAGGTCGAGACGCGATCGTGCATGCGCGCGGTCAGGCTCAGGCGCTCGAGCGCGCGCTCCGCGCGTTCCTTCGACTCGCGCGGTGAATAGCCGCCCAGGCGCAGCAGCAGGCGCACGACGTCGAAGCCGGTCATGTCCTCGTACAGCGCGTCCTGCTGCGGGCAAAAACCCAGGCGCCGGTAGAGCTCGCGATTGCCGAAGGGCACCTCGCCCAGCACCTTCAACCAGCCGCGCGAGGGCCGGATCTCGCCCACGATCAGGCGCAGAAGGGTCGACTTGCCTGCGCCGTTCGGGCCCACGAGACCGATGATGCCGGCGCCGAGCTCGGTCGTGAGCTCGTTCAAACCCACGACCTGGCCGTAGTAGCGGCCGAGCTCGTGACATTGGATCACGCTCGTCACGCCACCACCTCCAGGCGCCGCAAGCGCAGCCAGATCACGCTCCAGCACACGACGAGAAGCGAGCCCACCGCCACCCAGGCGCTGGTCAGCGAGACGCCATCGAAGCCCTCGGTGCGGCCGAAGAACTGCCGCGCCAGGGCGTCGAGATCGATCAGCAGCGCCAGCGCGAACAGGCGCTTGTCCACGAACTCCCCGAGGATGGCCGAGATCGGCAGGGACAGCATCACGAAGCCGAACACGCCGAGCAGCGCGAAGCTCTTGCGCGAGGCCAGGCTCGAGGCCATCAGGACGAGCGAGCTGACCACGATCGTCCACAGGAGCGAGAAGCCGATCACGCGCAGGAAGACGTCCCATTCCTCTTTGAGGAAGGACCACTCGGGCGAGCAGAAGGCGGCCGCGATGCAGACCGAGAGCAGCGGCACCAGCATGGCGCACACGGCGAAGAAGGACGCGATCAGGAACTTGCCCAGGAAGTAGTCGAAGCGCGTGATCGGGCGCGCGAAGTAGAGCTGGTGCGCGCCGGCCTTCTTGTCCTCGCAGAAGAGCCCGCTCGCGAGCCAGGTCACGGCCAGCAGCGCGAAGGAGCCCATGCCCTTGCTGAACTCGAGGATCAGGTTCACCACGCCGAAGAGCTGCTCCGCCTGAGCACGGACCATGCCCTGCATGAGCTGTTCTTCGAAGCTCTGCCCTTCCCTGTCCTCGTCCTGCAGCATGCCCTCGGCCGTGAACTTGATGTACACGACGAAGCACAGGACAACCGTGACGATGAGCGCCGGCAGATACAGGATGAAGAGCGCCCTGCGCTGCTTGAGGGCCGTGCGCAGGCCGGTGGTCGTGAGCGGCCAGAAGCGCAGCCGATCCTCGTGCAGCTTGCCCAGGAAGGGCCGGTAGACCTCGAGATGGGTTTCGGCGCTCACGGCTGCTCCTCCCCGGGAACGCCAGGCTCCAGCCTGGCTCTGTCTCTTCCGCTTTTTCCGCTCTCTTCCTTCTCCGGAGAAGAAGAAGAAACGGAGCCGGGCTGGAGCCCGGCGCTCCCGGCAGAAAGGACCTCGAGGAACACGTCCTCCAGGGTCGAGCGCTCGATCGTGAGCTCGCTCACGATCGCCCCGCACGAACCGGCCAGCTCGAACAAGCGGTCGCCGTCCGGCTCGGGCACCTTCACGCGCAGCCGCTGCGGGCCGGTGGCCTCGAGCTCGAACCCATCCGCGCCGAGGCGCGCCTGGAACGCGGCGAGATCGCCCTCGATCTCGACCTCGACCCAGTTGGCCTCGCTGCGCGTCAGCTCCTCGATCGAGCCCTCCGAGCGAATGCGGCCCTTGTCGATCATGACGATGCGCTCGCAGGTGCGCTCGACGTCGGGCAGCAGGTGTGAGCACAGCAGCAAGCTCTTCCCCTGCGCGTGCCCGAGGTCGTGCACGAGCTCGAGCA
>JANOGB010000530.1:0-23288 GCA_031413955.1 Planctomycetota bacterium | reverse complement strand
CGCGGCTGGCGGCGCGTTCGGAGAGGAGCTCGCTCGTCGCGCGCGGCGCGTCCGCGCGGATGCGCAGGTCGCGCTCGTCCTGCTGGCCGAGCACGCGCGCCAGGCCCCAGTCCATGACGTAGACCTCGCCGTACTTCCCGACCATCACGTTGCCGGGCTTCAGGTCGCGGTGGATCACGCCCTTGTCGTGGGCGTAGGCCATGGCCTCGCAGACCTTCAGCAGCACGCCCAGCGCGCGCGTGCGCGTCCAGCCCTCTTGCGCGTCGCGCACCAGGTCGAAAACGTCCTTCAGCGTCTGGCCCTTGACGAGCTTCATCGTGAAGTAGACCTGGCCGCTCGCATCCAGCCCGAGCTCGTGCACCGGGACGATGCCGGGGTGATCGAGCTGGCCGGTGACCTGCGCCTCCTCGAGGAAGCGCGCGAGCAGGCGGGTGTCCACCGGCGGTGTGCCGCCGCCGGTACTCGCCTCGCCCTTCCCGAGGATCACCTTCATTGCGAGGCTGCGGCGCAGGTCCTCGTCCCACACGCGCAGCACGACCCCCATCCCGCCACGCGCGATCTCGCCGCGGATCTGGTAGCGGCCGGCGGCGACCGAGCGGCCGGTCAGGCGCTGCAGGACGCTGTCGGTGAAGGGCGCGGCCTTCTGTTCTGTGTCTCCCTGGGCGTGGTCCTCCTTGGCGTGCAGCGAAATCTCGGGCTCGACATCCGCGCCGAAGCGCTCGACCAGGCGCTGCGAGAGCGATCCGCCGAGGCCCGCGCGACGCATCAGGCCCTCGACTCGCTCCCATTGTGCGTTCAGCTCGCGCAACGCCAACTCATGACTCGCGTGCACCTCAAGGAACGCCTCGAAGTCCTGAGTGCCGCTGCCTCCCCGCGTGGAAAGCCAGTCTGCGAACAGACCATCCGGATCAACAGGCGAGCGTCCCTCCATGGCAATCGGCGGGGAGGATTCTATGCCGGATCCGGCCCGCAGCGCATCGTCAGCAAGCGGAGTTGCGCCCTGCCGCAACCGCGAGGAGAATGCACGGCATGGGGCGACCGAACGTCGACATCAAGACCCTGACTCCCGAGGAGCGACTCAGCTTGCTGGAGGAGATCTGGGACAGCCTCGAGCCTGAAGACGTACCGGTGACCGAGGCTCAGCGCGCCGAGCTCGACCGCAGGCTGGATGACCTCGAGCGTGATCGCGACCTCGGGATCCCCTGGGAAGAGGTCCTGCGCCAGATCCGAAAGCGGCCGAGGTGAGCCTCCTACTTCGGCCGGCCGCGGCGGCCGATCTCGACGAGGCGTTCCTTTGGTACGAAGCACAGCGACCAGGGCTGGGGCACCAGTTCCTGGACGCGATGGAGCGTGTATTCCAAGCCGTGTTCGAGACTCCTGGCGCCTATCCCGTCGTCTACCGTGACACCCGGCGCACGCATGTCTCTCGGTTTCCCTATGGCGTCTTCTACCGCATCGTCGGAGATGACGTGGTCGTCGTGGGCTGCTTCCACGGAAGCAGGAACCCGCGCAGGTGGGAAGGCCGGCGCTGAAGCGGTGTCGACTCGCGGATGACGGCGCGCGCCCGACTCGACTTGCTCCTACCCTTGCCGCGCAGGATCGAGCTGCGGCCAGGAGCGTTCGAGCTCGGCGGGCCGCTCGCCTTGAGTCCGCCGCCGGGGTTCGCGTCGCCAGCGCTGGAGAACTTGCGCGCTGAGCTGGAGCGACAAGGGATCGCGTTGGGCTCCGGTCCGCGTGCGATCGAGCTCGTGCTCGATGGACGTTCGGGTCATCCGCGTGAGGGGTACGGGCTCACGATCGAGCCCGAGCGCGTGCGCTTGATCGCGAGCAAGGGCGTCGGCCTGAACCACGGCTTGCGCACGCTGTTGCAGCTCGTGCGCATGGCCGAGCGCGAGGGCACGACGCTCGCCCTGCCGGCGCTCGCGATCGAGGACGCGCCCATCTTCGAGCGCCGCGGGGTGATGCTCGACGTCTCGCGCGACCGCGTGCCGCGCATGGACCATCTCTTCCTGCTGGTCGAACGCCTGTCCGAGTGGAAGCTGAACGAGCTGCAGCTCTACTTCGAGCACACCTTCGCCTACCGCGAGCACGAGCGCGTCTGGCGCGGCGTCGATCCGTTCACGCACGACGAGATCCGCGCCCTCGACGCCCACTGCAAGAAGAACGGCATCGAGCTCGTCCCGAACCAGCAGAGCTTCGGGCACCTGCACCACTGGCTGAAGCATCCCGAGTACCGCCACCTCGCCGAGGTTCCCGAGGGCATCGTGCATCCGTTCCTCGGTGCCGGCGAGACGCACCCGGAGCCCTTCAGCCTCTGCCCGACCGATCCGCGCAGCCTCGCGTTCCTCGGACAGCTCTACGACGAGCTCCTGCCGTGCTTCTCGAGCCACGACTTCAACGTCGGCCTCGACGAGACGATCGACCTCGACGGCAACATCAAGCCGGGCCGCTCGGCCGCCGCGATCCACGAGAAGGGCGTCGGCCGCATCTACCTCGACTTCCTGAAGTCCGTGCACGCTCTCGTGAGCGCGCGCGGCAAGCGCATGCAGTTCTGGGCCGACATCCTGCTGAACCACCCGGAGCTCGTGCCCGAGGTCCCCAAGGACGCCGTCGCCTGCCTGTGGGGCTACGAGGCCGACCATCCGTTCGAGGAGCAAACGCAGACGCTCGCCGAAGCCGGCCTGCCGTTCTACGTCTGCCCGGGCACGAGCTCGTGGCAATCGATCGGGGGGCGGATCGACAACATGCTCGCCAACGTCCACTCGGCCGCGAAGTGGGGCGCCGCGCGCGGCGCGAAGGGCCTGCTCGTCACCGACTGGGGCGACCGCGGACACCTGCAACCGCCGTGCGTGAGCTGGCCGGGCTTCATGACGGCGGCGGATCAGGCCTGGAACCCGAGCGGAGCGCGCGACGCGGAGCGCGGGACCGGACGCCTTGCGTCACAGATGGACGTGCACGTCTTCGAATGCGATTCGCCCGGCATCGGAGCCTCTCTGCTGGAGCTCGCCCACGCCGCACAAGCCTGTGGAGTGGGTGTTCGCAACGCCTCGGCGCTCTCGATCCTGCTCACGAAGTTCGACCAGCCGTTTCCTCCGCCCGAGCTGGCAGGCCTCGGTCTCGCCGGTCTGCGCCGGGCCCAGGAATCCTGCACCGGCGCCACGCTGTGGTCGCGCGTACCTCGCGCGCCGGACGCGCTCCTGGCCCAGCGCGAGCTGGCCTGGGTCACGCATACCCTGTCCTTCGCCTGCCTGCTTGGGGAATGGCGCCTCGAGGACCTGGAGGGCCACCAGCGCGCGGCACTCGCAGCCGTGCTCGAGCCCCTCATCGCCGAGCACCGCTCGCTCTGGCTCGAGCGCTCGCGCCCCGGCGGCCTCGACCGTTCCGCGCGCTGGCTCGAGCGCGTCCTCGCAGCCCTGCACTCCGGCTAGCCAGCCTCGCCCCAGAACAAGCGCTTCGAGGCGTCCCAACGGCGAAAGGGAGGTGCCTGGCTCGGTTTTGCACGAGTCCGCCGGAACCGCCTCGCACTCCTCCGCGAACTCGGACTCGCGCGAAACCGTGCCGGGCTCCGTACTTTCGCTCTCCTTCGCCGATCGTCGAACCAGATCGTGAGCGTTCGCCCCGAGGGATCGTAGATCAGCTTGATCGAATCCATTGTGTCCCTCACTTCCCGAACATCCACTTGCCCCACAGACCCTGGACCGTGACCTTTTCGCCCAGGGCGAAACCCGACTGCTTGAGCGCTAGCACGATCTGCCCGCGGTGGTGCGACTCGTGCGCCACGAGGTAACCGAGCCAGCGCACCGGTGACTTGCCGAAGAGGCGGATGCGCGCCTCCTTGCGCAGCGCCTTGCCGAGCAGCTCCTCCACGGACTTGCCCGAGGCCTTGAGCGCGGCCTGGAGCTCTTTCTTCTTCGGGCGCTCGCCCTTGGCGCTCTTCGGCAGCTCGGGACGCTCGCCCGTGGCGTGGAAGGAGAGCCAGCCGAGCCGCGTGCGATTCAGGTGCGCGAACTGGCGCGCCACGTCACGGTTCTTCGAGAGCGTGGGCACGGCGCCGAGCTGCTTCTCGGGGATGCTCTGCAGCAAGAAGAGCAGGATCTGCTGGTGGCGCTTCCAGGTCGTCAGGACCTCGCGGACGAGGGGGTCGGTCTTCATTGGCCGGGATTCTTCCACCCTGCGGGGGGGCGCGCCTAGCCCCAGAACAAGCGCTTGAACGCGTCAGGCCGGCGAGAGTACGGAGCCAGGCACGGCTTCGCCGGATTCCGGGTGCGCGCAGGAGTGATGAGGAGCGCAGGGCGGAATCCGGCAAAGCCGAGCCAGGCACCGCACTCTCGCCGTTGGGGCGGCGCGAAGCGCTTGTTCTTGGCCTAGCGCGTGCGGGCCCTGCAGGGCAGGGTAGAGGGCCCTGAGCAGGAATCCGGGGCCGGGAATCATGGAAGAAGCGAAGGGCAGCCGCCGCGAGCGGCACGAAGAGGGCGTGCAGCTCCCGGCGCGCTCTCCCGACCTCGTCACGCGCGACGCCATCCTGGCGGGCGACCGCGGCGCGGCCGAGGGCTTCTTCCACCACAACCTGGGCACGCTCTACGAGTTCGTGCACTACCGCGTGGGCGGCAACCGCAGCGTCGCCGAGGACCTCGTCCAGGACACCTTTCTGACCGCGCTCGAACGCCTGCACGCCTTCGACGGGCGCTCGAACCTGCACACCTGGCTGTGCGGCATCGCCAAGAACAAGATCCGTGCGCACCGCCGCCGGCTCCGGCCAGCACGGATCGATGACCTGCTGGAGGAGGCCGACCCGGAGATCGAGGCCATCCTGATGGCGGTCGACCGCGAGCCATTGCCCGAGGATGTGCTCGAGCGCGAGGAGACGAAGGAGCTGGTGGGTGCCACGCTCTCGTCGCTGCCGCCCGACTACCGCGACGCGCTGGTGCAGAAGTACGTCGAGGAGCTCTCCACCGCCGAGATCGCCGCGCGCTCCGGCCGAGGAGAGAAGGCCGCGGAGTCGACCTTGCACCGCGCGCGCACGGCCTTCGGACGCGTGTTCACGCTGCTCGCGAAGAAGCGCGGAGGCTACGCGTGAAGCACGACGTGCTCGAGCACAACGTGCGTCGCCTCTTGCGGCGGAGCTACGTGCCGGCCCTGCCGGCGCCGCACTTCCGCGACCGCCTCGAGTCGCTGTTCCTGGCCGAGATCGAGCGCCGCCGGCCCCTGGGACGGCCGGGCTCCCGCCCGGCCCTTCCGAAACGGAGGACGTCTGGCCTGCCCCTGCTCCTCGCGCTGGCCGCGGCACTCCTCGCGCTGCTCGTCGGCTGGCGCTTCTTCGCCAGCGAGGCTCCGCTCACGCCCGCAAGCCTCGTCGCGCGCGGCGAGGTCGCGCTCGGCTTCCCGGACGGGAGCTGGCGCACGGCCGGCGCGCAGGAGCGACTCCACGGACTGCGGGTCACCGCGCCCGTGCTGCTGGTCGTCACCCCCGAGAGCGTCGAGTTCGAGCTGCTGGTCGCGAGCGGCCGGGTGCACCTCGGGAACAGTTCCGAGCTCCAGCTCGTGCTGGATGGTCCGGGTGGTGAGCAAGAAGCCTCGGCCACGCTGCTGCGCGGCTCGGCCTGGTTCACCCGCGACGGGCAACGGCGGATCGACCTCGTACAAGGCGTGCGCGCTGTGCTGCAGGGTCTTCTGTTGGCCCAGGCGCCGGCTGCGCCGCCGGCAGGCGCCCGGTCGCCCGAAGCACGCCAGGCGCTGACCACGGCTCCGGCGCCCGCCACCCCGGGCGTCCCGCCCAGCGCGCGCGTCTTCGCCGGCCATGTCGCCGACGCCGAGAGCGGCCAGTCGCTGCGCACCTTCACGGTCGCGCTCCTCGCCGAACGCCGCGGTCACCAGACTTTTCCGCCCGTGCAGCGCGAGTTCAGCGACGGCGACGGATTCTTCGCCTGGGAAGATCCGCCCAGCGGCAAGCAGCGCGTCTTCGTGCATGCCGAGGGCCACGCCCTGCGCGCGCTGGGCGAGTTCGATTTCTCCAGCAAGCTGCCCGAGCTCCTGGTCGAGCTCGAGACCGGCGTCAGCGTGCGCGGCAGCGTGCTCGACCAGCACGGCAACCCGATCGCGAACGCACTCGTGCTCTCGGAGAACGACGCGCCCATCGACGGGCTCCTGTTCGAGCACTCCGAGTACGCCTTCTGGCTGCCGATCCAGGCCCGCAGCCAGCCCGACGGACGCTTCGAGCTCGCGCATCTCACGCCCGGCGAGCACACGTTGCGCGCCAATGCCGCGGGCTTTGCCATGACCTGGGTAGACGAGGTCCAGGCACCGCTCGATGCGCGGGACGAGCTCGTGATCACGCTCGGCCAGGGCGGCGCCATCGAGGGCAAGGTGACGCGCGACGACGGCGGCCCGTGGGCTGGGGTCGAGGTCGTGGCCGTGGCGATGGACCTGGTGCAGCGCCTGCGCCAGAGCTTCGCCTTGGCGCGCACGGACGCCGAGGGGCGCTATCGCTTCGAGCACCTGCCGCCCATGACCATCCTGGTGGTGGTGATGCGCTCGGACGAGCGCCCGGACGTGCGCCCGGTGCAGGTGATCGAGGACGAGACCGTGCAGGTCGACTTCTTCGCGACGACGCGTGGGATCCGGCTCCATGGACACGTCCTCGCGAAGGATGGAACGCCGCTCCCGCACCGCAGCCTCGGCCTGTTCGACGCCGAGACCGCGAACTGGAGCCAGGACTGGGTCGCGAGCACGACGGGCGCCGACGGGGCCTACGCCTTCGAAGGCGTGCAGCCCGGCCGCTACGCCCTCTATCTGGTCGACGACATCGGGCGCTGGCTGCGTTGCCTGGGCGAGCTCGAGCTCGCGCCGTACGCCCTCGAGGTCGAGCACGACCTGGTCGTGCCCTCGGCGCGCTTCGAGGTCGTGTGCAGGGACGAGGACGGCGCGCCGGCCGAGCAATCGGCCCTGATCGTGATGCGACTCGAAGAGGACGGCCGCGAAACCTTCGCCGGCTACGGCCAGACCGACGCGGCGGGCAGCTTCCTCTTCGTCGAGCAACGCCCGGGCCGCTATTACGTCGTCGCCTACCCGCAGCAGCCCGGCCTGGCATTCGCGCGCAGCGAGCTCGTGGAGGTCAGCGAGGATCACGGCCCCGAGCTCGAGCTCCTGCACGAGGCGGGCGGCGCGGTGGACGTGCTCGTGCGCGCGAGCGACGGCCGCGCCCTCGAAGGCGCGAGCGTGCTCTTTCGCGACGAGACGGGGGCCGAGCACCAGCTCTCGCGTGTGCCGCTGACCGACTCCGCCGGGCGCTACCACGCCCCGGGCCTGCGCCCCGGACGGTATCGGGTGCAGGCTCATCTCGCCGGCTTCCAGGGCGCGCCGGTCGAATTCCGCTACGAACTCGGGAGCGAGCTCGAGGTGCCCGTCGTCCTCGAACCCGTCGTCCTCCAACCCGTCGTCCTCGCCCCGATTCCCCGCTAGTTCGCACTCCTTGCAACCATGAAGAACTGGATCCATCTCCCGATCGCGGCCGCGGTGGCCGGCCTGGTCGGCTTCGGTAGCGCCTTCCTCTCCACGCCAGAACGCGCCGCGCGCGGCGCCGACGCGGGGCCGTCCGCATCCGATCTGAGCGCGACGCTGGCCGAGCTCGAGGCCGAGCAAGCGCGCCTGGCCGAGCGCCTGAGCGCGTTGCCTGCCTCGGCGTCGAGCGCTCCGGCCTCCAACCGTGCGCCGCAGCGCAACCTGGACGAAGCCATCGCCGCCTACATGGACAAGCAGCTCAGCGCCGGCGCGAGCGACGGGCAGCAAGACGAGGTCGGGTCGATCGACGCCGAGAGCGCCGCCATCGCCGATCGGATCCTCTCCGGACAGGTCGACGACGACGAGCTCGAGACGTTGTGGCAGAAGCTGCGCGACGAGGATCGCATCGACGCGGTGCTGGCCGAGATCGAGCGCCAGGCCGAGCTCGCCCCCAACAACCCCGACCTGCAGAGCGAGCTCGGCAAGGCCTACATCCAGAAGCTCTACGACGCCGGCATGGGCCCGATGATGGCCGTCTGGGGCGAGAAGGCCGACCTGGCCTTCGATCACGCGCTCGAGCTGGACGAGACCCACTGGGAAGCGCGCTTCCAGAAAGCCCTCGCGCTCTCGAACTGGCCGACGTTCCTCGGCAAGCAGGGCGAGTCCATGCGCCACTTCGAGATCCTGATGGAGCAGCAGGAGCGCGGCGCGCCCGCCTCGCACCACGCCTATACCTATTTCTTCCTCGGCAACCTGCACGACCAGAACGGCGAGCACGAGCAGGCGCTCGCGCTGTTGAAACGCGGCGCGATGCGCTTCCCCCGCAGCGAAGAGCTGCGCTCGAAGACGGAGGGCCGTTAGACCCATGAAACTCCTCGCCACCCTCCTGGTCGCCGCCCTGGCGGCTCTCGGCGCCCAGCGCTTTGGCAGCGCCCGTGCCGCCCGATCCCCGGGCGCCGCGACGGATACGATGGACCTCGACCAGGTCGTGGCGCGCGCCCAGGAGCTGCGCCGCGAGAACGAGCGCCTCGCGCGGGAGATCGAGCGCCGCACCAGCCTCTTGGCGACATCGCCAGCTCCGGCCGACGAGGTCGGCGAGGTCGAGATCGCGGCTGCGCTGGAGCGCTGGCGGGCGGCGCATCCCGAGGAGGTTCAGGCCGCCGCCGCCAGGAAGATCGAGCGAACGACGCGCACGGCGCCGGGTGAGGTCGACCTCGCCAGCATCCCGATGCTCGAGCTCGTGCAGACGCTGTCGCGCTCGAGCCTGACCAACTTCGAGCGCCAGGAGCTGTTCCAGAAGCTGCGCGAAGCGGGCCGCATCGACGAGTACGTGGCCGCGATCGAGAAGCTCGCGGCCGAGGATCCCGAGAACGCGGACCTGCAGGTCGCGCTCGGCAACGCCTACCTGCAGAAGCTGTTCGCCGTGGGCAACACGCCCGAAGCCGGCAAGTGGGCGCCCCTGTCGGACTCGGCCTTCGACCGCGCGCTCGAGCTCGACGAAGAGAACTGGGGCGCGCGTTTCAGCAAGGCCGTGTCGCTCTCCAACTGGCCGGCCTTCCTCGGCCGCGGCCCCGAGGCGATCGAGCACTTCGAGATCCTGCTCGAGCAGCAGGCCACGCAGCCCAAGCAAGAGCAGTTCGCGCTGACCTACCTGTTCCTCGGCAACATGCAGCAGGCGGGCGGCGAGCGCGACAAGGCCATCGCGACATGGAGGGCGGGCCTGGAGCTCTTCCCGGACATGGACGGGCTGCGTCAGGCGCTCGCGGGGGCGGAAGCCAGCGGCACGACGGAACGGCCGGCGGATCGCTGAACTCAACCGGGAGCGCCGGGCTCCAGCCCGGCTCTTCCTTCTTGTCCTCTTCCGCCGTCCTCTTCCGCCGCGGAGGACCTTGGAGTGGAGAAGAAGAAGAAGAAACGGAGCCGGGCTGGAGCCCGGCGCTCCCAGGTGAGCTACGCCGGCAGCCCGCGCGCGAGCACGTCTTCCATCGCGTCCACGAAGAGCTCCAGCTCGCTCTTCAAAGTGTAGACGCTGGGCGAGACGCGGATGCCCTGGAACTCGGCGTGCTGGATGGCGACGGTGAAGATCTTGTGCTTGTCCCAGAGGTGCGCGGTCAGCTTCTCGGAGTCGATGCCCTCGAGCTCGACCAGCGCGATGCCGCAGGCGAAGCCGGGTTTTCGGCTGGTGTGGAAGCGCACGCGCTCGTGCTGGGCGAGGCGTGAGGCCCAGTACTCGCGCAGCTCGATCAGGCGTTCTTCCTTGCGCTTCGGCCCGAGCGTCTCGTGGAACACGAGCGCCTCGGCGATGGCGAGCGCGTTGGCGGCCGGGTGCGTGCCGATCTCCTCGAACTTGCGGATGTCGTCCTTCTGCGTCTCGGCCGCGGCCATCAGCGGCCAGAGCGCGCCGATCTTGTCCTTGCGCACGTACAGGAGCCCCGTACCGTGCGGCGCGAAGAGCCACTTGTGCAGGCTCGAAGCGTAGTAGTCGCAGTCGAGCTCCGAGAGCTTGAAGTCGAAGTGCGCGAGTGCGTGCGCGCCGTCGACGATGACCGGGATGCCATGCCTGCGCCCGAGGGCCACGACCTCGGCCGCCGGCAGGATCTGTCCGGTCAGGAAGACCATGTGCGACACGAGCATCATCTTCGTGCGCGGCGTGATGTGCTGCTCGAAGCGCCGCACGATCTCGCCCGGGTCCTCGCAGGGCGTCGGGATCGAGAACTGCACCAGCTTGATGCCCTCGCGCCGCTCGCGCTGCTGGAAGGTCGTGAGCATGCGCGGGTAGTCCTGCGTGGTCGTCAGGACCTCGTCGCCGCGCTGCAGGTCGAAGCCGAACTGGCAGGTCTGCAGGCCCTCCGAGGCGTTGCGCGTGATGGCGACTTCTTCGCGCTCGACGCCGAAGGTCTGCGCCAGGCGCGCGCGCACGCCCTCGCGCTCGGGCTCGAGGATGCGCCACATGGTGTAGGCCGGCGCCTCGTTCGAGACGGCGAGGTGCCGGCTCATCGCCTCCTGCACCAGGCGCGGCGAGGGCGAGACGCCGCCGTTGTTCAGGTTGATCATCCCGCGGTCGACGGTGAAGGCGCGCGCGATCTCGCCCCAGAAGAGTTCAGGGTCGCCCTCGAGCGCGCGCGCCCGCGCCAGGGCCGCGCGCGCAGAGCCGGGCTCCAGGCGCGGCGCCGCGCAGGCGACCACGGGTGCGGCCAGGGCCCCGAGGATCTGGCGTCGGTGCAACTGGGTGTGCGGCTGGCGGCGCTCGACCATGGGGCAGCCACGGTATCATCCGGCCCCCGAGCTCCCCTCCCGAGAACTCTCGTGCCGACCGCGTTCTGCCGCAACCTGCGCATCCAGTTCAACGACTTCTCGCGCGGCAGCCCGGCGTTCCTGTGCCTGCCGGGCTGGTGCGAGAACAAGAGTGCCTTCGGCCGCATCACGCACGCCATCGGCCGCTCCCAGCGCGTGATCGCGCTCGACTGGCGCGGGCACGGCAAGTCGGCCTCGGCCGGCACCGAGTTCGGCCACGCCGAGCTGGTGGACGACGCGCTGTCCGTGATCCGCGCCTCGGGCGTCGGCACCGTCATCCCCGTGGCCATCTCCCACGCAGGCTGGGTGGCGCTCGAGCTGCGCCGGCGCCTGGCCGAGCGCGTTCCGCGCATGGTCGTGCTCGACTGGATCGTTGCTGCGCCGCCGCCGCCGTTCCTGGCGGTGCTGGCCGCGCTCCAGGACCGCGAGCGCTGGCTGGCCACGCGCGGCGAGCTCTTCCGGATGTGGATCGCCGACTGCGAGAAGCCCCACGTCGCGCGCCACGTCCGCGAGGAGATGGGCAGCTACGGCTTCGAGATGTGGGCCCGCGCCGCGCGCGCGATCGAGAGCGCCTACGGCGAGGGCACGCCGCTCGAGGGCCTGGCGCGTCTCTCTCCGCCCTGCCCGACGCTGCACCTCTACTCGCAGCCGCGCGATCCGGCCTACCTCGCCTTCCAGCAGGAGTTCGCGCGCGCCAACCCCTGGTTCCAGGTGCAACGCCTCGACGCGCGCAGCCACTTCCCGGCGCTCGAGGTGCCCGAGGCCGTGGCCGCCGCGATCGTCGAGTTCGCCACCGCCGGCCAGAAACGCGTCGGCCCGCTGGCGCGGCCAGGCTGACGATCCTTCACCTGGGAGCGCCGGGCTCCAGCCCGGCTCTGGTTCTTTTCTGCTTCCCTTTCCCCTCGTAATAAGATATTATAATGACCGGGGCGGGCGCCCGGCGCTCCCAGGGTGAGCTACTTCAGGATCGCGAGCAGCTCCACGTCGAAGATCAGCGTGGCCTTGGGCGGAATCACCGGCAGACGGCCGCCCGCGCCGTAGCCGAGGTCGAAGGGGACGATCAGCTTGCGCTTGCCGCCGACCTGCATCGTGCCCACGCCCTCGGTCCAGCCCTTGATGAACTCGTTGAGCGGGAGCTCGGCCGGCCGGCCGCGGTCGACGGAGCTGTCGACCTTGGTGCCGTCGGTCAGCCAGCCGCTGTAGTGCACCTTGACGCGCGTGGCGGGGCCGGCGGGTTTCTCGCCCGTCCCGGCCGTGAGCTCGAAGTACTTGAGGCCCGAGGGGAGCTCGGTCCACGCGCCCTCGACCGCGACACCCGGGAAGCGCGCGCGCGACTCTTTCGCCATCACCATGCCGCTGGCCGCGTCCACCTCGACCACGAAGTGCGCGCTGGACGAGTACGTGTGCACCGTCACGGCGCCGCGCGCGCCGAAGGCCGCCTCGTGCGCCAGGCCGCCGGTGTCTTTCTCGGCCGCCTCGATGGCCTTCGCCAGAGGTTGCTTCGAGGCGAGCAGCGCGTGCACCTCGGCGGGTGCGGGGGGAATGGCGGTGGGGTCGCCCACGAAGGGCGCGCTGGCTCCGACCAGGAGGGCCGTCGACGCGAGGAACGAAAAGCTGCGGGTGAAGCTCATGCCAGGATTGTGAGGTGCGAGAAGCCGTGGAGCCAGGTTGCGGCGTCGAGTACGGAGCCAGAGCCAGGCTGGAGCCTGGCGCTCCCGGCTAGAATCCGCGCGCCATGAACAGCCAGCGCGTCCTGCTCGCGACCCTCGCTCTCGCCCTCCCGCCCGTGCTCGCCTGCCAGAGCAGCGCGCCGCGCCGCGCCTATCCTGCGACGCAGCGCGGCGCGGTGGTCGACGAGTACCACGGCGAGAAGATCGCCGATCCCTACCGCTGGCTCGAGGAGGCCGATTCGCCCGAGACGCGCGCGTGGATCGTGCAGCAGAACGAGCTCACCGGCGCGTACCTGGCCGGGATCCCGCAGCGCGAGCGCATCCGCGCGCGTCTGACCGAGCTCTGGGACTACGAGCGCTACGAGCTGCCGATCCAGGAGGGCGGGCGCGTCTTCTTCCGCCGCAACGACGGACTCCAGAACCAATCGGTCTTGTTCGTGGCCGATTCCGCGAGCGCGAACCCGCGCCTGCTGCTCGACCCGAACACGCTCTCGAGCGACGGCACGATCGCGCTCGCCGGCTTCGTGCCGAGCGGCGACGGCAAGCGGCTCGCCTACGGCCTCTCGGACGGCGGCTCGGACTGGCGCATCTGGAAAGTGCGCGAGGTCGACACGGGCAAGGACCTCGCCGACGTCGTGACGCGCAACAAGTTCGGCGGGCTGAGCTGGGCCGCGGACGGCTCGGGCTTCTTCTACTCGCGCTACGACCTGCCGCCCGAGGGTGCCGCGCTCTCGGCCAGGAACGCTCCGCCGGACGTGTGCTTCCATCGCCTGGGTGCGGACGAGGCGGCGGACACCCTGGTCGTGCGCCGACCCGCCCAGGAAGGGCGCAGCCAGGCGTTCGGGCTCGCGGAGGACGGCGCGGTGCTGTTCCAGAGCGTGCTCGACGTCGCCAGCCGCAAGAGCGAGCTCTACCGCGTGCCGCTCGCGCCCGCGGACGGCGGCTGGGCCGCGGCAGGCGAACCGCAAGCGCTGGTGCAAGGCTTCGACGCGCGCACGTTCCCGATCGGCGACGACGGCAGCACCGTGTGGGTCCAGACCGACCTCGACGCGCCGCGCGGGCGCATCGTGGCCATCAACCCGCTGTCGCCCGCGCGCGAGCACTGGCGCGAGCTCGTGCCCGAAGCCGAAGAAGCCATCCAGGGCGCCGACGAGGTTGGCGGCAAGCTGGTGGTGCAGTACCTGAAGGACGCGCACTCGCTGGTGCGCGTGTTCGACCGGAACGGCCTCGAGCAGGGCGAGGTCGCGCTGCCCGGCCTCGGCACGGCCGGCGGGTTCTCCGGAGACCGCGAGGACGGGGACAGCTTCTATTCGTTCACGAGCACCACCCAGCCGAGCGCGATCTACCGCCTGGATCTCGCCAACCTGCAGAGCAAGCTCTACCGCAAGAGCCCGCTCAAGTTCGCGCCCGAGGACTACGTCACCGAGCAGGTCTTCTGCACGAGCGCGGACGGTACGCGCGTGCCGATGTTCCTGACGCGCAAGAAGACCCTCGCGCGCGATGGGCGCGCGCCGACCTATCTGTACGGCTACGGCGGCTTCGGCGTGTCGATCACGCCCGGCTTCTCGGTGCCGAACCTCGTCTGGCTCGAGCTCGGCGGACTGCTGGCCATCCCCAACCTGCGCGGCGGCGGCGAGTACGGCGAGGCCTGGCACGCGGCCGGCACGAAGCTCGCGAAGCAGAACGTGTTCGACGACTTCATCGCCGCGGCCGAGTGGCTGAGCGCGAACGGCTGGACCACGAGCGAGCACCTGTCCATCGGCGGGCGCTCGAACGGCGGCCTGCTGGTGGGCGCGTGCATGACGCAACGACCCGAGCTCTACGGTGCCGCGCTGCCCGCGGTCGGCGTGCTCGACATGCTGCGCTACCACAAGTTCACGATCGGCTGGGCCTGGGCCGGCGACTACGGCACGGCCGACGATCCGGCGCAGTTCCAGGCGCTACGCGCGTACTCGCCGCTCCACAACGTGCGCCCCGGCGCGCACTATCCGGCCACGCTCGTCACCACCGCCGATCACGACGATCGCGTCGTCCCGGCCCACAGCTACAAGTTCACCGCCGCGCTGCAGGCCGCGCAGGCGGGGGAGGATCCGATCCTGATCCGCATCGACACGCGCGCCGGGCACGGCGCCGGCAAGCCGACCACCATGCTGATCGAGGAGTGGGCCGACTGCTGGGCCTTCCTCGCGCACGAGCTCGGGATGGAACCCGGTCTGGAGTGATGCACGCGCGGCACGTTCTCGTCCCGCTGTCCGTCCTCGCTGGCGCAGCGGCGGTCTTCTTCTGGCGCGGTTGCGGCGCAGCGCCCATCGTCGACCTGAGCGGCGACGTGAGCGCCTGCGCCGCCAACCTGCGCCACATCTACACGGACCTCCTGCTGTACAGCACCCGTCAACACACCGAGCAGCGCGTTCCGCAGCAATCGGGTGTGCGCCTCCTGGCCGCACTGGTCGCATCCGCGGACGTGACCGCGGACCACGCGTACCTCACCTGCCCGGGACCGGACGCAGAGGCTGTGCCGAAGGACGTCGACTACCGGAACCTGGAAAGCCTCACGGGCGCGGCTTCGGCCTATGCCGCGCGCGACACCGTGTCCTTCCCGCTGACGAAGTTCCCCTCGGGCGGAAGCGAACTCGAGCCCCTGGTCGCCTGCGACAACGCGCGCGGCCTCAACCACGACGGCTGCATGAACGTGCTCTATTCCGACGGCAGCGTGGTGACGCTGTTCCTCGAAGAGGAGATCGAGCGCGGACTCCTTCCCGCCGGCGCGACCACGATCCTTGTCGGCAGGGACTCCCCCATCCCGGATCTGCGCAAGCTCACCCCGGATTGAACAGGACGGATCGACCAGGACAGCTCGACCATGACCAGCACGAAGGAACTCCCGCTGATCGGCATCGTGACCGTCTCCGACCGCGCCACGCAGGGCGTGTACGCGGACCTGTCGGGGCCCGCGATCGAGGCCGCGCTGCGCGACTACCTCGCGACGGAGTGCCGCTTCGAGAAGAAGCTCGTGCCGGATGAGATCCCGCTCATCGTCGCGTCACTGCGCGAGCTGGCCGCCGCGGGTTGTGCGCTGATCTGCACCACCGGCGGCACCGGGCCCGCGCTGCGCGACGTGACGCCCGAGGCCATGGCCGGGGTGTGCCAGAAGATGCTGCCCGGCTTCGGCGAGAGCATGCGCCAGGCCTCGCTCGCGGCTGGCGTGCCGACCGCCATCCTCTCGCGCCAGAGCGCCGGCATCCTCGGCCGATCCTTGATCGTCAACCTGCCCGGCAAACCGGCCTCGATCCGCGTGTGCCTCGACGCGGTCTTCCCCGCCATCCCCTACTGCATCGACCTGATCGGCGGAGCGTACCTCGAGGGCAATCCGGCGGTGGTGAAGGTGTTCCGGCCGAAGTGAGCTCTGCAGGAGGTTGAAACAGGTCCCGGCCACGGTTGCGCGCGGAGCTGCCGCCTACGTGCTCCCGCTGTACACGCTCACGCTGTTCCTGAGCGCGTTCCTGCTGTTCGCGGTGCAGCCGATGTTCACCAAGATGGTGCTGCCGTTGCTGGGCGGCTCGGCCGCGGTCTGGAACACGGCCGTGGTGTTCTTCCAGGGCACGCTCCTCTGCGGCTACTTCTACGCGCACCTCTCGACGCGCCTGCTCGGCCTGCGCCGGCAGACGATCCTGCATGGCGTGGTGCTGCTCGTGAGCTTCGTCGCGCTGCCGATCGGCGTCGCTTCCGGCTGGACGCCGCCCGGCGAGGGCTTGCAGATCCCCTGGCTGATCGGCCTCTTGGCGGCCTCGATCGGGCTGCCCTTCTTCGCGGTCTCGGCCACCGCGCCGCTCCTGCAGAAGTGGTTCGCGCACACCGATCACCCCGCGGCCGCCGATCCCTATTTCCTGTACGGCGGCAGCAACCTCGGCAGCCTGGCGGCACTGCTGTCGTATCCGTTCCTGATCGAGCCCGCCCTCGGGCTGCGCGCCCAGGGCCTGGCCTGGACCTTCGGCTATGCCGGCCTGGTGGCCGCCATCGGGACCTGCGCCGTGATCCTCGTGCGCCGCTTTCGCGCCGACGTGGCAGTGAGCACGGAGGCGGTGAGCGCGACGCCGGAACAGGCCGGGCTGGTCACGGAGGTCACCTGGCGGCTGCGCGGGCGCTGGTTCGCGCTCTCGGTCGTGCCCTCGGCGCTCCTGCTCGGCGTGACGCTGCACGTCGGCACCGACATCGCCGCCGCGCCGTTCCTGTGGGTGCTGCCGCTTTTCCTCTACCTCCTCACGTTCGTGCTCGTCTTCGCGCGCCGGCCCCTCCTTCCGCTCCGGTGGATGCTGCACCTGCAGCTCGTCTTCGTGGCGCTGGTCGCGTTCCTGTACCGGACGCCCGATCTATACCTGCTGCTCGTGCTCCACATCGGTGCGATGTTCTTCACGGCCATGGTGTGCCACGGCGAGCTGGCGCGCCTGCGGCCGGCGGCGAAGCACCTGACCGAGTTCTACCTGTGGATGTCGATCGGGGGCTTGGTGGGCGGCTTCCTCACCGGCATCGCCGCGCCGCTCGCGTTCGACGACGTGTACGAGTATCCGGCTGCGCTCCTCCTCGGCCTCTTGCTGCGGCCGCTGCCGCCGAAGGACGGCTGGCTGTCGGCAGTCTTCGAACGCTCGAGGGGCCGTGCACCCGCCCTGGCCACGAGGGCCGGCTGGTGGGCGCTCGAGATCGCGCTTCCGATCCTGGTCTGGTGGGGTTCGCAGTCGCCCGACGAGGCCGAGCGGCTGCTGCGCGCGCGCAGCTTCTTCGGCGTGTACACGGTCAACGCCTTCCACAACCGGCTCGGCCGCTTCCACATGCTGATGAACGGCGCGACCAACCACGGCGGGCAGAACCTGGACCGTCCGCTCGGCGCCATCACCTACTACTTTCGCGAAGGGCCGGTGGGGCAGTTCTTCGACATCGTCAAGGACTCGCCGGCGCCGGGGCGGCGCATGGGTGTGATCGGCCTCGGCGTGGGTGGGCTGGCCTGCTACCTGACGCACGGCCAGCGCATGACGTATTACGAGATCGACCCGCTGGACGAGCGCATCGCCCGCGATCCGCGCTACTTCACGTATCTCTCGAACGCCGGCGACAAGGTGGACGTGGTGGTCGGCGACGGGCGGCTGTCATTGGCCAAGGAACCGGACGGGGCCCTCGACGTGATCGTCGTGGACGCCTTCAGCGGTGACGCGATCCCGGCCCACCTGCTGACGCGCGAGGCTCTCGCGCTGTACTTCCAGAAGCTGTCCGAGCGCGGACTCCTGCTCGTGCACGTCACCAACGCCTACGTCGACCTCATGCCGGTCGTCGCCAACCTGGTCGCCGACGCGGGCCTCGCCGCGCGCTACAGCAGGGGCGTGCGCCCCACCCTCACGCCCGGTGCGAGCGAGGCAGACTGGGTCGTGGTGGCGAGGAACAGCGAGTTCTTGGCGCGCTTCGGCTGGGTCGCGCCGCCCTGGCCGGAGCTCACGCCGGCGCCGGGCGTCGATCTGTGGACCGACGACTTCACGAACATCGTCCAGGTCCTGCGCTGGAGAAGCCTCGGGGGCGTCGCACAGTAGCGACGCAGCCGGCAGCAGCGCTCACGGATCTGCTCGCCGGCCAAGGGTATGATCCCGCCCCCATGTCGACGCCGGCTGCTCCGTCGGGCGGGCGCGGAGCTGCCGCCTACGTGCTCCCGCTGTACACGCTCACGCTGTTCCTGAGCGCGTTCCTGCTTTTCGCGGTGCAGCCGATGTTCACCAAGATGGTGCTGCCGCTGCTGGGCGGCTCGGCCGCGGTCTGGAACACGGCCGTGGTGTTCTTCCAGGGCACGCTGCTGCTCGGCTACTTGTACGCGCACCTCTCGACGCGCCTGCTCGGCCTGCGCCGGCAGACGATCCTGCACGGGGTGGTGCTGCTCGTCGCCTTCGTCGCCCTGCCGATCGGCGTCGCTTCCGGCTGGACGCCGCCCAGCGAGGGGCTGCAGATCCCCTGGCTGATCGGATTGCTGGCGGCCTCGATCGGCCTGCCGTTCTTCGCGGTCTCGGCCACGGCGCCGCTCCTGCAGAAGTGGTTCGCGCACACGGACCACCCCGCGGCCGGCGATCCGTATTTTCTGTACGGCGGCAGCAACCTCGGCAGCCTGGCGGCGCTGCTGTCGTATCCGTTCCTGATCGAGCCCGCGCTCGGGCTGCGCGCCCAGGGCCTGGCCTGGACGTTCGGCTACGCGGGCCTGGTGGCCGCCATCGGGACGTGCGCCATGATCCTCGTGCGGCGCTTTCGCGCCGACGTGGCCGTGAGCACAGCGGCGGTGAGCGTGGCGCCAGAGCAAGTGGGGCTGGTCTCGAACATCACATGGCGGCTGCGCGGGCGCTGGTTCGCGCTCTCGGTCGTGCCCTCGGCGCTCCTGCTCGGCGTGACGCTGCACATCGGCAGCAACATCGCCGCGGTGCCGTTCCTGTGGGTCCTGCCGCTGGCGCTGTATCTGCTCACGTTCGTGCTGGTTTTCGCGCGCCGGCCGCTGCTGTCTCGTCGCTGGGCGCTGCACCTGCAGGTTCTTTCCGTGGCGCTGGTCGCGTTCCTCTACGGCTCGACCAGCCTGCGCGTGCTGCTCGGGCTGCACATCGGCGCGATGTTCTTCACGGCCATGGTGTGCCACGGCGAGCTGGCGCGCCTGCGGCCGACAGCCAAGCACCTGACAGAGTTCTACCTGTGGATGTCGATCGGCGGCGTGGTCGGCGGTTTCCTCGCCGGCATCCTGGCGCCGCTGGTGTTCGACGACGTGTACGAGTACCCGCTCGCGCTGCTCCTCGGCCTCTTGCTCCGGCCCACGCCGGAGAAGGAGGGTCGCTGGTCGGCGATCATCACGCGCTGGACCGGCACCGCGGGCCAGTGGGCGCTCGATCTCGCGCTCCCCGCTCTGATGTGGTGGCTGCTGTACGCGGGCCAGTGGCAAACGAAACTGAAGGACTGGCGCGCAGGCGAGGGGCTGCAGTGGCTGTTCGCGCGCTACGAATGGGGCGCGTCCATGTCCCTGGACGAGTTCGAGCGCGCCGCCCTCGCGTCGAGCCTGGTGCTGGTCGCCGTCCTGCTGTCCGTGCGACCGCTGCGCTCCGCGTTCGCCTTCTTCGTGGTCCTGAACGTGCTCGCGCCCGGCCTGCTCGGCATCGATCCCGCCCGCTTCGGCTCGAAGATGCCCGACAGCGGCGTCCGCATCATGCGTGAGCGCAGCTTCTTCGGCGTGTATTCGGTCAACGAGTTCGATCTCTCCTACGGCCGCTTCCACATGCTGAACAACGGCAGGATCATCCACGGCGGGCAGAACCTCGACCGCCCGCTCGGCCCGACAACCTACTACTTCCGCGAGGGGCCGGTCGGGCAGTTCATGGACATCGTCAAGGACTCGCCTGCGCCGGGACGCCGCATCGGCGTGATCGGATTGGGCGTGGGCGCCATGGCTTGCTACCTGACGCACGGCCAGCGGCTCACGTACTACGAGATCGATCCGCTGGACGAGCGCATCGCCCGCGATCCGCGCTACTTCACGTACCTCGCGAACGCCGGCGACAAGGTGGACGTGGTGATCGGCGATGGGCGGCTGTCGCTGGCCAAGGAAGAAGACGGGGCCTTCGACGTGCTGGTGGTGGCTGCCTTCAGCGGCGACGCGATCCCGGTCCACTTGCTGACGCGCGAGGCCTTCGCGCTGTACACGCAGAAGCTGTCCGAGCACGGCCTCTTGCTCCTGAACATCACCAACGCCTACCTCGACCTCATGCCGGTCGTCGCCCGGCTCGCCGCCGACGCGGGCCTCGTCGCGCGCTACAGCAAGGGAGTGCAGCCGACCATCACGCCCGGCGGGAGCGAGGCAGACTGGGTCGTGGTGGCGCGCAAGAGCGAGATGCTCGCGCGCTTCAAACTGACCACGCCACCCTGGCCGGAGCTCGGGCCGACTCCCGACGTCGCCGTGTGGACCGACGACTTCACCGACGTCATCCAGGTCTTGCGCTGGAAGGGGCTCTAATCCGGCAGTACGGAGCCGCACTCACGGGCAATCGCCCAGCGCGCTGCCGATGCGTACGCGCAAACCGTCGGACAGCTCGTAGTTCGCGAACAGCTTGCCGTTGCCCGGGTTGCGTCCGACGACCTGGAAGGTGACGTCGATGCCCTCGAGGGCGACCAAGCTCGGGATCGGGAGCGCATGCACGGCCACGCCGCTGGCGTCGGAGAGGACCGTGTCGCGCAGGATCGCGTCGCTCGCGACGAGACCCAGGTAGCTCGTGCAGCGCCCGATCGGGTGCGAGCCCGCCACGCGCGAGAAGAACAGGTAGTTCGGCTGCTGGGGCGCGTTGCCGGTGCTGCGCAAGGCGAAGGTGGCGTTGCCGAGCGTCGCCTGCGCGGGCGTGCCGACGGCGTGCAGCGTGGGCGCGGCGCCGAACGCGCAGCCTTCGCCGACGTACACGTTGAAGAGGCCGAGCGGCGCGCTGCTCGTGACCGGCACGGAGGCGAGCCCCGCTCCCGGCGCGGCCTGCTCGAGGCCCAGCACGCCCGCCACGGGCGCGGAGTCGCTGTCGAACCAGAAGTTGAAGATCGAGTTCCACTGCAACGGATTGGACGCGCTCGAGAACACGATCTCGCTCCCCACCAGGGCCGCCGTCCAGTCGTTGCCCGCGTCCTGATCGATGTCGGAGGAACCGAGGTTGCGGACGCGCGCCTGCGGGCAGAGCGGGATGCGCAGCGCGCTCACGCCGCGCGCGTTGTCGCGGTTGTGGACGGCGTACTCGTAGTGCTGGAAGCCGTCGACCGGACCGGTGACCTTGACGGCCACGTAGAGGCGCCCGTCGTCCGTGCCGTTCGTGGCCGAGCTCAGGCTGGCGCCGCTCCAGCGCTGCAGCACCGAACCGAGCAGCAGGCCGCTGGCCTCGTTCAGGCTCCAGTTCGTGCCGGTCCACGCGGCCGTGAAGCGGCGCGAGCCGAGGTTGTCGTCACGCAAGAGGTCGCCCTCGGTCTCGATGACGTACATGCCCTGGAACCAGAAGGTGGCGCCGGCGACGTCGAGGTCTGCATCGCGGACGCGGATGCGATGGCCGACCGAGCCGAGGGCCTGGGCCTGGGCCTGGGTCAGGCTGCGCACACCGTTGCAGTCCGCCGGCGCCGCGACCGGAGGTTCACCGCGGTCGAAGTGCGAGCAGACCGGGTTCCAGCGCCCCAGCCAGGGATCGATTTCGTCCGGCGGTCCCAGCCAGAAGGGGTCGCCGTTGTTCGCGGTCGCATAGGTGTCCGAGCAGCCCAGCCCCAGCTTCGTGCCATCCGTGGGCGTGCAGGCGCTGCAGAAGCTGGACGAGAGCGCGAAGAACCCGTGCTTCACGTAGCTGCGGTCGGAGATCTGCTCGAAGCGACCGTTCGACTCGCGCGCGAGCAGGAAGGCGATGAACGGATGGTCGGGATCCATCGCCTGCTGCCAGCTGATCTCCTTGCTCCCGCCGTTGCAGGCCGTGGTCTCCATGGCGAGGCCGTTGATCCCGTTGGGGAAGGCGCCCTGCCGGCCCAGCACCGAGAGGTCGTTGATGTGGGCCAGGAGCAGATCGATCGCGCCGTCGCTGTTCGCCTGCGCGAAGGGCACGGCGCCCGCGACCAGCAGCGCGGGGAGCAGGAGGGACGCGCGCCGTTTCATCGCGCCACTTTCATGGACACTCCGGGATCGCGTTGCCGAGGCGCACGAGGAGTCCGTCGGAGAGCTCGAAGTCCGAGAACAGCCGGCCGTTCCCGGGATCGAGCCCGATGGCCTGGAAGCGCATGACCCTGCCCTCCAGAGCCACGTTGTTCGGGATCGGGGCAGCGTGCGTGGCGACCCCGTTGGCGTCGCTCATGACCACCGACGCGAGCACCGTCTGGCCTGCTCCGGTCCACAGCGTGCAACCCAGGAAGGCGCGCGAGCCCGACTTGGTCCCGTGGACGAGGAAGTTCGGCTGCAAGGGCCGGTTGCCCGACGAGGCGAGCCCGAAGGTCGTATTGCCGAGCTCCGCGCGCGCGGGCGTGCCGAGCGGATAGAGCGTGGGCGGCGTGTCCAGCGCGCAGCCCGGCCCGAGGTGCACGCTGTAGAGCGCGGTGGGCGCCTGGCCGGGTACGAAGAACCCGATCTCGTCGGCACGGGCTCCGAACGGGATCAACGCGAGGCTGGCTTGAACAGGAGCCGCGTCGCTCTCGAACCAGAAGTTGAAGATCGAGTTCCAGGCGAGGGGCGAACCAGCGTGCGTGAACTCGACCTCGTCCTTCCTGATGATCACGGCCCAGTCGTTCCCTGAGTCGCGATCGATGTCCCGAAAACCCGCCGCGCGCACGCGCGCGCCGAAGCACAGCGGGATGCGCAGGCTTCCCACTCCGCGGGCGTGGTCGCGGTTGTGCAGCGCGTACTCGTAGCGATAGAAGCCCTCGACCGGGCCCGTCACCTGGACCGCCGCGTACACGCGTCCGTCCTTGGTCCCGTCCGTGTTCGAGCTGACGGTGGCATCCGGCCATTGCTGCAGGATCGTGCCCGCGAGCAGGCTGCTGGTCGGAGCGAAGGTCCAGCGGGTGCCGGTCCACGTGGCGCTGAAGGCGCGCGAACCCAGGCTGTCGTCGCGCACGGACTCGGGCATCCCTTCGACGACGTAGTGGCTCTGGAAGCACAGTCTTCCGCCGCGGAGCAGGTCCTCGTCGCTCACCTGCACGCGCGTCTCGACCGGTCCGAGCGCGGCCGCGGCCTGACGCGTCAGGCTGCGCCGGCCGTCGCTGTCGTCCGGGGTGCCCACGGCGGGGAAACCGCGGTCGAAGAGCGAGCAGCGCCGCTGCCAG
>JANOGB010000529.1:0-9449 GCA_031413955.1 Planctomycetota bacterium | reverse complement strand
AACCGCTTGTTGGCTGAGCAAGAATCAGCAGGACCACAGAGGCGCAGAGGACGCAGAGACGCACGGAGGGAGAATCCAGAGAGGATGGGGCCTCCGGGGCTTCGGCTCTCCGGGAGTCGACGATCCGGAGGCCCCTTTTCTCATTCTCCCTCTGTGAGGCTCCGCGCCCTCTGCGCCTCTGTGGTTGGCTTGGGTTGCGGGCGTAGCCCGCGCTGATCTTCCATTCCGGAGAGTCGTCGCCTGGCGCGAGGATCAGCGGAGCGGAGGAAAACGCACCGCGGAGACACGGAGGACGCGGAGGAAGAGGTCAGCGGGGCACCGGCTCTCCGAGAGTCGACGATCCGCAGGCCCATTCTTCCTCCTCCGCGAGGCTCCGCGCCCTCCGCGTCTCCGCGGTGTGTTTGGGTTGCGGGCGAGAGCCCGCGCTGAGCTCGTCCTGAAAGAGACTTGATCCCGGCGCGCGCGCGCGCAGGATCGGGGGCCGTGTGCGAGCTCGTCCTCTCCCGCGCCGCCGTGCGCGCGCTCGACCGGCGCGCGATCGAGGAGTACGGCATCCCCTCCGTGCTGCTGATGGAGAACGCCGGCCGGGCCTGCGCCGAGGAAGCGCTGCGTCTGCTCGGCGGCGCGCGCGGGCCCGTGCTCGTCTTGTGCGGACCGGGCAACAACGGCGGCGATGGGCTCGTGATCGCGCGCACGCTCTGGAATCGCGATGTGAAGGTGAGTGCGGTCTTCGTGGGACCGCGCGCCAAGCTCGAGACAGCCACGCCCGACTTCACGACGAACCTGCGCCTCTGGCGCGGCCTGGGGCAGGTGCTGGAGCCGGTCGAGACGCCGAGCGACGTGGCTCGACTGGCTCCGCGCCTCGCGCACGCCGAGCTGGTCGTCGACGCGCTCTTCGGCACGGGACTCGACCAGCGCCTCGGCGAGCCGTGGCTGGCTGCGATCCGGGAAGTCAACGCCTGCCGGCGGCCGGTGCTCGCGGTCGACGTGCCGAGCGGGCTCGACGCCGACACGGGGGCCGAGCTCGGCGCGGCCGTGCGCGCCGCGCTGACGGTCACCTTCGTGGCTCGCAAGCCCGGCTTCGCGCGCGGGCGCGGCCCGGAGCTCTGCGGCCTGGTCGTGGTGGCCGAGATCGGCATCCCGCGTCCGTGGATCGCGGGCGCGGGGGCGTGAGTCCCGGCGGTCGCCTCAGGCGCCCGCGCCCGGCCACATCCACGCGAAGGTCGCGCCTGTGGCGAGCGCGTACAAGAGGCCGTCGAACACGAACTTCGCGCTGATGCCCCAGGAGAGCCCCTTCCAGATCGAGTCCTGCACGTGCGAGAAGGAGTAGCCGAGCAGCGCGGCCGTGCTCGTCAGGCGGAAGACGGTCATCGCATCGGCACCCGGGCCGAGCACGATCCCCGCGCTGTAGCCGGCACAGGCTCCGATCCCGAGCGAGAGCACGAACCACTGCGCGAGCGACTTCCCGATCGCCCACGGGCCGTTCGGCAGGACCGTCATGTTTCCGACGGGGCCCTGGTTCAGCTTGGCGATCATCTCCGGCGTGCCCATCTCCTTCATCGAGCCGGCGCAGGGGAACATGTACGCCCCCGGCGCGACCTTCTCGGCGCGCATCGCCGCCATGAGCTTGTCCTCACCTGGCAGCTTCTTCATGTCGCCCTTGTGAATCGGGAGCGCCATGTGGATGACCGAGCTGACCACGAACACGAACACCGCCGAGAGCAGGATCGGCAGCCAGAGATCGAGCAGGGAAACCATCGAATCCTCCTTGGGACGGTGGGGTGGCCGGTTCGGCCGACGGAGCGGAGCCTACAGCTTCGGATGGCGCTCGTGGTAGTCGGTGGCTCTCTGCCAGAGCATCGCCACGGTCAGCACGTCCCCGTCGCCGAAGAGCTTCCCCGTGAATGAGATGCTGTAGGGCGTGCCGTCGTCGTTGAATCCGCAGGGTGCAACGAAGGTCGGCTGGCCGGAGAGGTTGGTCGCGGCGACGAGCGAGCCGAAGAAGCTCGGGTAGACGAGCGCTTTCACGCCGGCCAGCGCCTTCTCGTAGTCGGCGATGAGCAGCGTGCGCAAGCGATTGGCGCGGATGTAATCGACGGCCGGGATGAGCTCGGCCTGGCGGAACACGTTGGGCCAGGCGTCGCGCGTCTGGCGCACCATCTGGTCGTCCTTGTCGCTGCGCGAGAAGTCGTCGAAGGCCGCGCCCGCCTCGGCCGCGAGCACGATCATCATCTCGTCGACGGGGTACTTCGGGAGCTCGATTTCGACCAGCTCGATTCCCCGAGTCTTCAATTCCTCGAGCACGTGCTTGCAGCGTGCTCCGTCGCCCTCGAAAGCGCCCTGCGGAACTCCGATCTTTACGCCCTCGAGGTCCTCCCAGGGCGGTGCGAATGGAGCGGTGATCGTCGTGGGATCGCGCGGATCCGCACCGTGGATCGCGTCGAAGACGTAGAGCGCGTCCGCGGCGGAACGACAGATCGGTCCGAGCTTGTCCAGCGACCAGCACAGGGTCATCGCGCCGTAGCGGCTCACACGCCCGAAGGTCGGTCGCAAGGACGAATTCCCGCAGGCCGTGGAGGGCGAGATGATCGAGCCGTAGGTCTCCGAGCCGATCCCGAAGGCGGCACAGCCAGCCGCGACCGCCGAGGCCGAGCCGGCGGAGGAACCGCTCGAACCCCGGTCGAGCTTCCAGGGATTGCGCGTCTGGCCGCCGAACCAGACGTCTCCCCACGCGAGTTCTCCCAGTGAGACCTTGGCGATGAGGACGGCGCCCGCTGCGTCGAGCCTCTCGACCGCGGCGGCGTCGTGATCGAGGACTTGCTCCCTGTACGGTGGCGTGCCCCAGGTCGTGGGGTAGCCCTTGACCGCCAGCAGGTCCTTCGCGACCCACGGGATCCCGTGCAACGTGCTCCGTCGCTTGCCGGCTGCAAGCTCGCGGTCGAGCTCTCCTGCCTGGCGCAAGGCGCGTTCCTCGGTCAGCGTGACGACGCAGTGCAGCTTCTCGTCGAGACGCTTCAGCCGCGCGAGGTACATCTTCGTCAGCTCGACGCAGGAGACGCCTTCCTCGTCGATCTGGACCCGTAGGGTCTCGACGTCGGCGTAGGCAAGGTCTTCCAGGTCTACGGGCTTCGAATCGAAGCTGTGCCCGCCCTGGAAGGGCGGGATCCGCGCTGGCTCGCCGCGCCCTTGCCGCGTTGGATCCGGATGAAAGTAGAGCGCCGGCACGACGTCGTTCGTCAGCGGCACCGCGCGCAGCTTTTCGAACTCCTTCAGGCGCTCGAGCACGTCCGGCAGCATCAGCTCGAGCTCCTTCTCGCTGAAGTGGAGTCCGTTCACGTCGGCCGCGATGCCGACCTCCAGCGCGCCGAAGGCGGGTTCCTCGGCGGGCTTGGCCGTGTCTTGGAGCAGCACGAGACAGAGGCAGAGCAGCATGACGACCTCGCAGGGGGGAGTGACGCGGGCCCGCGATGCTACGCTGCCGCGCTTTCTGCTAGAACATCGGCCCTTTTCTCGTCCCCCGAGCCGCGCGCATGAGCCTCTCGACGCCCCAGCCGATGCCCAACGGCAAGGTGACCTACGCCACCGACGGCGGCGTCGCCCTGCTCACGCTCACGAACCCGCCCGCCAACGGGTACTCGTACGAGATGATGCGCGACCTGGACGAGGCGATCCTGCGCGCGCGCTTCGACGATGCGGTGCAGGTGATCGTGTTGGCCGGGGCAGGCGAGAAGTTCTTCTGCGCCGGGGCCGACATCGCGATGCTCGATGCGGTCACGCCGACCTTCAAGTACAGCTTCTGCCTGCACGCGAACGAGACGCTGCTGCGCCTGGAGAACACTCCCAAGCTCGTGCTCGCGGCGCTGGGTGGCCACTGCGTCGGCGGCGGGCTCGAGATCGCGCTCGCGGCGGACATGCGCTTTGCGCGCAAGGGCTCGGGCAAGTGTGGGTTGCCCGAGATCACGCTCGGCGTCTTGCCGGGCACGGGCGGCACGCAACGTCTGGCGCGCGTGGTAGGCAAGTCGAAGGCGATCGAGCTGATGGCCGGCGGCGAGCTCTTCGACTACGAGACCGCGGAACGCCTCGGGCTCGTGAACCGCGTGCTCGACGCGCAGGACGAGAGCGGCTTCCTCGCGCAGGTGCTCGAGCTCGCGCGCGGCTATTGCACGCCGAAGAAGGCCGCCATGGCCGTCGGGCACATCAAGCGCGCGGTGCAAACGGGGCTCGAGCTCCCGCTCGAGGCGGGCCTCGCCCTCGAGCGCGAGCTGCAGGCCAAGCTCTTTGCCTCGGCCGACGCGAAGGAGGGCATCGCCGCCTTCGTGCAGAAACGCCCCGCCAAGTTCCAGGGACGCTGAAGCCATCGATCCATGCTTTCTTTCTCTTCTCTGCGAGGCTCCGTGTTCTCTGTGCCTCTGTGGTTGGTTCGGAAGAACCACAGAGGCACAGAGAACACAGAGTTCCACAGAGAACGAAAAACGATGGAGAGGAGGAGTTGATGCAGGCTGTCCGCATCCACCAGCACGGCGACCCGTCGGTCCTCTGCGTCGAGGACATCCCGAAACCCGCGCCCGGTCCCGGGCAGGCGCTCGTGCGCGTGCTGGGCGTCTCGCTCAACCACCTCGATCTCTGGGTGCGGCGCGGCATGCCCGGGTTCCCGGTGACGTTCCCACGCATCCTCGGGTGCGACGGCACGGGCGAGGTCGTGGCCCTCGGCGCGGGCGTGACGAGCCCGAGACTAGGCGACAAGGTCGTGATCGAGCCGGGCTACAGCTCCGGCAACTCGCCCGAGGACAAGGCCGGCAACGATCACCTCGCGCCCGACTACTCGATCCGCGGCGAGCACTGCGACGGACTCGCCTGCGAGTTCGTTGCGCTCGAGGCGCGCTACCTGCTCCCGCTCCCGAAGAACGTCGACCCCGTGCAGGCCGCGGCCGTGCCGCTGGTCTTCGTCACCGCCTGGGGCTTGGTGGTGTCGCGCGGCCAGGTGAAGGCCGGCGAGACCGTGCTCGTACTCGGCGGCGCGAGCGGCGTAGGCTCGGCCGCGATCCAGCTTGCGAAGCAGCGCGGCGCGCGCGTCTTCGCCACCGCGGGCAGCGAGGAGAAGCAGCGTCTGTGCCGCGAGCTCGGCGCCGAGGCCGTGCTCGACCATCGCTCCGAAGGCTGGGGCAAGGAATTCAAGAAGCTAACGAGCGGCAAGGGCGCCGACCTCGTCGTCGAGCACGTCGGTCCGGCCACCTGGAAGACCTCGATGGCCGTGCTGGCGCGCAACGGGCGGCTCGTGACCTGCGGCGGCACGACCGGCCCGATGGTCGAGATCGCGCTGCCGCACCTGTTCATCAAGAACCTGTCCGTGCTCGGCTCGACCATGGGGCCGCGCGCGGCCTTTCCCGAGATCTTCGCGAGCCTCGCCAGGGGCACTCTTCGGCCCGTCGTGGACCGCGTGCTGCCGCTCTCGAAGGTGCGCGAGGCCCACGAGCTGCTCGAGAGCCGCAAGGTCGTGGGCAAGATCGTGCTCGTGCCCGGACAATGACTGCCATGCAAGACGCTCAGACGATCCAGCGTGCGGCCGTGCTCGGTTCCGGGACCATGGGGCACGGCATCGCCCAGGTCCTGGCCATGGCCGGGATCTCGACGCGCGTGTACGACGTGCACGCGGGCGCGCTCGACCAGGCGCGCGCCAAGGTGCGCGCCAACCTCGAGCAGGGCGTCGAGAAGGGCAAGGTGACGGCCAGCGCGCGCGACGCGGCGCTGGCGGCGCTCGAGTTCACGACCGAGCTCGCGCGCGCGACCGAGGGCGCCGAGGTCGTGATCGAGGCGGTGCCCGAGAAGCTCGAGCTCAAGCGTGGTCTGTTCGAGACGCTGGGCCGTCTGCCGGCGAACGTCCTGCTCGCGACCAACACTTCCTCGCTCTCGATCACGGAGATCGCTGCCGCCGCCGCGCATCCGGAACGCGTGGTCGGGATGCACTTCTTCAATCCGGTGCACATCATGAAGCTGGTCGAGGTCGTGCGCGCCGAGCAGAGCTCGCGGCCGGCGGTCGGGCTCGCGCTCGCCCTGGCCCTGCGCCTCGGAAAAGACCCGATCGAGGTCGCGGACGCGCCGGGCTTCGCGTCCTCGCGCCTCGGCCTCGCCATCGGCCTGGAGGCCATGCGCATGCTCGAGGCGGGCGTCGCGACGGCGGCCGACATCGACAAGGCCATGACCCTCGGCTACGGTTTCCCGATGGGCCCGCTGCGCCTGACGGATCTGGTCGGCCTCGACGTGCGTCTCTCGATCGCCGAGTACCTGGCCGCGGAGCTGGGCGAGCGCTTCACGCCGCCGCAGCTCCTCCGTGACAAGGTCGCGCGCGGCGAGCTCGGCAAGAAGAGCGGGCGCGGCTTCTACGACTGGGTCTGATGGAAGAGCCGCGCACGACGAGCACGGACTGGGGCGAGGAGGGCGGCGAGGCGCGCCCCAAAAAGAAACGCATTCCCTCGTGGGTCTGGTGGGGCTGCGGCGGCGGGTGCCTGTTCACGACCCTGATCGTGATCGCCGTGGTCGTGTTCGCCTCGCGCGTGATCCGCGAGAGCATCGATCCCGAGAAGCAGTGGCCGCGCCTGGCCGAAGTGCTGGCCTTCGACCAGCGGCCCGCGGGTATCGAGATGCAGTTCGGACTGGGCCTCGGAGCCGACCAGTTCCACCTGCTCGACGAGGCGAAGGGCTTGCGCGCGACGCTCATCGAGTATCCGTCGTCGGCCAGTTCGGACTACGACCAGCTCATGGATCCGGACTTCGAGCTGCCGCTGGGCCTCGGACGATTGCTCGAGCCCGAGAGCGGCAAGCTGGTCGTCCAGGGTCACGAGGTTCCCTGCCTGCGCTTCACCCGCGTGCATCCCGAGCCGGCGGATGCGAACGGCGTCGGGATCCGCGTGGACCTGTCCGGCAGCAGGAAGAAGCCGCGCACGCTCGAGCTGCGGCGGCGCGGCGGCGCGGAGCGCATCGAGGACGCCGAGGTCGAGGCCTTCCTCGCGCCGTTCGACGTGTGGCGGGAGCCATGAGCGCAGACGCTGCAGCCATCCCGGCACAGAGCACGGGCGCCGCGCGTGTGCTCGGCACCTTCTTCACCCTGGCCCTGTTCCTGGGCGCACTGGCCTGGCTCGGACAGAAGTTCCTCGTCGCGCCCGTGGACGGCGCCGCCAAGCAACTCGAGTTCTTCGGCGACGGCGCCTTGCCCTTCGGCCTGGCCCTGGACTCGGCCGTGCGCCTGCCGACGGGCGACACGCTCGTGCGCTTCGAGCGTCCTGAGGGAGAGGGCGCACCGTGCGAGGTCCTGTTCCTCGAATACCGCAGCCACGCGGCGGTCGAGCCGCTGTTCCGTACTTCGTCGATGGGGGACATGTCGACGGGGGACATGGAGGAGGGCGGCGGAGTCGGCGCGCGCATGAAGGAATGGGAGCGCGAGAAAGCCTTCGACTGGCACACGACGATGAAGCGCGACGAGATCTCCTGGGGCGACTGGAGCTCCAAGCTGCTGGTCGAGCGCAGCTTCGCGAAGGGCGGCGGCTGGAAAGAGGAGGCGCGCGTGGACCTGAGCTCGCCGAAGCGCCCCCTGGTGCTCTTCGCCCACTGGCCCGCGGAGACGCCGGTCGACGAGAAGGCCCTGCACGAGCTCTTGCTCGCCATCGCTCTTGCTCCGCCCACGGAGTGAGCGGAGTTCCTTCGGTCGGATCGCTGGCAGGCAAGAGAACAGGCAAGAGAAGTGGGGGCCCAACATCCGTCCTTCCTCGGGCTCGGCCCCTTGCCGCCGTTCACTGACGTTCGATCGAGCCTGCATCCGTGGCCACTGCCTGCCCAAGCCCCCTCTACTTCTGGCTACCGGGACCCGATCGGGTCTCCAATGGGGCCGATGTCCGCTATCATCATGCACCTTGATCGTCCCGGAGCGGGAGCTGCTCGCCAGGACGAATCGGGCCAGTCGCCCGGTACGAGCTGACTGGACAATCCGGGAGGAGGGGGGGCGCATGCATACCACAGGCGGAGTCGTCGACGCGGAAGTCGAGGGAATGGACACGCCGATGAGCAGGCTCCTCATCCTCTCCGAGATCTGCCTATACCGGGAGGGTCTGGTCCGACTCGTGACCCAGGCGATCGAGCCGGCCGTCGTGCGTACGGCGAGCACGGTCGACGTCGCGCTTGACCTGCTGCTGCAGGAGCCGGCCGACGTGGTCCTGATCGACCTCGCTCTTCCAGAGGCACTGGGCGCCGCGCGAGTGGTGTCGGACCGTTTTCCGGTGGTGAAGGTCGTCGGCCTGGGGGTGCAGGACGACCAGGCGCAGATCGTGGCCTGCGCGGAAGCGGGCATCACGGGCTTCGTGAGCCGCTCGGGGAGCACGGCCGACCTGGTCGAGGCGATCCGCTGCGCCGCGTCCGGGGAGCTGGCATGCTCGCGGCGCATCGCGGGCGCCCTGGTTGCGCGCGTCGCCGCACTCGCCGGCGCCTTCGGGGTCCCCGGGCAGGGCATGCCGCTCACGCAACGCGAGATACAGGTCCTGCGCCTGGTGGACGAGGGCCTCACCAACAAGGAGATCGCGTCGCGCCTGCACATCTCCGCCGCCACCGCACGCAATCACGTCCACAACATCCTCGACCGGCTCGGCGTGCGCACGCGCTCGCGAGCCGCCGCCGTGGCTCGCCGCATGCTGTCGCGCGCCTGAATCGAGGCCCGGCGGAGGGCTGACGGGGGCCCCGAGTCCGGAACTGGACGCGGTTGTTCCTCGGCCGGGGAGTGGATCGAATGTTCTACGCCATCCGAACGGCGAAGCGGATCAGGATTGGATCGGCGGATCCATTCCCAGAGCGCCGCATCGGCCGCATTCTGAGCGCGAAGAACCGCGGAGGCGCCGCTTGAGGCCCATTCGAATTGCACTGGGCAGTATGCCACGTCTGCTGCGAGACATCGTGATCGAGGTCATCGGGAGCGAGTTCGACATGCTGATCGTTGGTGAAGCCGGCGGATACGCGGACGTGGACGAGCTGCTGCGGGACTCGCAGGCGGACGTACTCGTCTTCGACGACGCAGTCATGGCCGCCGGCAGCAAGGAACGGCTGATGCGCGACCATGAAGGCCTCAAGGTGCTCGTATTGTCGGACCGCGGCAAGGCCGCCGAGCTGCACTGGCTCGAGCCGCGCGCGGCGCAATGCCTGGACGTCTCGCCCAACCGTCTCGTCGGGCTCATCCGGACGTCCTTCGGCGGGAGCGCGACGCCGTGATCTCGCACGCGCTGACCGTCGTGGCCAACGAGATTCAGCGGCACTTCATCGAGGCCTACGCCGTGCCCGCCAATCCCAGCGTCGTGGCGCCGGGCAACATCGCCGAGGGCATCGGAACGGGCAGCGGCAACGGCGGAGTCGCGCGGGACATGCTCATCCTGTCCGTCGTCAACCTGCGCGAGGAGAAGGCGCTCAGGAACCTC
>JANOGB010000528.1:0-2031 GCA_031413955.1 Planctomycetota bacterium | reverse complement strand
CCTGACGACTGACACTGGCTCGCTACGAAGCCGCCGCTTTCGCCTTCGCTTCCAGCGCCTCCCAGCGTTCCAGTTTTTCCATGAGCTGTTTTTCGATGTCCGCGCTCCGGCCCTGGTCGGCGCGGAGGGTGTCGGGTGGCTGGCGGTAGTAGTCCGGCGCGCTCATGCGCGCGGCGAGGGCGTGCTGTTCGGCTTCGAGGGCGGAGATCTCGCCGGGCAGGGCGGCGAGTTCGCGGGTTTCCTTGTAGCTCAGCTTCGCACGTGACGACGTCGGCGCAAGGGGCAGCGCGTCGAGGGGCGGAGCAGGGTCCCGCTTGCGGGATGCGACCCCCGGCGGCGCGCCGCGACCGACACCCTGGCGCCCGGATTCCCCAGAAGCTATCGGAGGTCGCGCGCGGAGCCAGTCGGTGTAGCCGCCAGCGTATTCGTGCCACCGGCCGCCGCCTGCGGCCGCGAGGGTCTGGGTGACGACGTTGTCGAGGAAGGCGCGGTCGTGGCTTACGAGCGGCAGCGTGCCGTCGTAGTCCTGCAGCGCCGCTTCCAGCAGTTCCAGGGATTCGATGTCGAGGTCGTTGGTCGGCTCGTCCAGCACCAGCACGTTCGCGGGCCGCGCGAAGAGGCGCGCCAGCAGCAGGCGGTTGCGCTCGCCGCCCGAGAGCCGGCGCACCGGCGAGCTGGCGCGGCGCGGCGGGAACAGAAAGTCGCCGAGGTAGCTCATGACGTGCTTCTTCACGCCGTTCACCTCGACCCAATCCGAGCCCGGGCTGATGGACTCGGCGACGGTGATGTCCGGATCGAGAGGATCGTCCAGCTGGGCCCGCATCTGGTCGAAGTAGGCGGGCTGGACGTGGGTGCCCAGGCGCACTTTTCCCGAGTCCGGCGCGAGCGTGCCGAGGATCAGCCGGATGAGCGTGGTCTTGCCCGCGCCGTTCGCGCCGATCAGGCCGATGCGGTCGCCGCGGCTGATGATGAGGTCCAGGTCCTGCACCACCGGGTCACGTGCGGAGCGGCCGGGATAGCTCTTCGTCACGCCGGTCAACTCGGCCACCAGTTTCCCCGAGCGCTGCCCCGAGCCGATGGCGAGCTTCGCGGCGCCGAGCCGCTCGCGCCGCGCGGCGCGCTCCTCGCGCAGGCGCACGAGCCGGGTGACGCGACCCTCGTTGCGCGTGCGCCGTGCCTCGATGCCGCGGCGGATCCACGCTTCCTCCTGCGCCCAGAACTGGTCGAACTTGCGCCGCGCCACCGCCTCGGCGGCGAGCTCGCTCTCCTTCCTGCGCTCGAAGTCCGTGTAGTTGCCCGGGTACGAGCGCAGCAGGCCGCGGTCGAGCTCGACGATGCGCGTGGCGAAGCGGTCGAGGAAGGCGCGGTCGTGGGTCACCACGATCGCCGCCGGCTGCTTCACGAGCGCGTTCTCGAGTTGCGCGATGCCGTCGATATCGAGGTGGTTGGTCGGCTCGTCGAGCAGCAGCAGGTCGGGCTGGAGCGCGAACGCGAGAGCGAGCGCCGCGCGCTTCACCTCCCCGCCCGAGGCGGCGTCGGGCGCCTGGTTCTCGTCCACCCCGAAGCGGTGCAGGAACTCGACGAGCCGCGCCTCAGTGCGCCAGCGCTCTTGATCATCTTGAAAAAGAGCATTGAACGCCGGGATGTGGCCGCGCAGCAGCAGGCTCGCGCGCAGTGTCGTCGCGGGAGGAAGCTTCGGCTCCTGCTCCACTATCGCCACGCCCAGGCCGTCGCGCTTACTCAGCTCGCCCTCGTCGAGCGCCGCCGTGCCAATGATGACGCCGAGGAGTGACGACTTGCCGGTGCCGTTGCGGCCGATCAGCCCGATGCGCTCGCCCGCCTCCATCGCGAACGCAGCGCGGTCGAGGAGCGGCAGCTCGCCGTAGGCGAGCTGGGCGTTGGCGAGGGTGAGGAGCGGCATGGCGGGGCGGAATATACAGGGCGGCGTGAGAAAATCGGAGTCAGACCCCATTTCCTCGAGGAGACAGCAATGCCCAAGGCCTACTGGATTACCACCTATCGATCCATCAG
>JANOGB010000527.1:0-8119 GCA_031413955.1 Planctomycetota bacterium | reverse complement strand
TGGAGCCCGGCGCTCCCAGGGTGAGAAGAGCAACTTTCCGGCGCTCCCTGGGTATGCTCACGCGACCACCGCTCGGCAGGCGGAGGGGAAAGCAGGAGAGGTCGATGAAACGGTTCGCAGGCAGTGCGGCGCTGGCCGTGCTCCTCGTCGCGGGATCGCTCGGGCGGGCGCAGGCGCAGGCGCCCGACTTCGACGCGCGGCAGGCGGCGGCGCGCGCGGCGTTCGTGCTGGGACTCGAGGGCTACGCCGAGTGGTGCCAGGGGAAAACTCTGTTCCAGTCGCGTCAGAAGTCCTGCGAGCTCTTGCTCGAGCTCGAGCCCGCGCACGCCGGGGCGCGCAAGGCTCTGGGGCACACGCGCGCGAAGGACGGCACCTGGAAGCCGCCCGAGAAGCCCAAGGTGTTCCGCGACCACGAAAAGCAAGCGCTCGCGGAGGCAGCCGAGCGCTGGCGCGCCGTCGTCGCCGGCTACGTGACGGCGCTGATCGGCCTGCTGGAGGACGGCGCGCTCTCGCCCGAGCAGAAAGAGGCCGTGGCGCGCGCCGCGTTCCGGGTCGATCCCGACAACGAGCGCGTCCACGTCCTCCTGGGCGAGGTGCAGACCGAGAAAGGCTGGGTCCTGCCGGAGACGGCGCGCGCGAAGGAGCGGCGCCAGGTGATGCTCGCTGCCGTGCGCACGGCCTTCGAGCAGGCGCCCGCGATGGACGCCGTGGAGCTCAGCGCGCGCGAGCAGGCGATCCCGCTCAAGCTGGTCGCCTTCGCCGCGCCGGGATTGCGCGTGGTCGGGACGACGGGCGAGGAGGAGCTGCTGCGCGCCGCTCAGGCCGTGCTCGCGCTCGAGCACTTCTTGCAGACCGTGTTCGAGTCGACCTACGCGCTGCCCGAGGACCTCACCGTGTTCCTGCTGTCCAGCCCGTCCCAGCGCGCGGTTTTCGTCGCGAGTCATCCCGCCATCCCGGCGGCCGAGCGCGCCCAGTACGAGAAGCTCGAGGGCGGCGGCATCCAGGGCACGAACGACTTCGCCTTCTGGACCGGCGACACGCAGCGCCGCATCGACGGCATCGTGCGTCTCGTGCTCGGCTACTGGCTCGCGGGCGCCTTCGAGATCACCTGGCGGCAGGGCTGGGCCTACGAGGGCTTCGGCCTGTTCCTGACGCGTTCGCTGGTGCGCTCGCGTCTGACCTGGCTGGCGCAGGCCTCGAGCGTCGTAAACGGGGCGGCGGACATGGCCCTGCGCCAGAAGCTGCTCGAGCCCGAGACGAACTGGCCGGACGAGGCCCTGCGCCTGCTGCTCGAGAAGCGCACGCCGCCGCTGGCCGAGCTCTTCGAGAAGGACGCCAGCGCGCTCACGACCGAGGACGTGCTCTACTCCTACACGCTCGCGACCTACCTGCTCGAGGCGCATCCGGAGGTCATCGAGAAGATGCTGAAGCGCCTCGGCAAGGGGTATCCGGGCATCGCGGCCTTTTGCGAGGCGCTCGAGATGGATGCCGCCACGTTCGAGCGCCACCTCGAGCGCTGGCTGAAGGAGAGGGTCTGAAACCCATGCTCACGACTCTCGCGCTGCTCGCGCTCATCGACTCGCGTGCGAGTGCCCGCGATGGTGGCGCGCCGATCCTGTGGGGGCCGCGCGAGCTGAAGCTCGCCGAGCTTCCGCCTGAACTGCCGGCCTCCGCGCGTGCGGCGCTCGAAGCCTGGCATGCCTGGAGCGGGGCGCACGAATACCGCCTCGACCTCGACCCGGCCGCGCGTATCCTGCTCGTCAGCCGGCGCTCGAACGATCGCGCGCCGAAGCTGGTCGAGCTGGCGGCCAGCGTGATCGCGCGCTTCGACCTGGAGCTCGCCGCGCCGCCCGTGCGCCTCGAGGCCAAGTCCCTCGACCTCGCCGCGAAGCCCAAGCCCAAGAAGCCCGCCGCCGGCGACAAGCCGCTCCCGGAAGACCCGGAGGATCCCACCGGCAGCCATCCGTGGAAGCTCCCGGTGCCGAAGCCGGCCCAGGCGACCAGCGCGCCGAAGAAGCCCACCACCTGGGGCTCGCAGAGCCAAGCGCTCGACACGCAGACGGTCACGCTGTTCCTGCTGCGCGACCAGGACGACTTCGAGAGCCTGCTCGCGAGCCTGGCGAGCAGCTTTCCGTTCCTCGAGGCCTGGACGCGCGAGGCCAAGGCCATGATGGGCTTCGTGCTCGGCGATCCGCTGTGCGGCGCCTACCTCGAGGAACCCGAGGGCGTGGAGGAGTGGGATCCCGAGAACGAGCTCGTCAATCGTCTCGCGCGGTTGTGCCTCCTGCGGCGCTTCGGCGAGCTGCCGAACTGGTTCGTGCAGGGCTACGCCTGGCACCTGGAGATCGCGCTGAAGAACGCGATCTACTGTTTCCCGTGGCGCGACGAATTCGTGGGCGTCGGCGAGCACAGCGGCTGGGACCGGGCCGTCCAGGGCCGCTACCAGAGCGCGCACCTCAAGGCCGCGGATTTCATGGGCTGGCGGCGCGGCAAGTACCTGGATCCCGAGGCCAAGGCGAGCTGGGGGGTGTGCGAGTACTTGCTGGTGAAGGAGAAGGAGAAGCTCGCCGTCCTGCTGGATCAGTTGCGCGTCTTCCGCGAGGAGCACGGCCGCATCCAGGACGATCCGTCGAGCTGGCGGCGCGATACGAACTACGAGATCCCCGTGGCGGACCAGCACAAGCTGTTCACGCAGGTGCTGGGGGAGGGCTATCTGTTTCGGGCGACGCTGTTCTTCCGGCAGGAGCTCGGGAAGTAACGCGGGCTTCCCCGGCGAATCCGAGCCCGGTCGACGAGCGCACCATGGAGGGCGCGGGAGACGGCGGAGAAGAGTGCGGAGAAGAGGCGGAGTAGCGCAGGGAAACCGGAGGGCCTACGCTCTTCCGACCGCATGCCGCGCGCCGAGGAGGACAAGCCGATCCATGCCACGCCGCCCACGCGCGCGGAGCGGATCGTCAAGTGGGTCATGCGCAACCCCGGCAAGGGCTCCGCCGCCGCGCTCGCGAGCGCGGCTCTGGCCGTGATCGGCGTGCTCTTCTGCGCGAATGTGCGCGCGAACCGCGCGCTCACCCGGGCCAACACGGACCTCTCTAGCGAACGCACGAACCTGGCGAACGCCAATGCCTCCTTGGCCACGAAGACGACCGAGTCCGAGGCCCGGCGGAAAGAAGCCGAGACGAAGCGCGACGAGGTGCTGCGGCTCTCGGCCCTGCAGGATCTCGACGATCTCCTGGCTCAGGCAGATGCGCTCTGGCCCGCGGACGCGGAGAACATCACGCGCTACGAGAGGTGGATCGGCGCGGCGCACGAGCTGGTCGCGGACCTCCCGTTGCACGGCAGACAGCGCGACGAGCTGCGTGCGAAGGCCTTGCCGCAGAGTGCCGAGGAACGCCAGGCGGAGCGCGCGAGCCATCCGCAGGCCGCGCGCTTGGCGGAGTCTGAAGGCGAGCTCCAGGCTGCTGCGGATGCAGGGGCCATGGCCAAGAGCGCAGCTCTCGTGCGCGCGATCCGGGCGGAGCTCACGCGCCTCGAGCGCGAGCGCGACGAACTCGCGGCCGAGGTCGACCAACGCCGCACCTGGCAATTCCCCGAGTCCGAGCGCGAGGCGCGCTGGTGGAACAACCAGCTCACGAAGCTGATCGAAGGCCTGCAGGAGCTGCAGCGCGGACTCCTGGCGCAGGACGCGCTCTCCGCCGAACATGGCTGGAGCCTGCCGAAGCGGCTCGCCTTCGCGCGCTCCATCGAGGAACGCTCGCTCACGGGTCCGGAGGCCGAGACACGCTGGGCGGAGGCGCTCGCGTCGATCCGGGACCGCGATGAATGCCCTGCCTATCGAGGCCTGGCGCTCGCCCCGCAGCTCGGCCTCCTCCCGCTCGGCCGGGACCCGGACTCGGGACTATGGGAGTTCGCGCACTTCCAGACGGGCGCGCCGGCGCTGCGCGGGCCGGACGGGAAGCTCGTCCTGGAGGAAGAGACTGGGCTCGTGTTCGTGCTACTGCCCGGCGGGACGTTCCAGATGGGCGCGCAGAAGACCGACCCGAACGGTGCGAACTACGACGCGCAGGCGGCGGACGACGAGGGACCGGTGCACAGCGTGACGATCGCGCCTTTCTTCCTGTCCAAGTACGAGATGACGCAGGGGCAGTGGCTGCGGTTTGCGGGCCGGAATCCGAGCCAGTACAACCCGCAGAGCTACGCCCCTTCCTGGAACAGCGCGGGCGATCCAGGAGACCTCCTCCATCCGGTCGAGCAGGTGAGCTGGAACGACTGCGCGATCTTGCTGGAGCGGATGGGGCTGGAGCTGCCTGCCGAAGCCCAGTGGGAGTACGGTGCCCGGGCCGGCACGACCACGCCTTGGTGTTGCGGGAACGAGAAGGAATCGATCCGGAATGCGGGGAACGTGGCCGATCGCCATGCCAAGGAGCACGATGGATTCGCAGGGAAGCTCTGGGAGGATTGGGACGATGGCAACACGACGCACGCACGCGTGGGCAGCTACCAACCCAACGCCTTTGGGCTTCACGACGTGATCGGGAACGTATGGGAGTCTTGTCAGGACTTCTATGCGCCGGGCTCCACGGACCGCTCCCGTCGCGGCGGTACCTTCTTCTTCCCGGCCGCGGTCGCGCGCTCGGCGGCCCGCAGCTACCGCTCGCCCGATAACCCCGTTTACGATCTCGGCCTGCGCCCCGCCAAACGCATCACGCCCTGATTCGGGGAGCACGGAGCCCGAGCCAATTCTCGTCGATCCTGCCCCGGACTCTGCGTCTTCCTGAGCGCCCCCCGGAGCGTTGAGAACTTCCTCCGACTCCGTACCCTCTCGCCATGCAGCAGAGCGAGCTCGCCCTCTTCGCCCAGGACTTCCAGCGCGCGCTCGCGCCCCTGGCGGCGGCGGTGGCGGCCGCGGCCCAGGGCCTGCGCTCGACGCGTTGCGAGCTGCCGTTCGACGCGCACGGGCTCCAGGAATCCTGCGGCGCCCTCGCGCGCGAGCTCGCCGTGCTGCTCGAGCGCGTCGCGAAAGAGCGCGCCACGGTCTTCGTCTTCGGGCCCGCCAAGGCGGGCAAGTCCACCCTGCTCGACGCCCTGGCCGGGGCCTGCGTGAGCGAGGTCTCGATCCTGCCGAGCTATCCGTGCGTCGCGCGCGTGCGGCACGGGGCGGGGGAATCCACCCGCCTGCTGCGCTTCGACGGCAGCTCCGAGGATCTGGCCGACCCCGCGGCATTGGCCCTCGTGCTGCAGCGCGCCCACCACGAGCTCGCGGCCCGCGTGCGCGCGACGCTGGCGGCAGGCGAGGCCTTCGATCCTGCGCGCCAGCTCCAGCACGCCGTGCGGCGGGTCGAGCGCGAGCACGCCGCCGAGCTGCTCGCGCGCGGAGCGCTCGAGCTCGTCGAGTGTCCGCCGATCCACGCGCCGCTCTTCCCGTCCTACGCGGAGATGACGCTGGGCGAGCCGGACCATGCGCGTGCAGGGATCCTCGTGGTGCGCGCGAACCAGCTGTGCGACGACGCCGTGTTCGACGGCATCGAGGAGCTGCTGGCGGCGTTCGAGCGCCTGATCCTGGTGATCAACCTGGACGAGCGCGCGCGCGAGCTCTCGCGCGCCGGCGAGCTGGCCGCCAGCCCCGAGCGCGAGGACCCCACGCGCCTGATCGCGGCCTTCGAGGAGCTCTCGACCTCGGAACCGCTGGCGCGCGCGGTGCAATCGGGACGCGTGCCGGTGCTGGCGCTCGACCTGCTCGAGGCCGCCCGCGCGCGCCGCCATGGCGCCGAAGAGGTGCCTTCGCCACGGCCACGCGCGCGCTTCCAGGACCTGTTGCAGGAGCTGTCGCGCGTCCTCGATTCTCACGAATCGTTTCGCGCGCTGCAGAGGAGTGCGCTGCGCCGCGCGCAGGACCTCGGCGGCGAGGCGCGCGCGCTTTCCGAGCTGCCCGGCCTGAACGAGCTCTGCGCACGCCGCGCCGCGGCCGAGCGCGAGCGCGCCGCGCTGCAGACCGTGCAGCGTGCCCTGCTGCGCCTCGGGTCGCGCGCACGCGCACAGTGGGAGAGCGCGGAGCTCTTCGAGGGCCTGCGCCTACGCCTCGCCGAGCGCGGCGGTCTGCGCGCGCGCGAGCTGGCGCAGGCGCTCGACGCGCCCATCGCGCGCGCGCTGGAGGACTGGTTCGCGAGCCAAGGCAGCCTGGCGACGTTGATCGAGTCCGGCTTCGAGCCGCGCCTGGCAGGGGCGCGCGCGGAGCTCGCACGCTCGCTGGAGCGAGTCTTGCGCGAGGAACGCGAGGAGGAACGAGAGGAGGGACGGAAGCGGGAAGGCAAGGAGCAGCGCAAGCTCGTGGCCGATCCCGCGCTGCTCTCCGCGGCCGCGCGCACCGACCTGGACGAGGCGCGTGTTTCATTCTTCGCGCTGTTCGCGCCCGGCCTCGAGGCCGCGCGCGTGAGCGGCCCGCCGGCCGGGCCGCGCCCCCTCGACGTGCAGGCGATTCCCGTGCGTCCGAAGCTCGGCCAGCGCCTGGCCTGGCGGGACGCGGACGAGGTCCGGCGCGGGTTCTTCGGACCACCCGAGGCGCCCACCACGCCGCTCTCCAGCGCCGAGAAGGCGCGCCGGCTCGGCGCCGAGGCGCGCGTGGCCATGCAGCGCTCGGCCGTCGAGCGCGCGCACGCGATCCTGGCCGAGGAGGCGGCGCGCGCCGCGCGGGTGCTGGTGGAGGGTCTGCTCACGGCCTTCCTGGCGGAGCTGGAGCGCACCGTCGCGCGCGAGCACGCCCGGCTCGTGGAGCCGCTCGCCGCCTTGGCGGCGCGCCTGGCCGAGCTCACGCAGCTCGCCGACGCACTCGCCGCCCTCGCCCCGGCCTGCGCCCGTGCCGAGACCGCCCTCCTGGCGCTGGGCGAGCGCTGCAAGTCCGCCGGCGTGCTCGTGCCGGTGTCGCGGACGAGGCCCGAGGTGCGCACGAGCACGCGCGCGAACGAGCTCGCCTTCGAATAGTTGCGTTTCGACCGGGAGCGCCGGGCTCCAGCCCGGCTCGGATTCGTGGCACCCGCCGCACGTGACCCTGGCGTGCTTGTGAAACGTCGGCTCGAAGACCGCCGGCCTGAAGAACACGCCCTCGAGCCCCAGCCGGTTCATCCCGTCCGCGAAGCGTTCGGCTGACACGTGTGGCGCGCCCACGAGCTCGAAGGGTCGCGTCGTGCCACGGCCTTCCGAGGCGCTGGTGCCTTCGAACAACACTGTCCCCGGGTAGACGATCGCGGTGTCGAGCGTCGGGATGTTGGGCGACGGCATCACCCACGGCGCGCCGGCCTCGTCGTGATACATCCCGCGGCGCCAGCCCTCCATCGGCACGACCGTCAGATCCGCGCCGAGGCCGAAGTGCTCGTTGAAGAGCCGGGCGAGCTCGCCGATCGTCATGCCGTGCCGCATCGGGATCGGGTACAGCCCGACGAAGGATTCGAAGCCCGTCACGAGCATCGGGCCCTCGACAGCGAGGCCGCCGATGGGGTTCGGACGATCGCAGACGATGACTTTCGTGCCGAGGCGCGCCGCGGCCTTCAGGCAGTTGGCCATCGTGTAGATGAACGTATAGATGCGCGTGCCGACGTCCTGCAGATCGATCACGAGTACGTCGACGTCCTCGAGCATCGCCGCCTCGGGCTCGCGTGTGTTGCTGTAGAGCGAGTACACAGGCACGCGCCGTTCGTCGTCGCGCGCGGGCGCGGTCTCGATCATGTTCTCCTGGAGGTCCGATCGGAAGCCGTGCTGGGGACCGAAGATGGCGGTCAGCCGGGCGGTGCTCGTATTCAGTCGGTCGATGACGTGGACGTAGCCGGCGTCGACCGAGGCGGGGTTGCAGACGACGCCGACGCGCCGTCCGGAGAGGTTCCCGTCCCCGAGAAGCCTCTCAAATCCGAGTTTTACGGCCATTTCGGCGATTATTTCACATTAAGTGCGGATCCTCTGAGCTTCAGCTTGCGCGTCGGTCGCGCCGTGATAGACTACGCGCCTTTGGTGGTCAGCCTGCCTGCTTTGCCCGCGCCGAGAGCCGATCGAGCCTCAACTCGTTCTCTCCTCCACGCTTCGCTGAGCTGACGAGTTGCCATCGGCCGGGGGGTCGGGTTGTTCCCGGCGACGT
>JANOGB010000526.1:0-3220 GCA_031413955.1 Planctomycetota bacterium | reverse complement strand
CGAGGAAGACGCCCTGCGGCAGACCGGCGCTTCCCGCTTCTCGCGCGACGCCTATCGGCAGGCCTTCGGCGCTCCGCTCCCCCCCACGGAGGGCGCTCTCGTCGAGGCACGCATCCAGCACCCGTCCATGGCCTCCGATCCGCTGGAGGATCTCGTCGGCGCCGCGCCCGAGCATGTGGGGCGCTGGATGCGCCGCAAGGCAGCGCTCGCCGATGGGACGAGCCCTGGCTTGCCCTGCGTGACGGCGGATTCCGCCCGGGTCGCGTGCGACCGGAGCGCGGCCGTGCGACCCGACTGGCGCCTCCCGCGCGGGACGAGCTCGGTCGAAGCCTGGCCCGTTCTCCGCGTCGCTTTGCTGCGAGACCTGGCGGGCCTCAGCTGGGCACAGATCGGCGCGGTGACTTCCATAAGCGAGTCAGCGGCCAGGCGGCGGTATGCCAGCCATCGGGTCTGGGTCGATACCGATGAGGCGTATCAGGAGACTCTGGCTCGCGTGTCCCACCGGTGCCTGCAGGGCTAATGGCCGGCGGATTTTGCTCTGGCTCGGTACATCCGCAAAGGGGCTCTCCCCCTGGACGTTCGACATGCGCTGGCCAACTGGGGCCGCAGTGGGGGAGGAGGAAGGGCACCCAGCCAAAGGGCCGCGAAAGCGAACGCAGGAGGAGAGCTTGAAATGGAATGGGTCTCGATGCGCGCGGGCAGAGAGCTTGCAGCTCGTCGCACGCATGAAATCTTTCGCTCGCGCTTGTTCCTTGGATGCACACTCGGCGCAATTCTCGCTGGCGAGGGCGCCTCGGGTGGATGGAGGTTGATGCTCACCGCCCACGTGCTCCAGGCACTCCCTGCTCTTCTTGGTCGCCCGGGCAACGCGCGGCAGCGCCCGCTCCTCGAAGGGGCGAGGCGCGGCGGCCGTGCAGCCCCATTTCCGCGCGCCGGTGGACCTCGTGCGGGACGAGAACGGCTCGCGCGCCCCGGATCTGGCGCGCCTGCGCCAGCCCGTGCTGCTGCTGTGGGGCGAGCGCGACAGCGCCTACCGCCCGGAGCGCTTCGCGCAAGAGTTCGCGCGCCGCCTGCCGCACGCAGAGCTCGTGCTGGTCGCTGCCGGCCACTCTCCGCAGGAGGAAGCGCCGGGCGACGTCGCGCGCGAGATTCGTGCCTTCGTCGAGCGCACGAGAGATCCTTGAACTCGCCGCCGTAGCACGCCGCCTCATCCCCTACGGTCAGAGGCCGTTCGACGCGAGAGTGACTATTCAGGCTCTCGCGCTTCGATCCTCGCTCTCGTCGAGCTGAGGGCGCCTCCGGGCTGAGGACTACTTGCGGTCTCGTAGCGCAGGACCTGGCGCAGGAGTAGTGGCCGCCCTACTGCACCGCGCGGTGGTCGCGAGCGACGAGCTGGCCGCGGTTGTTGCGGCAGTAGAGAATGCCATGGGAGAGGACTGGCGTCGTCCAGCACACGCCGTCGTCGAAGAGCTTGGCGCGCGAAGCCGGCTCGAAACCCTTGGGCGTCGCGGGCGCGACGAGCAGCTCGCCCTTTTCGCTCAGCACGATCAGGCGCCCGTCGGAGGCCACCACCGTGCCCTTGCCGAGACCGCGCTCGGCCCAGCGCACGTCGCCGTCGATGGTCAGGCACTTCAGCACGGCATCGTCGAAGCCGTAGAGATGCCCGTCGAGCAGCACGCAGCCGTTCATGTTCGAGTTCATCTCCTTGTTCTCCCACAGGACCTCGAGGGCCTTGCCGGTGAACTCGAGCATCGCGCAGCCTTTGGCGTTGTAACCCGTCGAGAGAAAAATGCGCCGGCCGATCACGATCGGCGTGGCCGAGTTCACGTTGTACTCCGAGGTCCAGGGGTGCAGCGCGAGCTGCGCGCCGTCCTGCTGATCGAGCACGACCAGACCCGCGCCGTTGAAGACCGCCAGGAGCTTCTTGCCCGCGCACTCGAAGGGCGCCGGCACGGCGTAGCTCTCGCCGTAGTCCTTCGTCTCCCACAGGGTCTTGCCGCTAGTCTTGTCGAGCGCCATCGTCCGGCCGACGTTCAGCACCACCTTGTCGGCCAGCACGAGCGGCGAGGCCACCAGGCCGAAAGGGCCGAGCCCCTCTTCGCCCTGGGGCAGCGCGCGCTCGAACAGGACCTTGCCGGTCGCTGCCTCGAGGCACAGGAAGTTGCCGAGCCGGCTCAGCACGAAGACCCGCTCGCCGTCGACCACGGGCGTGGTCAGCGTCCCGCCCTCGTGCATGTTGTCCCACAGCTTCGAGGGATAGGCGTGGCTCCAGCGCTGCGCGCCCGTGAGCGGGTCGAGACAGCGCACGACGTCCATCCCGATCTCCTCGTCGAAGCCCTTCGTCACGAGCTTTCCGTTCGCCACGGCAACGCACGAGTACCCGCGCCCGACCGCGACGCGCCACAGGTCCAACTCTTTGCCGCGCGAGCTCCAGGCGCTCTCGCGCGAGACCCCGTCCCGCTCGGACCCGCGCCAGCAGGGCCAGTCCTGGCCGTCGCCGGTGAGGACGGCGGGGAGAGCGGCGGAGGCGAGCAGGGCCAGATGGGTGAACGCGTGGAGCATGGGGGCGACCCGGTGACGGGGGGACGGGCAGGGAGGCTAAGTGAGCCTTCGCACTTCATCTCCCGCGGGATGCAAGAATTCGCCGAGGAGCGTGGATTCGAGCGGATCGCGCCCCCATGCGCGGCCCGCCAAACCGATCACGCTCCGCGGAAGTGCGCCTACCCCGCGCGGAGGTCGAAGGACGCCGAACTGCCTGCATGCCCGGACTCGACGCACCGCGGCTGTGAGGGCTACATCGAACCCGGTCAGCACGCCTGGGATCTGGTCGTGCTTCGATTCTTGCTCGGCAAGCCAGCGGCCGGTGAATAGAAGAGCAGCGCGGGCTTCGCCCGCAACCCAAGCCAACCACGGAGGCGCAGAGGGCGCGGAGCCTCACAGAAGGAGAATAAGAAAAGGGGCCTCCGGATCGTCGACTCCCGGAGAGCCGAAGCCCCGGAGGCCCCATCCTCTCTGGATTCTCCCTCCGTGCGTCTCTGCGCCTCTGTGGTCCTGCTGATTCTTGCTCAGCCAACAAGCGGTTCGGCGATAGAAGACCAGCGCGGGCTGACGCCCGCAACCCAAGCAGGACCACAGAGGCGCAGAGGGCACGGAGCCTCACAGAGGAGGAAGGGGGCCTCCGGATCGTCGACTCTCGGAGAGCCGAAGGCCCGGAGGCCCC
>JANOGB010000525.1:0-16165 GCA_031413955.1 Planctomycetota bacterium | reverse complement strand
CGGGGCGAGGAAGACCACGGCCGGCCCCGGACGAGCCAGCACCGCGTTCGTCACGGGGCTCGTCACGCGCTCGAGGGAACCGAAGGGCACGAACACGTACTCATCGGCCAGGAAGTGCAGCCCAGCCAGGTGTGCGAAGGGACGCGTGCCGTCGAAGGCCGCGAGCTCACCGCCGCTCACGAAGAGCTCGAAGGGGATCGTACCCAGCACACCCTCGGTGACGAGTGCGATGCGCGCGCCCTTCGGCAAGGCCAGCGGACGCACGAGGGAATCGTGGAGCTCGCGCGCCGCGCGCACGTCGAAGCCCAAGTGAGCGAGGTCCAGCTCGCCGGCCTCCAGCCGGCCCAGAGGAGTCCGCAGGCGCTGGATGCACTGCGTCAGGCGCGCCCGTCCGAGCGGCAGGAGCCGACCTTCGACGCGCGCGCGCGTTCCGGCATCGACGCGCAGGGCCAGGGTCGCGGAGTCACCGACGAGGTAGACCAAGGCCGCGTGGAAACCCTGCCGCGCAAGGGCCGCGCCCAGGCGCTCCGGTGGTACCCGGGCATCGGGTGCACGCAGGGCCCGGCCGGAAGCGAGCTCACCAGCGAGCAGCTCGGCATCGAGCTCGCCCTCCGCGTGTTCCAGGAGCGGCTCGAGCTCTCTGCGTCGCTCGATGGAAGCACGCGGGAGCTCACTCTCGAGCGCGGCGACGCGCTCGCGCAGCTCCTCGATCGCGGGTGAAGACGGCAGCGAGAGCGGCCCGTCGCGGCGCGCGCGCAGCTCGTCGAGCACGCGCGCCTGCAGGAGCCCGGCGAAGGCCAGGGCCTCCTCCATCCGCCCGAGCCGTGCTGCCGCAAAGGCCGCGTCGCGGTAAGGGTCCGAGCGCTGGCGCAAGGCGTGCTCGACCAGGCCGCTGGTTCCGAGGCGCCGCCGCCAGCGTTCGATGAGGAGGACCGCACGACGCAGCTCCGCGAGCGCGTCTTCCGGCCGGTCACGCGCGAGGTCGATCCGGCCGCGCAGGGCCGCGATGCGCCACTCGAGCTGGCGATCGTGGAGCTCCTGTGCCACACGCTCGGCGGTAGCCAGGGCGGAATTCACGCGCGCCTCGTCCGCCGCGGCGTTGTCCACGTCGAGCACGAGCGCCTCGGCCACGCCCAGCGCTCCGAGGCCGGCGAGCAGCGGCACGCCCAGCTCTTCGCCCGTGCGCCAGGCACGCTCGAAGGCCGGCAGCGATTCCGCCAGACGTCCGGCCGCGAACAGTGCGAAGCCGCGATTCTTGTCCGTCCACGCCGCGCCGCGCGCGTCGCCGAGGCGCGCGAACTCGGCCGCTGCCTGGTCGAAGAGCACGAGGGCCTCGTCGCAACGCGCGAGGTCGCCGAGCAGGAGCCCGAGCGAGAGCGCGGCTTCGAGGTGCAGCAGCGGAGCCACGCGCAGGACCGCCGGCATGAGCGCGGTCTCGTGCGCGCGCCGCGCATGGGTCACGGCCGACTCGAGACGTCCGACGTCGGCCAGGATGTCGGCGGCGAGGATGTCGAGCCGCACCTGGATCTCGTCGGGCGGCTGGTTCCCTTCGCGCAGGCACAGCGCGAGGGCCTCGCGATGGCGCCCGAGCTCGAACAGGAGGCCGCCGTGGACCTCGGCCGCCATGCGCGCGGCCGCGCTGGAACCCGAGGCCTTGGCGGCTTCCTCCGTGCGCTCGATCTCGGCCCGGGCCTCCGCGAAGCGGCCCTGCGTGAGGCGGATGCGCGCGACATCGGCCAGGTGCCGCGTCTGTGAGAGCGGTGCGCGGCGACGCGCTTCGACCTCGGCCGCGCGCGCGAGGAAGTCGGCCGCGGAATCGAGCTCGCCCCGCACCCACGCCTCCTGGCCGAGCCAGCTCTCCGACCAGGCCTGCGTGGCGAGATCGCCAGATTCGAGCGCGCGCGTCCCGGCCCAGGCGACCAGACGGCGGGCTTCCTCGTACCGGCCAGCCTGCCCGAGCCGGTGGCCGAGGTTGCCGAGATCGCGCACGAAGTCGTTGCTCGCGGCGACAGACTCGGCCTCCGCGAGCAGCGCCTGGAGGTCCTCCGGCGTTGGCAGCTCTTCGGCGCCCAGCCAGGTGCGGACGTCTGCGAGCAAGAGTCGCGCGAGCTCGGAGTCACGGCTCTTCGCTTCGACGTGCTCCAGCGCAGGCTCCTGGGCTGGCGAGAGCGTGGCCACGAGCCCGAAGAGGAGGCGCTTCATCTCTATCTCTCGCGCCAGGCGAGCTCGCCGAGCAGTTCCCGCGCGTTGCGCGCGAGCTCGCCGCCTCCGGCCTGCAATGCGCCGAGTTCCGTGCGCGCGCGCTCGAACTCGCCGCGCCGGAGCCACAGCAGTGCCAGCCGGAAACGAGCGTGCTCGGAGAGGAGTTCGTCTGCAGCGCGTCGAGCCGACTCGTAGTGCCCCTCGGCGGCGTCCAGCTCGCCGAGCTGCTCGCGCGCCGCGGCCAGGTAGAAGTGCGCCGGCCCATGGTCGGGCCGCGCGCGCAGCCACTCCTCGAGGGAGCGCGTCGCGGCGCTCCAATCGGCACGCACGTAGGGCTCCATCGCCCGCGAGAAATCGCCGTCGAGCGTCGCGCCCGGGTCGCGCAGCTCCGACGCCACGAAGCGCGGCGGTTCGCCGGCGGCGAGCAAGCGGAGCGCTGGCCGCTCTCCGCCCTGGCCGAGGAACCACGCGCCCAGCGCGAGCAGGAACAGCACCGACGCGGCTGCGGCCAGGATCCACGGACGCGCGAGGGAGTGCTTGGCTCTCCGGGGCGGCGCAGCCTTGCGTGCGAGGCGCCCGCGTTCGAGTTCCGCAGCCGCCACGAGATCGGCCAGGAAATCGAGCTCTTCCGAGGCGCCCGGGTCGCGCTCGGCTCGCTCGAGCAAGCGCTCGATGCCGTCTCGATCGAACAGGTCGGCGTCGGGCTTCATCCGGCCTCCTCCTGGTCGAGCTCCCGGTCCAGCACGGAGAGCATCCGGCGCAGCTCTGCCAGCAGCGCTCTCTCGCGGTCGTGCAAGGTCGAGATCGGCACGCCCGTCTCCTGGGCGATGTGCGCGAAGGTCTGGTGCTCGAGGAAGCGGCGCGCGATCAGCTCGCGGCCCGCGGGTTCGAGCTCGGCCAGGAGGCGTCCCAGCGCGCGCTGGCGTGCGAGCGTCACGCGTGCGGCCGGATCGTCGCCGTCCACCACCGGGAGCTCGCTCGTCAGCGGTTCCTCGTGTCGCGCGTCGCGCCGCGACTTCAGGGCCAGGTTGCGCGCCGCGCGCAAGAAGTAGTTGCGCGCGTGCTCGGGCTCCGCGAAGCGCGTCGGGTCGCGCGCGAGAGCGCGGTGCAGCGCCAGCGCGGCCTCCTGGACGACGTCTTCGCTCGTCACGGGCGGACGCACGAGCTGGCTGACGAGGGCGCGGGCCATGGGACCATAGCGAGTCAGGAAGGCGTCCCAGGAGATCGGCATCGCGCACCCGAGTGTACTCGGGGTGTACGTTTGCCGGCGGACGGCGTCACTGCGGGTTCGGCGTCACCACGATGGGCCGGTGCTTGACGCGCACGTTGGTGATCGAGAAGCAGTTGGTCGTGGTCTCGATCGCGGCCGTGATCAGCATCTCCTTGGGCAGCACGTCCGTGTCGAGGATGCGCCCGTCGGCGATCATCACGAAGCGATAGATGAGCTGGTCGTCGCCGCCGCCGAGCGGCGTGGTCTCGGGCACGCCGTTGACGCCGTACCAGGCGTGCACGCTGGATTGGCGGAAGGCGAAAGCCATGCTGGCGCCGGTCGCGTTCCAGATCACGCCGCACTGTCCGCCGCTGATCGTGCCGCCAGGGACGAACGAGCTGGTCTTCGTGTCGAGGTACGAGTCGCTGAAGCGCACGTCGAGCGACGGGAACATCGGGTTGAAGCCCGGCCCGGGAAAGGGCGGGAAGGTGCCGGTGCAGGCCATCGCTCCGCCCCAGCACGGTCCGAAGATCGGGTCGACGGGCACGGGCGTGGGCGGGACCGTGGCGTGGTCGAAGAAGCACGGGATGCGCGCCTCGACGCACACCAGGAAAGGCGTCTCGAGCTGCGGGAGGTTGAGCGAGTCGACGGTGCTGATCCAGTCGCTGGTCCAGATCGAGATCGTGGGCGTCTGCGGCGAGTGCACGCCGGTGAACTTCGGATCGAAGCCGTGCTTGACGAACACGGTGTCGGTCTTACCGAGCAGCGTGGCCGTCAGGTTCGTGCCCATGTCGCCGTTCAGGTCGACGAGCATCCACTGCGGATCGAGCACCCAGGTCACGGTCGTGCTCTGGCCGCCGCCGTGCTCGAGCTCCGAGCCGATCAGCTCGAAGAAGCTCGCCAGGTTCGTGCCGGCCGGGAGCGGGAAGCCGTTGAAGACCAGCATGTCGTCCAGCACCAGCGTGAGCGCGGGGATCGCCGGATGCGGGTCGCCCAGGACGGCATCGCCGTTCACGTCGGTCGGTGGCACGGCGGCCGCACCGGGCGAGGGGACATAGGTACCCTCGAACGCCCGCAGGATCGGCGTACCCTCCTGCTCGGCCGCGAGCTCGAGCACGATCGTCCAGGAGTCGGGGTTGGGGCTCGTCGGGTGGAAGTTCGGGACTTCCTCGGTAGGCATCGGCGCGATGAACTCGAGCGCCACGCGCGAGCGGCACCTGGTGGTCTGGATGGGCTTGTCGAGAACGGCCTGGGCCGCGAGGGGGGACGGGGCGACCAGGAGGGCGAGAAGCAGGGCAGGGCTGGGCATTGGGGCCTCGGGTTGGGAGTGGGGAGGGCGCGCGCGTCTCCAGCCTTCTCCTTCCCCTGGGCCGCGTTTTTCCGGAGGTATTCGCATCTCCCCGGGGCCCAGGCACGAATAAATCTCGCCGCCGAATTGCCAGTCCCTATTGCCATTCCCAGAGGGAAACCACGTTTCCAAGGCCAGAAGTTACATTGCCGCAATTCCATCTGCCATCGGCCGCCACCTGATTGCCACCATGCTTCGTCGCCGCGATCTCCTGCGCTTCGGTCTCGCCAGTGGTTTTTCTGCCCTCGGGGCCAATCGAGTCCATGCCGCGCGCCGCTCCGCTTCCGGAGATCCTCCTTCCAGTCCGCGCACGACGCCCTTCGTTCAGGCGCTCCCGTTCCCTGCGCCGTTGACGACGGTTGCACCGTTCCTTCCCGACTGCCCGATCCCGGCCCAGTCCGATCCCGCGCGCATCCGCTTCTACCGGATCATCCAGGAGGAACGCCTCGTCACGCTGCATCCCGAGTTGCCTCCGACGCGCGTGTGGGGTTATCGCGACGCGAACGTGGCGCGCGGCGCCTATCCGCTCGTCGCCGGGCCCACGTTCATCGGACGTGCGGGCGAGCCGATCGTCGTCCGCTACGAGAATCAGTTGCCCGCCGATCACGTCGGCTTCGGCGAGCCGGTGACCACGGTGCACTTCCACGGCGGCCACGTCCCGGCGATCTCGGACGGGTTCCCGCACGACATCCCGGGTTTCGAGGTCGAGATCGAGCCGGGGCACACGTTCGACTACTGCTATCCGCTGCTCGATCCTGGCTTCTCGACCGGCGAGGCCGATCCCACCGACCGTCCGGCGACGATGTGGTACCACGACCACATCCTCGATTTCACGGGGCCCAACGTGTACCTCGGTATGGCGGGGTTTTTCCTGTTCTTCGACGAGCTCGACAGCGGGAGCGAGCGCAGTGGCCTGCGCCTGCCGAGCGGCGAGTTCGACGTACCGTTGCTACTGCAGGACAGGCGCCTCGATCGCAACGGTCAGCTCGTCTACGACGGCCTGATCGATCACAACGGCTTCCTGGGCGACAAGTTCCTGGTGAACGGCGTGATCCAGCCCTTCCTGACCGTCAAGCGCCGCAAGTACCGGTTCCGCCTCCTCAACGGCTGCAACGCGCGCTTCCTCGGCATGCATCTCGTCAACGAGGACGGAAGGCCGCAGCGCTTCGACGTGATCGCGACCGAAGGCGGGTTGATGGCGACGACCGTGCGGAGTCGCGAGCTGGCGTTCATGTCGCCCGCTCAGCGGGAGGACATCGTGGTGGACTTCTCGCGCTTCCGTGAGGGGACCGTGTTGTACTTCGAGGACCGCGTCGACCAGGACGACGGCCGCGGGCCGGAAGGCACTTTCGAGGAGCCGCGCTTCGTGCGCTCGGGGCGCCGCTTCCTGAAGATCATCGTCGGACCCGCGGCAGAGGATCCCAGCCAGGTGCCCGACGTGCTGCGCCCGTTCGAAGCCATCTCGGCGGCCGAGATCGCGCGCGCCACGCGCCGGGAGTTCGTCTTCGACCGCCGTCACGGGGTCTGGACGGTCAATGGCGAGGCCGTCGATCTCGAGCGCACCGTGGCGCGCGCGCGCCTCAACCAACCTGAGGTCTGGAAGCTGGTCAACAAGGCCGGCGGTTGGTGGCATCCGGTCCACGTGCACCTGGAGTTCATGCACGTGCTCAAGCGCAACGGCCGGCGCGCCGTCGACGACATGGAGCGCGACGGGCAGGCCAAGCGCGACGTGATCACGCTCGGCCCGAACGGGGAGGTCGAAGTGTTCTTCAAGTTCCGCGACTTCCCCGGCCCGTGGGTGTTCCACTGCCACACCCTGGAGCACGAGGACGCCTTCATGATGGCGCGCTTCGACGTGGTCTGAGGCGCATGTCCGCGCGCTCCTCCTGGCGTGCATCGGTTCTCGCGGCGGTCGCACTGCTGACCGCTTGCCGGTCCAGCGCGGCGAAAGCACCGGAGCTCACCTCGTCGTTCGTCCCGATCCCGAACGTCGAGCTCGCCACGCACGAGGGCCGCTCGGTGCGCTTCTACGACGACCTCGTGCACGAGCAGGTGGTCGTCGTGCAGTTCTTCTTCGTGCACTGCGAGGGCATCTGCCCGCTCTCGACCGGGAAGATGCTGGCGCTCCAGGAAGCCCTCGGCTCGCGCCTCGGCCGCGAAGTCTTCTTCCTGTCGGTCACGCTCGATCCCGAGCGCGACACGCCCGCGGTCCTGGCCGAGCACGCGCGCGAGATCGGCGCGGGGCCGGGCTGGACGTTCCTGACCGGGGCCGCGGCCGACATCGAGGCCCTGCGGCGACGTCTCGGGGTCTTCGACCTCGACCCGTTGATCGACGCCGATCGGAACCAGCATGCCGGCGTGCTGGTGCTCGGCAATGACCGCAAGGAGCGCTGGACCATGAAGCCGGCCACGCTCTCGACGCGCTTCCTGATGCAGGCGCTCGAGCGTCTGCTCGACCCGCCGGGGTCCTGAGTCGCTCAGCCGCTCGCTCAGCCGGCCGGAGTCGGCCGCGCGGTGGCGATTTCCTCGATGTGCGCCGCCAGATCGTGGATGTGGAAGGGCTTGCGCAGAATTGGACGCGTGCAGCGCGCCGCGAAGGCGGCCGCCTCCCCCGAAACGAGGTCGCCCGTGAGGAACAGGAAGCGCTCGAGCAGCTCCGGCTCCTCGGCCGCCAGAAGGTCGTGGACCTCGATGCCGGAGGGCGCGGCCATGCGCAGGTCGCACAGCACCACGTCGAAGTGCTCGCCATCCTTCCGCAGGCGTTCGAGACCCGTGCGGCCCGAGCTGGCGGTCGACACGCGCCAGCCACGGCGCGAGCCGAGCGTCGCGAGCATCTCGCGCAGCAACGGCTCGTCCTCGATCACCAGGAGAGCGATGGTCTTGAGCGACTCGCTCCCCGTTCGCGGGATCTCCAGCGACTCTTCGTCCTCGCGCGGCGCGGACAGCGAACGCAGGGGCAGCGTGACGACAAAGCGCGCTCCGCGCGGGACCGTGTTCTCCGCGCGGACCGTGCCGCCGTGCGCCTGGACGATGCCGTGCACGACCGCCAAGCCGAGCCCCATGCCTTCACCCGGCCCGCGCGTGCTGAAGAACGGATCGAAGACGCGCGACAGGACCTCGGCCGGAATGCCCTGGCCCTCGTCCTCCACGACGAGCTCGATGGCGTCCGCGTCGAGGCGGGCGGAAAGGGTCACTCTCGCTCCGCTCGGGCTGGATCGAACCGCGTTGGAGAGGAGGTTGGTGACCATCTGCTCCAGCGCGAAGCGGTCGCCCTGGAAGCGTGGCAGGGAATCAGGGACCTGGATGGAGATGTTCAAGCGTTGGCGGGCGAGCTCGAACTCGAAGCCGCGCGCGACGCGCTCGAACAGGGCGCGCACGTCGATGCTCTCCCGGACCTCGCTCTCCCTGCCCGAAAACGTCGCGAGGCCGCGCACGATGCGCCGGCAGCGCAGGGCCTGCTCGCGGATGATGTTGGCGTGCCGCATGCGCTCTTCTTCGCTCGCGGGCGCGGTCAGGGCCTCGGCGAAACCGAGGATGGCGGTCAGGGGATTGTTGAGCTCGTGAGCGACGCCGGACACCAGTGTTCCCAGCGAGCTCAACCGCTCGTTGCGACCGAGTTCGGCCTGCAGGCGTGAGCGCTCGCCTTCGGCCTCGAGTTTGCGCCGGTGTGCGTCCTGGAGCAGCAGCACGACCAGGCTCGATGCGACCAAGACGTCGACGGTGATGTCGAAGTACGAATTGTGCGCGGCGATGATGGTCCACACGTTGTTCACCATGGGCCAGGCTCCATCGCGGCGCAGGAACGCCACGAAGTACACGACCCACAAAGACGCTTGGACCGCCAGCATTGTTCCGGCCAGACGGGTGCCGAAGCTGCGACGCGCGCGAGGTAGGCGGAACAGGAGCGTGGCAGCCAGGCCGCTGGCCAGCGCTACGACCGGAGCCTGAAGGGTCAGAAGATCTTCGACGACAGTCGCCAGCGCCACCGAGATCAGAGCCAGGAGGATCGCTCCGAGCGCGAGCCCGCGACTCCGGAGCTTGGGCCAGCGCACGCCCGTGAACAGGAATGCTCCCTCCAGCAACCACACCGAGTTCAAGAACTTCCCGACCTGATAGAGCGCGTAGCCGGCGGTGGAAAGAAGGGTGCCGTCGAACTCCCGCGCCTCGATCCCCTGCAGCAAGGGCAGCCCGAAGCGCACAAGCGCAATGGACAGCGCGCCGGCGCGCGCGAACCATGCCCAGGTCCAGTAGCGGAAGTAGGGCGGCTCCCCGGCCGTGCGCAGAAAAGCCAGGAACAGGATCGAGAAGATCCATGCCAGCGTGCACTGCGTGGCCAGCGCAAAGAGGAACAGCGAACTCTTGACGTTCGTGATCAGTTCCCAGTCGATCTGCATGCAGCGCTTCCGCTCCGGTCCTGGGAGGGTATTCCGTCGGCCAGCCGACGAACAGGGCGTGTTCGATGCTCAGCAGTGTTGCCAACGGCGCTGGGTTGCGAGGAACCCCTCGCCGGAGAGCGCTCCGGAGCACAAGCTGGACGGGCCCTGGAAGAGGCAGCAAGCCCATGCAGTGTCTCCAATGCGCCGCCGAGCTCCCCGCCGGGAGCGCCTTCTGCAATCACTGCGGCGCCAGCCAGGTCGACGAGCGGCCCGCGCAGCCGTTTCCGGCCAAGTCTCCGGGAGCACTGCCGGCCGAGGAGAACCTGTGGACAGGAAGCTATTCGCTCAAGGCCGAGACCCATCTGTGGCTCTCGTGGCCGCTGTGGGTCGTGCTCGTGTTCGCACTCTCCTTGCTGCGCACGTCTCTGCCGGCGAGCTTGGAGCTCGAGAACCTGCGGCTCTATCTCGCGGGTGTCGCGATCCTCCCCGGGCTAGGGCTCCTCGCTCGGGCGTTGGTGCGCAAGTGGTCCCTGCACTACCGGCTGACGAACTACCGCCTGTTCACCGAGCGCGGTCTGTTGAGCCGGCAACACGACGAGCTCGAGCTGATCCGCGTCGACGACGTCTCGGTGCGGCAGAGCTTCTTCCAGCGTCTCATGGGTGTGGGCACGATCTCTCTGCTCTCGACCGACGCTTCGAACCCGCGGCTCGACCTGGCGGGCATCTCTCGTCCGCTCGAGCTCAAGGAGCTGGTCCGCGCCCAGGTCCGCGCGCGCCGCGCCCGGACGACGTTCCTCGAGAAGTTGTAGCCGTCCGGAAAGGCGCGCCGGAAACGGGTGCTCTGGCGGGAAATCCCTGCCATGCCGTGCAGTCGCTCACGAGCCCGTCGAGCGCCTTCGCGGGGCAAGGACGCGCCTTCCGACGCCGCGCACTCACCTGGCACTGAGCTTGCCAACGGTGGAGCGTCATGGAGACGCCTGTGAGTCTCGCATCGGGTTCGGGCGGAAAGCTTCTCGGCACGGAGAGGCTTTCCGCCTTCCCTTCCTTCGTCCAGACGCGCGCCGGCGCGTCGGGGCAGACGTTCGCACAGGAGGTCGAACGCGCTGTCGAGCGCGCGCACGGCGACGGGTTGCAGGAGAAGCGCCTCGACGAACTCGAGGGCAAGCGCCGCGAGGCGCGACGAGCGGGCTTCGGCCGGGAGCGGCCTGCCGCGGACGAGGCCGAGGGCGAGACGCGGGCAGCGGAGGCCGCCTTCCGTTCCGAGCATGCTCCGGTCAGCCTCCAACCCGCGGCCGCAGCACGGCTTGCGGCAGATGGCTTCGCCCAGTCGAAACAAGCGAGCACCGCGCCATCCATGTGCAGTTCCTGCGCCGAGCCGAGGCCGGGAGCCCCGATGGAATCGGTGGGGAGCGCGGGAGTGGCGCCGGTCCCGAACGTGACCCCGGTCGCGGCGGCCAGCGCCATTTTGCACTTGCTGCGCGAGCAGCCGGCTGTCGCCGGCGCACAGGCGAGCGAGGCTCAACCCGTCGATTTGCCGCAGCCAGCACGCCCGGCCGGCAAGGCCGTCAGGCCTGCCAGCTCTTCTCCCCCGTCCACGGGCCCGGACCCGGCCGTGCTCGAGCGTGCCGCCGAGATCCTGCGCCAGATCCAGCTCCACGCCACGCCCGGTGTGCGGCGTCTCACTCTCGACCTCGAACCGGCCGAGCTCGGCCGCCTGTCCGTGCAGCTCGCGTTGCGGGCTGGCAAGGTCGCGGCCATCGTGCGCGGCGAGAAACCCGAGACGCTCGAGCTCCTGCGGCAGAGGGAGGCCGACCTGCTCCAGGTGCTCGCCCAGCGCGGTATCGCGGCCGACGCGGTTCGCTTCGAGCTCGGCTTCGGCGGCTCGCGCTCGAAACGCGAGACGCGCTCTCCCGCCACCACGGTTGCCGCTCCCTCCAGGGCCGCACGCTCCATTCCCTCCACTGCTCCGGGCGACCGCTCGGCGCCGATCGATTTCTACGCCTAGCGAAAAAGAACGACATGGACATCCCCGGCATCAACTCTACGGATCCCTTCGCCAGCGCCGCCACCCAGGCCGCCACCCAGAGCCTGGACAAGAGCGCCTTCATGCGCCTGCTCGTCTCGCAGCTCGAGAACCAGGACCCGCTCTCGCCCGTCACCAACGAGGACTTCGTGGCCCAGCTCGCCACGTTCTCCTCGCTCGAGCAGCTCGAGGGCCTGAACCAGAACGTGGTGGCGATGATCGCACTCAACCAGTCGAACGCCTTGCTCTCGCAGCTCACGCAGTCGAGTGCGCTGATCGGCAAGGATGTCACCTGGCAGGGTTTCGATAGCGAGGAGCAGCATTCCGGCAAGGTCGAGTCGGTCAAGATCGTCGACGGTTTGGCCGTGCTGCGCATCGACGGAGAGGACGTGCCGCTCGCGGCCGTGATCGAGGTCTTGGGCGGGACGAGCGCAGAGACCACCACGAACTGATCCAGCGAAAACCACACCATGACCACTTCCTTCATCGCCGCGCTCGGTGCGCTACGCGCCCACCAGAGCTGGATCGACGTGATCGGCAACAACCTGGCGAACACCAGCACGCCCGGCTTCAAGAGCTCGCGCGCGCTGTTTGCCGATCTCTTCTCGATCACCTATCGCCCCGGGACGCCGCCGACCGGCGGCCTCGGCGGCACGAATCCGTTGCAGCAGGGACTCGGCGTACAGCTCGCCAGCATCGACCGCCGCCTGAATCAGGGGGCGCTCAACACGACCGGCCGTACCTTCGATCTGGCCCTGCAGGGCCGTGGTCTCTTCGCCCTCAGCGACGGCGCGCAGACGCTCTACAGCCGCGTGGGAGCCTTCGGCCTCGACGGCTCGGGCAACATGATCGACCTGCGCTCGGGCTTCCGCGTGCTCGATGCCGCCGGTCAGGCTTTCGCCATCGACACGCGCGACATCTTCCCTCCCAGCGCGACGACCTCGCTCGGCTTCTCGGGCAACTTGCCGCGCACCGTGACCGGGCCCCTGGCAGAAGTGCTCACGTCTTCCTCCGCTTTCCACGAGGGAACCTCGGCCGAGATGACCGGCACCGCTGCGGGGCCGTTCACCATCCCGGCCGGCGAGACCTGGACGATGGAGCTCAGCCTGAACGGCGGCGCGCCCCAGGACGTCACGATCGCAGGCACGGGCGCAGCACTCACCGCGCAGGACATCGCTGACGAGATCAACGACCAGACCGAGGACGTCGTCGCGAGCGTCGGAACGGGCGGCGGCATCGTCCTCACCAGCGAGCGCAGCGGCACGAACTCGAGCGTGAAAGTCGTGCCCGGCTCGGCCGGCCGCGACCTCAAGGGGTTGCTCGGACTCGCGGATTTCCTCCAGGGCACCCAGACGATCGCGACGACCGCCACCGACCTGAACGACCTCACCGTCAACCTCTCCGACTATGCCACCGGCGACATCGTCCAGGTGGCGGGGACGGACGTGGACGGTACACCGGTCGTCGCTTCGTTCGTGTACGGCACGGACGGCACCACGGTCGGCGATCTTGTCAGCTTCCTCGAGACCCGCTTCGGGCAATCGACCGTGGCTTTCGACGCGGCTACGGGCGAGATCACCGTCCAGGCCGATGCGACCGGCGAGGCCGAGCTCTCTCTCGCGCTCACCGACGGCGTGAGCCAGGCCGGACACTCTTCCTGGTCGTCGAGCTTCTTCGCCGTGACCAGCAACGGTACGGGCCCGGACAAGGTGACCACTTCCACCGAAGTCTTCGACAGCACGGGCGCCGCGCACGTGCTCACCTTTGACTACGTGCGCCAGGACGACGGCTCGTGGAACCTGGCGGTGAGCCTGCCCACGGACGAGGGTACGATCGTCGCGGGTACGATCGATGGCATCACCTTCAACGACGACGGCTCGATCCTCACCCCGACCAGTGCCGCGATCCAGGTGCAGTTCGGCACACTCGGCACGCAGACGATCGACATTTCCCTCGGGACTTCCGGCCAGTTCGACGGCCTGACCCAGTTCGGCAACCCGGCCAGCGTCGTGTCCGACGAGCAAGACGGCTTCGGCGCCGGGGATCTTGCCAGCCTAGAGGTCGAGGCCGACGGCCTGATCCAGGGCTTCTACACCAACGGCCAGAGGCGCTCGGTCGGGAGCTTCGGTATCGCCACCTTCGCCAACGAGGCGGGCCTCGAGGAGGTGGGCGACAGCTACTTCCGGACTTCGGCCAACTCGGGCGCGCGCATCCTCGGCGCGGGTCAGCTTGCGGGTGCGGGCGACGTGATCGGTGGCGCGCTCGAAGCCTCCAACGTCGACACGGCCGAGGAGTTCGTGCACCTGATCCAGGCCCAGCGCGGCTTCCAGGCCAACGCGCGCGTGATCACGGTCCAGGACGAGCTGCTCAGCGAGATCGTGAACGTGGTCTAGCTCTCTAGCGCTCGTGCGAATCGACCGATAGGAACGGAGGGAGGAGATCCCATGCGACGGACTCGAGTTTCCATGACGACTCGAAATCCCTAGACGGCCGGCGGTTGCACGCCGCCGACCGGTGCCGTGACAGTACGGCCTCAGCGATCAGCCGACGGCTGATGGGGCGACCCGGGCAGGACCCGGGTCGCTTCTTTTCTGTCGCCTTCGTCCCGCCAGAGATCGGGCAGGTCTTGCCGCTTCCGGATCACGCGCGCGCCATGCTCGTCGACCAGGATCTCCGCGGCAAACCGCTGGCTGTTGTAGTTGGAGGCCATGCTGGACGCGTAGGCGCCGGCGTCGTGGATGCAGAGGAAATCGCCCGGTGCGAGACGCGGGAGCAGGCGGGGTTCGAGGCGGCCGTGCTCGTCCTGCGTGAACACGTCCGCCGCTTCACACAGCGGGCCGGCCACGATCCTGGGGCTGGACGGCTCGCCGGCTGGACGGCCGAGGACGCGGATTTCGTGGTAGGCGCCATACAAGAGCGGGCGCGGCAGGTTGTGGAAGCCGGCATCGACGAGCACGAACTCGAACGAGTCGCTGCGCTTGGTCGCGCGTACCTCGGTCAGGAGCACGCCGGACTCGGCCAGCAGATAGCGACCGGGCTCGATCTCGATGGTGAGCGAGCGTTCCAGTACGAGCTCCAGCTCGCGCTGGACGGTGCGCCACGAGTCGGCCAGGCGCTCGAGATCGAGGCGCACTTCCTCCGGCCGATAAGGGATCGGCAAGCCTCCGCCAGCCGAGAGCGTCGAGAGAGAGCGTCCAACGCACGGAGCCAGCGCGCGCATCGCGCGCGCAACCGCGAGCAGATCTTCGAGCCCGGCGCCCGAGCCCGCGTGTACGTGCAACCCCGTGACCTCGAGACCCACGGCGCGTGCTCGCGCCAGCGCGGTCGCGAGCTCGGTGTGCCAGATGCCGTGCTTCGAGTGCCCACCGCCGGTCGTGACGCCAGGCGCATGGCCGGCACCGAAGCCCGGGTTGACGCGCAGCGTGACCTCGCGCCCGATCCCGAGCGCGGCGTACTGCTCGAGCATGTCGGCCGAACCGAGATTGACGCGCACGCGCCGCCGCGCGAGACACTCCAGGGCAGCGCGATCGAAGAGATCGGAGGTGAACACGATCTCTCCCGCGAGGAATCCAGCCGCCAGGGCGCGCTCGACCTCGCCCGCGCTGACCGCGTCGACCACGCAGCCCGTCTCGCGCACCAGCGCGAGCAGCGCCAGGTTCGAGTTCGCTTTCTGCGCGTAGCGCACGACGTCGAAGCGCGCGCGCAGCTCGCTGATGCGGTTGCGGATCGTTCCCGCGTGGTAGACGAAGAGCGGAGTGCCGTGCTCGCGAACCAGCTCGAGCAGGAGCTCGTCGGCGATCGAACGGGGGCGGTCGGGAGGCATGACGTCGGCAAGGATAGGAATGCGCGTATCGTTCCGGGTCGCCCGTCCCACGGCCGGCCCCCCGGGCCGAAGCAGCTGCCCCCGGGCCGGCGTGGGTCGTCCAGGGCCTCTCGAGCCTCCGGATGGACCTGGGGGGATCCAATATCGGGCCGTTCTCTTTATCCTTAGTTCCCGGGAGAAAGGAGAACTCATGTCCGGACCAATCGAGAAGGGGGGGAGCGCGCCGTTCCCCGAAGGGATCGACCCGACGCACTCCATGGAGCTCGTCTGGCAGGGCCAGCGCGGCAACGCGGGAGCCGTGAACGAGCTCTTCACGCGCTACATTCCACGCCTGCGACGCATCCTCTGCATCAAGATCACGGCCGCACAGCGCACCGCGGTCGATCCTGAGGACGTGCTCCAGGAAACGCTGATCGTCGCCAGTCGCCGGCTCAACGAGCTCGTGGTGCGCACCCCCGCCAGCATCCTCCAGTGGCTCTCGAAGATCGCGGACTACGAGATCAAGAATCGTCTCGAGTACCTGCACGCAGAAAAGCGCGACCCGGGGCGCGAACTCCGCATGCGCTCGGACAGCGATTCCGAGGATCAGCTCGGCGTCGTCGTACCCTCCGAGGACCCGACCCCTTCCCAGTCCTTCGCAAAAAGCGAGATGGAACAGCTGGTCGACCTGCACCTGAAGCAACTCGAGCCCGCCGACTACCGCGAGGTGATCCTGTTGCGGGACTATTACGAAGCCGACTGGGAGAGGATCCGGACCATCCTCGGCCGCCCGACCATCGAGGCGGTTCAGGACCTCTACAAGCGCGCCGAGAAGAAGCTGCGCGAACGGATCGCCAAGTTCCTCACCTGACCAGGTGCGGCGGCCCCATTCCGGGGATGGCCAGGGTCGCGGTCGGGTCGACTTCGTGAGCGCGTCGAACGTTGCCTGAGCGGGGAGTTTTGCGACCCTCCGTCTGTTTTCTCGAGAAACGCCACCCGTCCCGCCCAGGCGTCCCCATTGGTCAGTTGTCGGGCCCGAAGGGCGGGCCGCAACCAAGGGCAACGAACGAGAGAAAAGGGCGAGTCATGAAGAACGAACAAGCAAGTGGCAAGAAGCTCCTGGCCCCGGTGGCGGCCGCAGTCGCGCTGAGCATGGGGGCCGCGGCCCAGCTGGCGGGCAGCCAGGAATCCTCGGCGGTCCTGG
>JANOGB010000524.1:0-7044 GCA_031413955.1 Planctomycetota bacterium | reverse complement strand
GAGGATCGCGTGCAGGGTCTGAACGAGGGTGCCGACGACTACCTCGTCAAGCCGTTCGCCTTCGACGAGCTCCTGGCGCGCATCCACGCGCTCGTGCGGCGGCGCTACGCCGAGGGCTCGCGCAGCGTGCAGGTCGGCGGGCTCGTGCTCGATCAGGTGGCCCACACTGCTGCGCACCAGGGCCAGATCCTGGAGCTCACCGCGCGCGAGTACGCCCTGCTCGAGTACCTGGCGCTGCGCCGCGGCCAGACGGTGACGCGCGAGGAGATCGAGGACCACATCTACGGCGTCCACAAGCTGCCGGCGAGCAACGCCGTCGACTCGACCATCTGCCTGCTGCGCGCGAAGCTCGGGCCCGGCGGCAAGGACCTGATCCGCACCCTGCGCGGGCGCGGCTACGTGCTCGACGAACCTTCCGCGCGCGGCGTCGCTCGACGTGAGCCGCGCCCTTGAGGTCGATCCAGAGCTACCTCCTGTCGCGTCTGATCGGCGGCACCGCGCTCGTGCTGGCGCTGGCCGGCTGCGCGCTGTTCTTCGTCGTGATGCGCGCGCTCGAGGCGCAGTTCGACCGCAACCTCACCGATCGCGTGCAGGGCTTCGCCTCGATCCTGTTCCAGACCGAGGACCATGTCGAGTTCGAGTTCTCGGAACAGATCATGCCCGACTACAGCCGCGGCGAGCGCCCGGCCTACTTCGAGCTGCGCTTCGCGGACGGACGCTTGCTCGAGCGCTCCGACTCGCTCGACGGACGGCCCATCCCGTTCGGCCAAGAGTCGAGCCGCGAGCCGCAGCACTGGAGCGCGCCGCTGCCCGACGGCCGCGCGGGGCGCTTCGTGGCGCAGCTCATCGAGGTCCACCACGTCCATCCCGAGGAGGGCCCGGATCGTCCGCAGGCGCAGAGCGTGCTGGTGGTCGTGGCGCGCGGGATCGAGGAACTCGTGACTGCCGAGCGCAAGGTGCTCTTCTACTGCGCGGTTTCCTTCCTGGTCTTGATCGCGATGATCGCCACCTTCGCGCGGCTCGCGGTCGAGCGCGGACTCGAGCCCGCCAAGCACCTCGCGGCGACGCTGGACGCCGTGCAGGTCGAGCGCCTGCCCGCGCACCTCGACTTCGGTGAGCTGCCCGAAGAACTCGCGCCCGTGGGCGCGAAGAGCGACGCGCTCATCCGGCGCGTGGACCTGGCTCTGGAGCGCGAACGGCGCACGACGGCCGACATCGCGCACGAGCTGCGCACGCCGATCAGCGAGCTCCTGACGGTGTCCGAGGTCGCGCTGCGCGACGGTAACGACCCCGACGGTGCGCGTCGGGCCCTGGCGACGATCCGCGACGTCGCTGCGCGCATGGGGCGCTCGGTGTCCACGCTGCTCGAGCTCGCGCGGCTCGAGATGGGCGCGGCCAAGCTCGAGCACGGCCCGGTCGACCTGGGCGCCCTGGTGACAGAGCTCCTGCGCTCGCTGGCCGGGGCCGGCCAGGAGCGCGGCCTGGTCGTGGCGAGTTCCGTTGCGCCCGGCGAGCTGGTCGAGGGCGACCGCCAGGTGCTGCGGATCGTCGTCTCCAACCTGCTCGGAAACGCGCTGCACTACGCCGTGGCCGGGAGCCGGGTCGAGTGTCGCTTCGAGCGCTCGGTCGCGGGCTGGCGCCTCGTGATCGCGAACCGGACCGAAGAGCTCGAGCCCGCCGACCTGCGCTGGCTGTCACAGCCCTTCTGGCGCAAGGATCGCGCGCGCACGGACCGGGAGCGCTCCGGACTCGGCCTCGCCCTGTCGCGCGCGTTGGCGGACCATGCCGGTCTCGAACTCTCGTTCGAGCTCGAGGACCGGAGCTTCCGCGCGCTCCTCGCGCAGCACGACGCGCCACCGCAGCCGGCGACGAGGCAGAAGGATCAGCCGGCGCGCTCGTAGAGCGGCCGTCCGCTCGCGTCCTCGACCCGCACGCCGACCGGCAGGCCCGCCCGCACGCTGGCGGTGACGACGCAGAAGTCCTCGAACAGCTCGAGACACTTCTGGACCTTGCCCGGATCCGAGCCGGGCAGCTCGGGCCGCAAGAGCACGTCGATGCGCCCGATGCGCAGACGGTTCTTCTCGTTGCGCACGTACGTGCCCGTGGCGCTCGTCTGCAGCTTGCCGACCTCGACGCGACTCTTCGCCAGGCAGAAGACGAGACTCGCGCTCAGGCAATTCGCGACCGCGGTGGCGAGCAACTTGCTCGGGTTCGGCCCGGCGCCCTTGCCCAGCGGCGGACCCTCGTCCGTGAGGAGCAGCGGCACCGCCGGATCGCCGAAGTCGACCTGGAAGCGGTAGCCGTCGAGACGTTCGAGCTGGATCTGGAAGGTGTCGGCCATGGTCGCGCGAGTGTAGCCGCTCGACGCCGAGGCTCGCGGTTACGGCTCTCCGAGCGCACGTTCGGGTCACCGCTTCTCCACGGACTACTGCTCGTTCTGTAGCCGGAGACGCGGACAGCGCTAGCCTGTCCCAGAAGGGAGCGCAGGCCATTGAGAATCCTCATCGTACTGGCACGGGTCCTGCTGTTCGTGACTCTGCTCGGGGTGGCCCGAGAACGGGACGAGAAGGCCGTTCCCGGCCAGCCGGTTCCGGACTTCGTGTTCCAGACCGTGCTCGGTGGAGATGGCCGGACGAAGCTCTCCGAGTTCCGTGGCCAGCCGGTCCTGATCGCGTGGTACTCGACCGTCTTCGCCGATATCGAGGGGGCGCGGGCCGCCGTCGGCATCGACGAGGAGTGCAACAAGGGGTCTTGGGAGAGCAAGCTCGTCGTGTTCCTGATGGAGATCAAGAACAACGACGCGGCTTACCTGCGGGCCGCGCTTTGGCCTACGGCCAAGGGAAGCTGGGCGAGGCCCATGCCTTGCTCGAGCCCGTGCTGTCGGCGAATGCGAGCGCCGAGCTCACGACTCTCGCCGTCGAACTGGAGCAGCGCTTCGAGGCGCTGGAGCGCTTCCTCGAACACTACCGGGACCAGGGAGAACCGGGCCATGCGGAACGGGCGCTGCTCAGCCTGGCCCTCGCGGCGGCAGGGAACCGCACCTGGCACGACCGAGCGAACCTCTCCGCCGCCGATACTCTGTTCACCACCCAGCTCATGGGAGAGGCCGAGGTCGAGAAGAAGTTGGACGCGCTCCTGAAGCCTACGCTCAAGAGCAAGCCCAAGAAGGGACTCGACAAGAAGCTGCGCGACTTCGCCGAGGACGAGGCGTCCGGGACGAAGGTCGGCGCGCGCGCCGCACGCCTCGCGGCTGCCGTTGCCCGGGCCTTGGGCGGCCTGTAGTTCCCGCGGCCGGGGCTTCACGGGAACGGGTAAGCTGCGGCCCCGAGTCATGTCGAACCGCGTCCTCTCCGCTCTCCTCCTCCTCGGAGTCCAGCACGACGAACGGCTCTTCCTCTCGGACCGCTTGCACGGCACGCCGGAGATCCAGCGAGCGTTCGCGACGCTGGCGCAGCGCCACCCGCGCTTCTTCAGCAGCGGCTCTCTTGGAACGAGCGTCCAGGGCAGGGCCATTCCCTTCCTAGCAGTGACGGACCTCGAGGCGCGCGGCGAGAAGCACGGCTTCTGGATCGATGCCGCGATCCACGGCCACGAGCTCGCCAGCGCGGAGCTCGTGCTCGTCTTCGCCGAGGAGCTGCGCCGCCGGATCGCGCGCGAGGAGCCGCCCAGCTTCCTCCAGCGCGTCGAGATCTTCCTCGTGCCGGTGCTCAACGTGGACGCGCGCGAGCTCTGTATCGTGCCGCCCTTCCCCCCGCAGCGCGCCAACCTCCAGCCCGTGGACGACGACGGCGACGGCCTGGCCGACGAGGACGGCCCGGTCGACCTCAACGGCGACGGCTACCACTCGCTGCAGGAGTTCCGCGACCAGGACGGGGACGGACGCTGCGGCGAGGACCCTGCGGGTGGCGTGGACCTCAACCGGGATTTTCCGGTGTGCAGCGCCGAGCGTGCGCCGGGCTGGCAACCGCAGCCCGAGACCATGGCGGTGGTGCGCTTCTGGGAGCAGCATCCAAACCTCGTGCTCGCGCTCAGCTACCACGGCGGGAGCGCGCAGACCGAGACGTCGACGCTCTTCGTCTGGCCACCGGTCGTGATGCCGACGGCGGACGCCGCCCGCTTCTCCGAGCTCTTCCGGATCTACGCGCGACACTGCGCGGGCGAGGAGTGGAACACGCTGCAGGATCCCGTCAAGTTCGGGAGCGTTTCCCCGCTCGTGGGCACGTCGATGGAGTGGTTCTATGCCGAGCGGGGCGCGCTCGCCTTCACGGTCGAGGTCGAAGCGAACCTCTGTGACCTCTGGACCGAGGGCGCACCGGACGACAGTGTGGTCAGCGATTGCGCCGGGCCCGTGCGCGTCCCCCATGTGAGCGTGGTAGTGAGGGAACGATCGATCGAGCTCGCGCTCACACCGCTCGCACGACGACACACGGCCTTCCTGCTGGCCCTGGCCGAACGCTTGCCATTCGAGTGAGCCTTGCGCGTGCTTCGAACGAGGGGACGAAGGATCGCTCTCGTGCTCGCGGCCATCGCGGCAGCGGGTTTCCTCTGGCTCCATGTCGCCTTCGGGAGGATCGTGGCCGGATACGCGGCCACCATCACGGCGCTCCAGGTTTACGGCAGCGGCGACGCGCTCGAGACGGTGTGGCCCGAGCGGCTCGGCTTGCCGTTCGGGCTCGGCAGCATGCTCTCGATCTCGATCGAGCCGCGCGAGCGTGAGGCGCGAGCCACTTTCATGGGCTGGATCGAGCGTCGCGCGCGCGCGCGGCCTGGTCTCGGAGTCACGCGCTTCTCCGCGGACGCGCCGCTCGTGCCCGCTTCGATCCCCGACCTCGTGTCGCCCCTCGCGGACCTCGAGCCCTGGCCGCGCGGGGAATCGGAGGAGCTCGCGCCGCTGTCGGCCGAGGTCCGCGCGGCACTCGAGAGCGCGCTCGACCATGCCTTCGTCGATCCCGCGAGCGGGGCTTCGCGCGGGACCCACGCCGTCGCCGTGGTGCAGGACGGGCGCCTCGTGGCCGAGCGCTATCGCCTCGGCTACGACCGGCGTACGCCGATCCTCGGTTGGTCGATGACCAAGAGTGTGATCGCGACGCTCTTCGCGCGCCTGCTCGTGCTCGGGAAGGTCGGAAACGTGGAGGAGCGCGCGCTCGTCCCCGAGTGGAGCGCGGCCGGCGATCCGCGTGGCGCGATCACCTACGACCAGCTCCTGCGCATGACGAGCGGGCTCGAGTTCTTCTCGAACTACCTCCTGCCGTGGAGCGACAGCCTGCGCATGTTGTTCGCGAGTCACGACGCGGCCGCTTTCGCCGCCGGGAAGGAGCTCGCTCATCCGCCCGGCACGGTCTGGTCCTATTCCGACGGCACCACCAACGTTCTCGCGCGGTGCGTCCGCCTGCTCGCCGCGGACGACGCGGAGAGCCAGCAGCTCTTCCCGCAGCGCGAGCTCTTCGCGCTGCTCTCGATGTCGACCGCCGAGCTCAGCGTCGACGCCGCCGGCAACTGGGTGGGCAGCAGCCTGATGCAGGCCTCGGCCCGCGACTGGGCGCGCTTAGGCTGGCTCTACGCGAACGACGGAGAGTTCGAGGGCCGGCGCATCCTGCCCGCGGGCTGGGTCGATTACGTCGCGAGCCCGACGCTCCTGAGTCCGGAGCACTGCTACGGCGCGCACTTCTGGCGCTACGACGCGGAGAGCGGCAAGAAGCAGAGCGGCAAACCCTTCCCGCCGAACCTCGGCGGCGTGCTCTATGCCTCCGGCCACGACGGCCAGTACGTGTGGATCGACCGCGCGCACCGCATCGTCGTCGTGCGCCTCGGCGCCGCCGCGCCGGCCCGCTTCGAGGCCGATTCCTTCGCCAGCGAGGTGTTCGCGGCGCTTCAGCCGGGAGCGGCGGGCGCCCGCCCCGCGTCTTCTTACTCTGCTTCTGGACGCTGATGACGCCGCGCCGCCGTCAGTTCACAAATCGAACACCTGTGCCTCTTCGAGCACGCGCATGCCGCTCGCGAGGATTGCGCCCCGGGCTTTGCTGCCCTCGTCGGCCGCGGGGTTGGTGTGGTTCAAGTGGGTGAAGCGGACCTTGGCGCGCTCGGCCGCGGGCAAGGCGCGGAAGCGCTCGATCGACTCGGTGAGGAATGGGTGGGGGATGTCCTGCATGTTGCGACCGGGGATCTCACCGTCGGCGAAGAAGCTGCCGTCGAGCAGTGCGACATCGCAGCGCGCGATCAGGTTCTCGATGCGACGAGGTGACCCACTGAGCTCCGCGGTGGAGCGCTCGAACGCATCCCATTTCTCCCACTTGTCGATGTCCGGCAGGTACACGAGCGTCCGCTGCGGTCCGTGGATCTCGAAGCCGAGCGTGTCGGAGAACTCGTCGCGGTGCGGGACGCGGAAGGGGACGACGAAGAGGTCGGGAGCAAGCTCAATGCGCTCGCCGTCGACGAGCTCGTGCAGCACGAGACGTTGCTCCTCGACCAGCAGGCTCCACGGCCCGTTTTGCGCAAGGAACTGCGCGAAGCGCGGCGTCACCCACGTCGGCAATTGTTGCGCCGCATAGGCTTCGCGCCCGAGCTCGAGCAGTCCGCCGTAGTGCCCCATGTGCGCGTGCGTCAGGAAGAGCCCGTCGAAGAGCGGCGGCCGCGGGCCGTCCTCCTTGCGCGCCGCCGGATGGCCGCGCGCGCGCTCGACCTGCTCGGCGAGGTCCGGCGTGCAATCGAACAGCCACCGGCGTCCGCTGCGCGGATCGCATAGGAGCAGCGACGTGACGAGCCGCCTACGCGCCGGATCGGCGCGCGCCGCCTTGCAGTTCTTGGCTTCGCACCCGATCTGCGGCAGGCCTCCGTCCTGCGCCGTGCCGAGCACGAGTACGTAGGGGCGATTGGTTGGCGGAGTCTCCGGGTCTTGGCGGTGCGGGACCGTGGTGCAAGCAAGAGCGCCAGCAGCGAGGATCGCCGGGAGGTTCATGCTCGCGGCAACCATGGAAGCCAGGATAGCGTGCTGCCGCTCGGCTCACCTGGGAGCGCCGGGCTCCAGCCCGGCTCTTCCTGCTTGCG
>JANOGB010000523.1:0-7511 GCA_031413955.1 Planctomycetota bacterium | reverse complement strand
CCGGCCTCGGCCTCGTGCCACTCGATCGGGACGCCGGTCGCATCGAGCACCTCGCGCGCGACGGCGGCCAGCTCCGGACCGGTACCATCGCCTCGGATCAGCGTGACGGGATGAGTCATGTGGCGGTCGTGTGGGGGGTCTCTCGCGGGGGCTCGACAGGCTCGGTGGCGCCCCGGCTGCACGCCGCACGCCCCTGCGGGGGAGGCGCGCAGTCTACTCCGGGAGTGTGAAGCATCGGCGAAGCGCTCAGCTCTTCCCGCGGGGCTTGCCGGGGCCGAGCAGCTCCTTGGAGGCTTGCTCCCACCAATCGCGCCAGGCCTTTACACGCTTCGAGCGGTCGCCGTCGCGCGCGATGGGGTCGAACGGGATGGCTTGCCCCGAGAGCCCGCGCAGCGAGACGAGCGCGGCCTCGCGCACCGAAGCCTCCTCGTCCTCGAGCGCTTCGATCAGGGCCGGGATGGCCGCGACCGAGCCGAGATCGCCGAGGTGCCGGCACGCGGCCATGCGCACGAAGATGTCCGCGTCCTCGAGCATCGGCACCACGTGCGGGACGACGGCGACGTCGTGCGTGTCCCCCAGGGACTGCACGGCCTGCCAGCGCGTTCCCGAATCGGGGCTGAGGAGATCCGGGACCCACTTCTGCCAGGGAGCATTGCCGGGCGCGGGCGCGAGCGGCGCGGGCGCGGCGGACTGCGCGACCCGGCTCGCCTCGGACACGTGTTCCGGCGCGCGCGCGCGCGCGGCCACGAGCTCGGCAACCGTCAGCGTGAGCTGATCCATGGCTCCCGTCTGGTGCTGGACGCGGCTGGCGAGGTCGTCGAGGGTCGCCAGTCGCTCGTCGAGCTTGTCGATCCGCCGTTCCAGGGCCGCGCCCTCGGCCGCGGCCTGCTCCAGCTCCTGCACGCGCGCCGTCAACGCCTGGTGCGTGCTACGCAACTCGGCCGCCTCGCTCTCACGCGCAGCGGCCTCCTCCTTGAGCGCGGCCGACACCGTGCGAGCGGGCTCGGGCGCGGCGCGCTCCAGCTCGGCGATCTGTCGCTCACGGAGGGTCGCTTGCTCCTCGAGGCGCCAGAACAAGTAGGCGCTGGCACCGACCCCGGCGACCAGCGCGACCGAGGAGAACGCGAGGGCCACCGCGGCCACCGAGGAAGAACTGGGGGCCGGCGCGGCCGCGGGCGCAGCGAGGTGCGCCGGCACGGGTCCAGCGGGCGCGGATTCGGGTCGCGTGACGCCCGCGCTCATGGCCGCCTCGCAGGCGGCACAGATCAGGCGTTCGTTGCGCCGCACCGCGCGCCCCAGCTCGAGATCGGCCTGGGGAATCGACTCGTTGCACAGATCGCAGAAAGAGAGGTTCATGACGGTGTCGCTCATATCGCGTGCCGGCAGAGTGGCGTTCTCGGCGACAGTTTCCTAGGTCGGGGGCTCGGACGCCACCATGGGGCTGGCCGGATCGCGGCGAGCGATCTCGCTCGCGCGGCCGGCATTCTTCCGCCCAGCCGTGCGTCGAAAGCGGTCCCCACGGTGGCTGCCCGCGTTTCGCCAGGGCGTCGTCTTCCCTTCCGCCTGCAAGACGCCGACCATGGCGGCATGAGTCGCAGTGGCGCATTCTCCTTGCCCGCCGAGCTCGAGGAAAGGCTGGACAACCTGGGCCAGGAGTTCCTGGTCGAGTTCCTGGGGCGGGCCCTGACGCGACACCCGGACAACTTCGAGGCCTTGAGTGAGCTCGCCACCCTCCTCACGCGCCTCGGGCGGCTGGAGGAAGGGCTGTGCGCCGACCAGCGGCTCGTGCAACTCGCCCCCGGCGATCCGACCGTGCACTACAACCTGGCCTGCTCGCTGGCGCTCCTGGCTCGAACGGATGCGGCCATGGATGCGCTCGAGCAGGCGTTCGCCCTGGGTTACCGCGACACGGCCCACCTGCTAGAAGACGACGACCTATCGCGCCTGCGCTCGGATTCGCGCTTCCAGGCGCTGGTCACGCGCCTGCGTGCCGCAGAGTGAGAGGTCGTTGCCGATGAGGCGCGGCTACGCGCTCACTCGCCCGGCAAGATGCCCTCGTTCGAGCGCTGGAGCCACCACTGCTCCCAGCGCACGACCGCTTTCTCGCGCTGGCCCTGCTCGGCCCGCGCATCGAAACCTTGGGTCTCGTGAGTCGCCTCCTTGAGGGCGTCCAGGCACAGGGAACGCGTGAACAGACGCTCGTCGCGTAGACCCGCGACGAGCACCGGGATCTCGCTCCAGTCCCCCAGGCGGATGAGGGTGCGCGCGCGCTCGAGCCCGAGGTCGCTGCGCCCACGTTGCTCGGACCAGTCGAGCTCGCAGATGGACGACACCAGGCGCGCGTCGCGCGTCGCTCCGAGCGCCGCCAGGGCCGCCGCGGCCACGTCGTCGCGCGGGTCGGCGGCCAGACGCAGGAGAACCGGATAGGCCGGCTCGCCGATCGCGGCGAACCAGCGGATCTGCTCCAGCCGATCGAAGCCGTGGCTGTAGGGCAGGCGCGCGGCCTCGTCCTCGATCTGCTGGGTGAGCAAGGGCGAAGCCGCGATCCAGGGCGAATCCACGAACGGGTGGTCGTCGCGCACATCGCTCGTGCTCACGCAGGCAACCAGGAACAGGGCAGGCAACAGGAATCGCTTCGAGCTCATGAGAGAATCTCCGGGGACGGCCTTTCTTTCGCGCTGCGGCCGTCTATCGGCTGGAGTCTCGAACTCCTTGACCCGCTCGCCCCGGCCACACCGGCCGCGAAGAGCAGCGCCAGGCCGAGGACCACGGCCAGCAGGGCCGCCGGCCGCGAACCCGTCGCGCCTCCCGCGGGGCTCGAACGCGGCGTGGATTCCGGGCTCAGCCAGGCAGCGGACACGCCGCGTTCGCGCCCGGCGAACTCGTCGGGCAGAGAGCGTTCGACGGCCAACAAGAGCTCGGACTCGAGCCCCCCCCCGAGGCGCAGGAACAGCCCGTCTTCGGCCCATTCCTCGCGTCTCTGAGTGGCCTGGCGCGTGTGCAGCACGTCGAACCCGAGCTGGTCGGGCGGGAGGAGCGTGCGCTCGCCGAGCACCCGTGCGCCCCCGCCCCCCAGGAGCTCGGCGCGCAGCTCGACCGGTGTGCGCGCCGACAGGCCGGTGACGCGCAGCACGTCGCTCGCGAGGCGCGCGCGCGGTTGCTCCTCGCGCTCGGGCCCGCGCACCAGCCAGCGCAACAGGCCAGCGAAGCTCTCCGCGTCGCGCGCATGCCGGCTGGCCCAGCCCGCACCCGGACGCGAGGCGAAGAACGCCGTGCGGCCGAGCCCGGCGCGTGCCAGGGAGAGCACCGGCTCGCCATCCGCGCTCGTCCACAGCGCCTCGCCTCCGGCGCGCAGGCGATTGCGCACGAAGCGCTCGAGTGGGAGCGGCGCGTGCATCGGACTCGAGGGACTCGAGGGACTCGCCGCGCTGGCCACCTCGTCCGCCAGGGAGCCGGGCGCGCGCGTCGCGAGTCCCAGCTCGAGCTCGCCCTCGCGCAGGCGCGGCGCGTGCAGCTCGCGCCGGAAGACCGCCTGCAGATCGCCGAACGAGCTGACGCCCTGCACGTGATGGGCGCCGCCGGCCAGGGCCGCGAGCAGTCCGAGATTCGGCTGCCCGACGCCGATCACCACCGGCCGCACGCGCGCCGCGCGCAGCTCCGCGCCCACGCGCTCGGCGGCGCCGCGCTCGTTCGCGCCCGCCTCGCGGTCCCAGCCATCGGTCAGCAGCAGCAAGAGCGTCTCGTGCTCTCCGACGGTGGCGCGAAACTCGCTCAGGGAGCGCAGGAGCAGCGTCGCGCCCGTGGGCACGCGCGCCTGCAGGAGCCCGCGCAGCGCAGCGCGCGCCGCCTCCGGCATGCGCTCGGAGGAGCGTTCCTTCAGGAGCTGCTCGGGTTCGAGCCGTTCGCCGAAGAAACGCAGGCTCACGCGATCGCTCGGCAAGGCCGCCGCGACGAGCTCGAGGGCCGCGGCGCGCACGCTCTCGAAGGCCGCGCCTTCCATGCTGCCCGAGCCGTCCACGAGGAGCACCACGTCGCGCGGCCGTGACTCGCTGCCGGCCGGCTCACAGGGCAAGAGGCTCTCCAGGGTCCCGCTCGCGCCGGGGATCCAGTCGCCGAGGAAACGCCAGCCGGCGAGCGCCAGCCAGCCGCCCCCGCGGCGCACGAAGGCTGCGAGCAGGGGCGCGGCGAGCTCGCCCGTGGCGAGGTCGAAACTCACCACGGCATCCAGCTCGGCCAGCCGTTCTTCGAGCTCGGACGGTGCGTAGAACGCGAACTGCAGGCCGGCCAGACGCGAGCGCCCGCGCGGTGCCAGCCACTCCTCGGCCGCGGCGCGCGCCTCCGGGCTCACGGCGACGCCGATCACGCCTGCGCCCGTCGCCACGCAGCTCGCCTGCGCCCGGTCGTTCTCGGACAGCGGGTCCGGGCCCGACGACCAGGAGACTCGCGCGCGGAGCTCGTTCCGCCCCGGGCCCGCTGGGCCGGCCTCGAGGGGCAGCTCGAACTCTCCATCCACGCCGGGCAGCGCGAGCTCGAACGAGCGCTCGTGGACGACGCCGTCGCACTCGCTCTCGAGGCTCAGGCGCGCCGTGCCGAGGGTCGCCGTCCCGCGCCGCAGCACCAGGCGCGCCAGAGCGACCAAGGGCGCACCGCGCTCGACGCGTGGCGCGAGCACGAGCTCGAGCAAGCCGAGGTCGCTCTCTTCTGCTGCTGGCGGAGCGCGCGGCGCGAGCGCCACTCCGGCGGCCCGCAGCCGCGCCAGGACCGCCACCGGGCTACGGCCAGTGAAGGTCAGCGGCCCGAGCAGCGCCAGCTCGCCCGCCGGACGCGTGGGGTCAGAAAGCCAGGGCTCCACTCCCTCCAGCGCGGCGGCGAGCAGCGTTGCCTCTTGTCCGAGCTCGGCCATGGGCTCGAATGGTGCGCCCGCGCGGCCCTCCAGCTCTTCCAGGAAGCGCGCCGGGTCGCCCGGCCCGAAACCTGTGGCGAGGCCGTTGGCAAAGGACACCACGGCGAGCTCCTGGCCGGCGGCCCGCGCTTCTCCTGCCTGCTCGCGCAGCTCGGCGCGCACCCACGGCAGCCAGCCACGCGCCCGCACGGTGCTGGCCGACACGTCCACCAGGGCCACGCGCAGCCGCGGCGCCGTGTCGCGGCCGGCGACCCTGCGCGGCCAGAACAACCAGGCCGCCAGCGCGAGACACAGCATCGCGCCCAGCCAGAGCGTCGTCGTCCAGCGCTGCCGGCCCACGCCTCAGAGAGCGAGCAAGAATTGCTCGCGAACGGGAAGCAGCGCCGTCAGGCGCTGCGCCAGAAGACATCTGAGAGGCTGTATCATCGATTCCTGCTCGGCCTCTCAGACCGGTTCCGTGCGCGCGATCCAGCCGCCGCCCAGCAGCCGCTCGCCGTGGTACAGCGCAGCGCCCTGGCCGGGAGCCACGGCACTCTCGGGCGTGTCGAAGACTACGCGCGCTTCGCCTCGGGCGAGCTCGACCGTGGCAGGAACCGCCCGGTGTCGATAGCGCACCTGCACCTCGGCTCGAAACGGCCCGGCGGGCGGGTCGAAGCCGATCCAGTTCAGCGCGGAGGCGACCAGCGCGCGGCTGCCGCACTCCGCGGCCGAGCCGAGCACCACCGTGCCGCTCTCCGGCAGGACCGCCACCACGTACAGCGGCACGCCCGCGGCCACGCCCACGCCGCGGCGCTGGCCGATCGTGAAGTGTTCGGTACCCGCGTGCTCGCCGAGCCGCTTTCCGGCCGTGTCGACCAGCGCGCCCGGATGCAGCTCGACGCCGCGCTGCTCGAGCAGCACGCGGTAGTCGTTGGAGGGCACGAAGCAGATCTCCTGGCTGTCCGGCTTCTCGGCCGTGCGGATCCCGGCCTCGGCGGCCAGACCCCGGACCGCGCTCTTGCGCAGGCCGCCGAGCGGGAGCAGCGTGCGTGCCAGGTTCTCCTCGCGCACGCAGAATAGCTGGTAGGACTGGTCCTTGTCGCGATCGAGCCCGCGCAGGACGTGCGGCCGGCCATGCTTGTGCTCGATGCGCGCGTAGTGGCCCGTGGCCACGTACTCGGCTCCGAGCTCGGCCGCGAAGTCGAACAGGCGCCCGAACTTGAGATCGCGGTTGCAGACCGCGCAGGGATTGGGCGTGCGGCCCGCGGCGTACTCCGCGATGAAGTAGCGGATGATGCCGCCGAACTCGTCCGCCAGGTCGACGGCCTGGAACGGAATCCCGAGCGCGGCTGCAACCATGCGGGCGTCGCGCGCGTCTCCTACCGAGCAGCAGGACTTCTTCTTGACCTCCGCTTCCTCGACATGGACCCCATTGCGCATGAACAGGCCGACCAGCTCGTAGCCCTCCCGGGCGAGCAGCCAGGCCGCCACCGAACTGTCGACCCCGCCGCTCATGGCGACGACGACCCGCGCGCGCGGCGCGCTGTCTCGGAGGGAATCCATGCTTTCTCGGAGGAGATTCGGGCCGGAGCCGACTCCGGGGAGTCGAGCAACCAGGCTACGGCGCCGGGCGACCAGCAGCCAGGGGAGGTTTGGGAGGCGCGGGCGGATCGGGTATCGTGCCGCGCCCAAAAGACCCACCATGATCCTCCCCTTCCCCCTGCTCTACTCGATCCAGGACGGCGTCGCGACGCCGGCCCCTTCCGCTGCGGCGCCGAGCCTCCTCAGCGGACCGATTTTCCCTCTGCTGCTCGTGGGCGCCCTGTTCTTCTTCCTGCTGATCATGCCCGAACGCAAGAAGCAGAAGCAGCGCAAGACGATGCTCGAGGCTCTGAAGAAGGGCGATCGGGTGATGACCTCGAGCGGCATCTACGGGACGGTCATCACGACCACGACCGAGGTGGCCGTGTTGCAGGTGGCGGACAACGTCCGCTTGCGCTTCTCGCGCACCGCGATCCAGAGCGTGATCGAGGCGGAGAAGGAAGTCGCGCTCGAGGAGAAGGCCGAGCCCAGCAAGGTCTGATCCGCTGCGCGCGGGCGCTGCTCGCGCGCTGGGCGCCGCGCCTGGCGCTGCGCACGCTCGCCGCCCGTGACCCGTTGTTCGCCAGTGCGGGCGAGCGCCTGGTCGAGCGGGCGCTGCGGGCGCGCGGCTGGCGCTTCCTCGCGCGGCGCCTGGAAACGCGCTGGGCCGAGATCGACCTCGTCTTCAGAGAGGGCGACACCCTGGTGGTGATCGAGGTCAAGACCGGCCGCATGGGCCGGCGCTTTCGCCCGGGCATGCGCCTCGGGCGCGACCAGCTTGCGCGCCTGTGGCGTGCGGCCGCTGGCCTCGCGCGTGGGGCTCCGTGCCGCGTCGATCTGGTCGAGGTCGCGCTGGACGAGCGTCGCCGCGCCCGCCTCGTCCAGCACGCGGGCCTCCGCGCGCCGCTCTGATCTTCTATTCGCCGGCCGCTTGCAGGGCGAGCAAGACTTTTCAAGCGGCGTTGGCAACCAGCTTGGCGACCGAGGCTTGGCGTGCCGCGAGCGCGGCGGTGATCTTGAGCTTGCCCTGAGGGGAGACGAGGTAGCG
>JANOGB010000522.1:0-4986 GCA_031413955.1 Planctomycetota bacterium | reverse complement strand
CCCCCCGGCGTCAGGGTAGTTGCCGCCTGGTTTGAGGGGCCGCGGGGCCACTACTTCCACTACAACTTCGTCCGCAAGCATCAGACGCTCAAGACGACACCCGCTGTCGCGGCTGGTATCGCTTCGAAGCCGATGACGATGCTCGAACTCGTCGTGCTGATCGAGCGCGAGGAGAAGATCAGGGGCGGGCGGTTGACGAGCTATCCGCCGGCGAAGGCGGGCTAGATGGCCTTGCCTGTCACCCGCGAGCCACGGGATGGTCGTGGGTATGGATTACTGAAAAACAATGGTTCCACCCGGCAAGAAAGGCGGTCGGAAACCGCCGGGCGGCTTGGTTGGTAGAATTCTGAGCGCCAGCAGGCTCGGGACTTGGCCGATATTCCCGTCATGCGCCGCGCAGCCGACGTGGCCGATTCAGATGGCACTCCCGCTTCTCTTCTCGTTCCAACAGCCCGTGTTCGGCAATGGCTTCCTAGCCGGTGTCCGCATGTATGGACGCGCGCTTCTCGAAGAAGGCGACGAGACGTGGATCTCCGGCGTAGCTCCGGTCGGATTCGCAGCCGGTGGTGCGGATCGAGGCGCCGCCTTTACGGCGTTCAGGAATGCGTGGGTCACCGTCCTATTCGACATCGCGAGCGAGTCGCACTCGTTCGAGGCGTTCAAGCAAGCCTGCACCGAGTTCCTCAACTCGACCACGCCAGGATTCACGGCAGAGTGGGACGCAGCGCTCGCCGAGGTGAGGCGCACGCAGTACGTCGACCCGACGCTGAAGCGGGAACAGTCTGACCACGAGGTGACATTCGACGTTGTCGAACTGACGCAGCAGCAACACGACTCATCCGAGAACGTCCTCGAAGTTGGCTTGCTCACGGCAGCCTGAGCGTGGCAACGAGCGGCATGGTGGCGCTCGCCGAAGTGTGGCGAGCGCTCAATCACTGCCTTCCCGGCTACAAGGCCACCGCGAAGAAGCACAACTGGTGGGTATATCCACCAGCGGGAGCGCCGTTCATGCTTCCACTTGGACCGCACGGGAAGCGCAGTAACGTCAGCATCCAGCGTGGGCATGTGAAGAGCATGGCCCGACAGTTCGGGATCCTGGACTGCGTCCAAGTGCAGATACCCGGCCTGTAGGTGGCATCGCGCGCGAACGCGCCGCGGATCGTGGTGGACGACATGCAGTAGATACCGCCCCGGCTCGGCGAGTCGGTCCAGGGAAACGCGGAGTCGGGCGAGCGTGTCACCCGACCCCGCGCTTGGATTCGGCCGCGGGCTCGTTGCCCGCGGCACGGGTAGTGGATCTGGGCATCGATTGCTCGGCGCGCAGGCAGGGCCTGCGCGATCTGGCGTTGCGATGCATTGGCGGGACGAAGGCCGTTGTCGTCGTTGCGGTTGTCGGGCGCGTTGCCGTTGCGCTGCGACGAGCGTGCGTTCTCGGCGTCGTTCCAGTGGTTGCCGCCGCGGAGCACGCGCCTGCGTTGTCGGGGATCCTCTACCCAATGCGGGGTATGGAGAAAGAGCGCGCGCCGGGAGACCCGACCTCGGTTCGGAGCTCGTTTTCCCAGAGACGCGGGGGAACTCGTGCGCGCACTTTGCTCGCGCGCGGCGCAGGCTGAAGCGTAGCGCCGCGAGCCGAGGTCGCGCAAGCGCCGGCGCGACGAACGAGCCGCGGAGCAGCATCGGCGGTGCGTTGACGGGAACGGTACTTTCGCGAGTCGATCCGCCGCGCGTTGTTCGAGGGCTCACCACGGCCAGCGCCTGATGAAGGGACCAGCAGGCCCACGCCAGCCCCATCTGGGCGAATCAGCGTGAAGCCACGCGAGGGCGACAATAAAAAAATCGCTCCGGTCTGCCTGCCTGTGTCGGCGGATCGCCGGCGGCGGCTGCGCACGCCGCTTCGGCGTCCCGCCTGGTCGTCGCGTTCTCGACGATCTCCAGCCAGGTGAAGTCGTGAAGTGACTAAGGCGTGATGCCCACGGCGGGACGAAGGCCGCCGCCGCCGCTGCGGTTGTCGGGCGCGTCGCCGTAGCGCTGCGACGAGCGCGCGACCTCGGCGTCGTTCCAGGGGATGCCGCCGCGGAGCACGCGCACACTCGCATCGGACTCGTCGATGAAGCCGTCGCCGGGTTGACGGACCGACTTGTCCGAATAATGAAACGTGTCCCGGCACCACTCCCACACGTTGCCGTGAACGTCGTGCAGGCCGAACTGGTTGGCGCGCAAGGAACCGAGGAGCTGGATCGCGTTGCCGTATTCGACCCCATCAAAACGGATGTTGGCTGCTCCGTGGAGGCTGCTCTCGTCCTTCCCCGTCCACCACGGCGTCGTCGTGCCCGCGCGGCAGCCGTACTCCCACTGCGCTTCCGTCGGCAAGCACAGCCACCCCACGCTGCGCGAGAGCGCCGCCGAGCAGTCGTCCCAACTGATGCCGGTGACCGGGAGCAACGACTCTGCGCCCCGCTCCCCCGCGCGCCGAAAGCCGCCGAGCCGATCCCACAGCCCGTCCGTCATCTCGTACTTCGAGAGGAAGAACGGATCGAGGTCGATCTTCGTCAGCTCTGCATCTTGGATGACCGGGTAGTCCGCTGTTCCTTCCTCGACCGGCACGCGACCGCCGCGGAGCAGCACGAAGACGAGGCCCATCTCGGGCTCCAACGCGATCGTCTTGTCGTCGGCGCGCGTGGCGACATGGCCGGACGCCAGGTGCGAGAACTCCCACAGACCCGACGCGGGATCTGGACCGATCGGGACCAGACCGAGCTGCGGCGTCAGTCGATCGCCGCTCGGCCACTTCACCCCGCGGTATTTCTCGCTCGCCGCGATGGCTTCGATCGCGGACTTCCAGGACGCGGCCGCCGCGGGCTCGCGCACGCTGCGCTCGGCGATCGCGATGCGCTCCTCGAGCCGGCCGAGGTCGCGCACAAGCACGCCGAGCCGGTCGTGCCACCACTGATCGTCGCTCTCCGCGAAGCGCCAGGTGCGACGCTCGTTCGACTCACGCTCGAGTTCGGCGACTGCCTGCGCGACGGCAGCGTGCTCGGTCCGTCGTCGCGCAAGCTGCCCACGCCGCCAGCGAGCAACCTGTCGTTCGACTTGGGCCAAACCCGCGATCAGTTCCGCCATCTTCTTGGGCTGGCCGTTGCCTTGCGCCTGGAGCGTCTCGCGCGCCTCGAGTTCCCCGAGGGCCTCGTATTCCATGGCCAGCGCCTCGTCGAAGCGGCCGGTCAAAGCGAGCGCGCGGGCCAGAGTCTGCCGGTACACGGGGCGCTGTTCGTCCGATGCCGCCGCGACCGCGCGGCGGGCGAGCACGAGGGACTCGACTTCGTGGCCGAAATTCCGGCTGAAAGCACGCTCGCCGAGCTCCTCGGAGCTCACCCGCGCCCCCGCGTAATCGAGCAATGACTCGGCCGCACACAGCACGTCCCCAGAGAGTCGGGCGTCCACGTCCGCTTCGACCTCCGCTTCGGTCGGCCAAGCCTCCAACCCCAGCATGCGCGCCAGCCACTGCAACCTTGCGCGTTGCACGACCAGATCCTTCGCGCGCGGATACGTGCGTCGGTCCTTGTCGCACTCGGCCGCGCTGTACGGCAGGGCGCGCTCGCGCAGCTCGACCAGCCGCTCTTCCGCATCCGCCAGACCCGGCGACCAGTCCGTCGCGTTCACCGCCTGCTCGCGCGGACTGAGCCCGGTCCTCTGCTCCTGCTGCGCGACGTCCTTGACGCCATCCACCAGCCGCTGCGCACGCTCCAACCACCACTCGTACGCCGGCCGCGACTGGGAGCGCGCGTGCTCCAGCGTGTCGTCGAGCGCTTCGAACGCCGCCAGGTCTTGGATCAGGCCGCGCACCCGCAGCTCGCGGGCCTGTGCGACGGCCGCGTCCTTGAGGAGATTGGCCGACTCGGCGTTGAGGCGCGCTTCGTCCGTCTTCTCGTCCGCACGCCGCTTCGCTTCGGTGAGCCCCGAGTTCGCGGAAGCGAGCTTCTCGTTCGTGGCTTCGACTTCCGCGCTCTTGGTCGCGAGTTCGGCGTTCTTCGTGCCGATCCACGCGATGCTCGCGACCGCGATCAGCGCGGCCGCCGCGAGCGAAGCCGACAGCGGCTTGTTGCGCTGCACCCATTTCCTCGTCTCGGCCCACGTGCCCGTTTCGTAGGCACGCACCACGCGTCGCTCGAGGTACGCCCGCAGATCCTCCGCCAGCGACGGCATGTTCGGGTAGCGCTCGCGCGCATCGCGCGCCATCGCCTTCTCGCAGATCGCGATCAGCTCGGCCGGCGCGCGCGGCGCGAGCTCCAAGAGCCGCCGCGGCGGGCCTTCGAGAACGCGCATGAGCACCGTGTGCGCCGAAACGCGCGTGTTGCGCGGCACGAACGGCATCTGGCCCGCGAGCAGGTGGTAGAGCATCGCGCCCACCGCGTACACGTCCGAGTGCGGGCCGAGCGCTTCGACCTCGCCGCGCGCCTGCTCCAGCGGCATGTAGGCCGGCGTGCCGACGACGTCGCCGTCCATCGTCACCAGCGGCGAGTCCGCTGTGTCGTTGCGTTCCTCGCGCCGTTCCGTGCGCACCGACACGCTCGTCGGCATGTCCGGCCGCAGTCGCACGTCGTGGCGGTCCTGCTGGCCCAGCACGCGCGCCAGACCCCAGTCCATCACGTACACCTCGCCGTACTTGCCCACCATGATGTTGGCGGGCTTGAGGTCGCGGTGCACGACACCTTTGTCGTGCGCGTAACTCATCGCCTCGCACACCTTGAGCAGCACGCCCAGTGCGCGCGTGGGATTCCAACCGTCGTGGCCGCTCACGACATGCTCGAAGATCTGGCGCAGGTCCACGCCCTTCACCAGGCGCATCGTGAAGTACACGCGGCCGTCGGACGCGAGACCGAGTTCGTGCACGGGCACGATGCCAGGGTGGTCGAGCTGCCCCGTGACCTGCGCTTCCTCGAGGAAACGGCCGAGCGTGCGTGAGTCGACCGGCGGCGTGCCGCCGTG
>JANOGB010000521.1:0-1562 GCA_031413955.1 Planctomycetota bacterium | reverse complement strand
TCGAGTCCGAGGTTGCTCGAGCGGGCGAAGACTTGGCTGCTTGCGGTCGGGTGGCGCAGGCTCGGGTTGATCGGGTTGCTGGAGTTGCCGAAGGGGGCGGTCGAACCACGCCCGGCTTCAGCCTGCGGCTGAACCCGGGCGAGCTCGACTGCACGGGCGCCACGGGCCGGCCACCTCGCTCCCGCGCGAAGGCGGGGCCCCGACGAGCGAGCGACACACGCACGCATCCACCATGCTGCGTCGTCGAGTTGTCAGGTCAGCGCAACAGCGCCGAGAAGTCGCGCTCGTCCGGCAGCGGCACGGCGCGCTCGGCCACGCTGCGGGCGGCGAGGATGCGTTGCGCCAGGCGCGCCGGAGTGCGCGCGAAACCGAGGTAGGCCGCCCACAGCACGGCCGTGCCCGCCGCGAAGGCGTAGCGCGCCGGATCGGAGAGGCCCGACTGGCGCACGAAGGATTCGACCAGGGCGGCGAAGAGCAGCATGAGGAAGGCGAACAGCGCCAGGCGAAAGAGGTCGCCGCGCGCCGCGCGGAAGAGCTCCAGGCGGCGCGCCTGTCCGGGCAAGAGGAGCATGCGTCCGATCCACAGGCCGCCGCCCGCAAGCAACACCAGCGCCAGCAGTTCCGTGACGCCGTGCGGCAGGATCCAGGCCCACCATTCGTGGGCCAGGCCGTGCGCGTGGAAGATGTGGCTGTAGGTGCCGAGCAGGGAACCGTTGTAGGTGATCAGGAGCGCGGTCGGGATCCCGGCGAGCAGGCCCGAGAAGAAGGACGTCAGCGCGACCTTCGTGTTGTTCTGCCACAGCATGGCGGCGAAGGCACTCTTCTCGCCGAGGCCGGACGCGCGCCCACTGCGCTCGCCACCGTCCTCTTCCTCGCCGTCTTCGTCGGAGTCGTCGGCCGCTCGCTCGGCCTGGCGCGACTCCGGCTGGCCCTGCCGCAGGCTCGCGAGCAGCTCGGCGCGGCTGGCGTAGGGCGTGCGCTCGTCACCGGGCATCACCATCTCGAGCGCCCACTCGGGATGCCGGGCCGCGCCGAAGTAGCCGTAGAAACCGCCGAGGACGAGCAGCGCCAGCGCCAGTGCGTGGTAGCCGAGCGTGCGCCGCACCGTGACGGGAAACGCCAGCAAGCTCCACAGCCACAACCACCGGCCGGCGCCGCCCGCTGAGCGTCCGTAAATCAAGGCGTGGCAGCGCGTGGCCAGCCGATTCAGCTCCTGCAGCACGCTCGCCGGCGCGCCCATCGAACGCGCCAGGGCGAGGTGCGTCATCAGGGCGCGGTACAGGGTCGAGAGGCTCCAGACCTGCTTGTCGCTGAGCGCGGTCAGGCCGCGGGACTCGGCCAGCTCCACCAGCGCGGCGAGCCGCTGCCAGCGGGCCTCGCGTTCGCGCGCTCGGTTCGCGCTCGTGTCCTCCTTCATCTGCGCCCGAATCTTGCGTTCCTCATCGGCAAGCACCCAGACTATTCTGCCGGGGACGCCAGGGGCCCCCCAGGCGCAGGTCTCCCGAGAAAAAGAGCCAGGGAGGGGCCAGGGGGTGCCGGCCGAGAGTCGCGATGGCCGCGCG
>JANOGB010000520.1:0-2996 GCA_031413955.1 Planctomycetota bacterium | reverse complement strand
CCAAGCCGGCGCAGGAACCCGCGCCCTTCGGGGTCGTCAACCCGATGGCGAGTTTCGCTCGCATGGTGCCCGGCGAGTGGCAGATGACGGCTCTGGCGGGGACGAGCACGTTCGACACTTGGCACTGGGGTCCGGGCCAGCACTCGATGCGCGTGATGACCGATGGGTCGGGGTCGGGCGTGGTCGCCGAGCCGTGGCGCGAGCTGCAGGTCTTCTACTGGCACCCGGGTCGCAAGCAGGTCTGCCTGCTGGGCCTGAGTCCTGCCGTTCGAGGCGTGAGCGAAGGCACGATCCAGTTCGAGGGCGAGACCGCGGACGGCGTCTTCGACCTCTACCAGACCAGCGGTCTCCGCAAGCTGGGCCTGCGTTGGACCTTCGACGGTCCCGACAAGTACCACGACGTACTGTTGGAGGCGACCGGCCCCGCCGGCCTCGAGCCGAACAACGAGTGGGACCACTTCCGTTCCAAGGGGTCTCCCGCGCCGCGCTCGCCCACCGTGGGCGAGGCACCGAAACTCTCGGAGCGCCTGAAGCCCCTCGAATCGCTCCTGGGCCACACTTGGGAGGCCAAGGGCGACTGGGCCGCCGGAGATGCCTTCCACATCCAGTCGACCTTCGAGTGGGTCCCGTACGCCGACGGGATCTACGCGCGCACGTTTGCGCTGACCAAGGACAGTGAGCCCACGCACCTGCTCGACGCGTACTTCTATCACCACACCGGAACCGGCGCGCTGCGCTGCCTTGCGCTGTCCAACCGGGGCGGCGTGTACGAGGGCGAACTGGCCATGCTCGACGGCGGCGTCTTGCAACTCGACCTGCAGGGCTACGAGGGTGACCGGGTCGTCCCGCACGTCGTGCGCTTCGACTTCGAGAAAGACGGGACTCTGCGCGGTCGCGTCTGGACCCTCGAGGGCACCGAGCGCGCGCTCATGCTCGACATCCACAGTTACTGAACCAGGTTCATGGCCACACAGAGCGCAGTGTGCGGCGATGAACCTGGTTCAGTACCCGCACCGCAGTCCGTCGCCCGCGGCGCTGCACTCGTCCGGCCAGCCATGCTCGCGCCAGAAGTCGAGCAGGCCGCGCTTCTTGACGAACTCCTCGAAGCGCGGGTCGCCACGGACGTCGCGGTACTTCGGTCCCCAGAAGGCCTCCTCGACCGATGCATAGCCGTGCTCGGACATCGCGCTCGCAAGCGCGAAGAAACCGTCCAGGTCGTGGAGGGAGTGATACAGGTCGAGCACGAAATCGATGTCGAAGTAGCCGAGGCGTCGTTCCTGGATGCCGGTCGAGATTCCAGCGAGGATCGCGAGCGCGGCCGGTCGCCGCGACGTGTCGGCGAGCCCCTCCAGCAGCACGCCCACGGCCTGCTCGTCGAGGCCCAGGAGAGCGAGCGTCTTGGCCAGCGGAGCCCGCGCGGCCGCGAAGTCGCCTGCGCTGATCGCGAGCATTGCCAGCGGGCCGACTCTGTCTCGTCCCAGGTCCGCGGAGGCCCGCGCGAGGTCCCGCGCCAGCACGAGGTCTCCGCTCCGCAGACAGACATCTGCGTAGCTCGCGAGCAACGGCGAGTAGGTGGGGTCCGCCTTCAAGGCCTGAGCGAAGATCTCTCGGGCGCGCTCCAGGTATCCCAGCTTCCACAGGTAGTCGCCGAACCACATCAAGCAGGTCGCGTCGCCGGGCTTCTCGGCATGGAAGCCCTCGTAGGCTTCCAGCACCTCTGACCACCGCCGCTCGTGGATGCCGCAGTCCGCCAGGACCACACGCGCATCGAATTGCTCGGGATCGAGCGCCAGCGCGCGCCGGGCGTACTCCTCGATCTTCGGCAGCGCGTTCTCCATCAGGTAGTTCGAGTAGGCCGGGATGTTGCTCCACGCGACGGCCAACGCGCTCCAACCGCGCGCGAACTCGGGGTCGATCGCCACGGCCTGCTCGAACAGCTCGATCGCGCGGCGCAGGTTTGCGTCGCCGCGCTGGTGCCAGAGAGAGCGCCCGCGCAGGTACAGCTCGTAGGCCTCGAAGACCGTCTCGGGTTCCTCGTTCGCGGGGACCTTGCCCGGCTCCAGGGTGAGCTGCAGCGCCGCGACGATCGACTTGGCGATGTCGTCTTGCACGGCGAAGATGTCCTCGAGCTTGCGGTCGTACGTCTCCGACCACAGGTGCGTGTCCTTTGTCGCGTCGATCAGCTGCACGGTGACGCGCACCTTGTCACCGGCGCGCCGGACGCTGCCCTCGACGATGTGCTCGACGCCCAGGCGCTTGGCGATGGTCGGGACGTCCAGGGTTGCGTCACGCAGCGCGAAGGCCGAGGTTCTCGAGGCGACGCGCATCTTGCCGAGCTTGGCGAGCAGGTTGAGGATCTCCTCCGAGACGCCGTCGGAGAAAAACTGATTCTCGGGATCCCCGCTCATGTTCACGAAGGGCAGCACGGCGATGGAGGGGCGCTCGTCCGCGGCCGTTGTCGCCGCTCCCGCCGACGTCGGCGTGCGCAGCACCTCGGGCCCGCGCTGCTCGCCCGCGGCGCCCGGCTCGTTGCCCCAGATCCGCTCGGGCAACCAGGACAGCCGGCCGACGACCCAGGCGAAGAACAGCACGAGGAACACGGCTCCGAGGGCGACCTGCCACCAGCGCAGGCCGGACGATCGAGCGGTCTTCTCCTGCTTCTCCCGTGCCGGCGCCGGCGCCGCGAGCTGTGCCGTCAGGGTGATGCGCGCCTCACCGATGTCGCGCAGGCGAGCCTGCGCGTCCTTTTGCAGGGTACGCCGCAAGAGGTCGCGCACCGGCCCCGGCGTGGACGCCGGCAGCGCAGCCCAGTCCGGCTCTTCGTGGACGATCGCCGCGAGCAGGTCCGTCATCGTGGCGCCATCGAAGGCGCGCTTGCCCGACAGACACTCGAACAGCACGCAGCCGAAGGCCCAGATGTCCGTGCGCTTGTCGACCGGCTTGCCGCGCGCCTGCTCGGGGCTCATGTAGGTCGGCGTGCCGAGCAGCCTGCCCTC
>JANOGB010000519.1:0-1774 GCA_031413955.1 Planctomycetota bacterium | reverse complement strand
GGCCTCTTCGCTCCACGGGCGTTACCCCGTCTCGTCGCTACTACTGGCCCCGCCGACTCCCTCCAGTCCCGCGGTCGGTTATTTCTTCCCGCCCGCGTTCGGGTCCCACCCGGACTGGAGGGTCTCCCAGGTCCATCAAGTCGTCTGTCGATGCGCGCTGCCCCCAACCACCCCGGCAGGTCCGTGTGCTGCTCGTGCTCGATGCTTCACACCCGGCGGCGGGCTTCACCTTCTCCGAAAGGCTGGCCACCTGCGCTGTGCGTAACGAGGCCGAATCGGGTTCATTTGCATTGCGGCTCGCATCTTCGCCTCGGGAGGCTTCGGCACCCAGGTCGCCCTCCGGCAAGCCGGCCCGGCATTTCCTCCGGGGAGCACCGCTCCGTCGGCTACATGTCGTTCGAGCGATTACATGACTGGCTCCTTTCATCCAGTAAGACGGCCTGACTACATCTGGCGCACCGGAGAACGCGGAGGAAAAAGAATGGCCTCCGGATCGTCGACTCTCGGAGAGCCGAAGCCCCGGAGGCCCCATCTCTTCTGAACTCTTCTGAACTCTTCTGAACTCTCCCTCCGCGTCCTCCGCGTCTCCGCGGTGCGTTTTCCTGAGGACCGAGTAGCTCAGGCGCGGGGAGGAGGAAGAAAAACCGCAAGAGCCGGGCTGGAGCCCGGCGCTCCCGGTTGAACCGGATCAGACGAAACCTTCCTCGGTTTCGCCGGTGTCCGGCGCAGGCTGGCGTGGGACCGCGGCCCGCGTGCTCTCGGCCAGACCGATGCGGCGGCGAATCCGCGCCAGGTAGGACTGCACCGAGTCGTTGCCCTCGCCCTGGATGCCGAACAGCTCGCCCAGCTCGCGCGCCAGCGCCAGGTCGCCCTCCAGGGCCGGCGGGTGGGCGCAAAAGTGCTCGCGCACGTAGCGCAGGAAGAGCGCGTGCGAGAGCCACCAGCCGCCGAGCTCCAGACAGACCACCGCGACGACGATGGCGCCGACCCAGGCCAGGGGAAAGACGCGCGGTGCGGGCTCCACCCCGCTGGCCCCGTAGTGGCCGTAGATCTCGAGCGCAAAACCCACCAGGACGAACAGGAAGCCCAGGTGGACCTGCAGGCGATGGAAGATGACGCCGCGGATCGAGGAGAGTTTCTCGCGCGCGCCGCCGAAGTGCTCGGCCACCAGGCTGCGTGGGTGGCGCAGGAGGATCGAGTTCGCCAGCAGGAAGCCGCCGATCAGGACCAGCACCAGCCCCAGGCCGAAGGCGTCCGAAGGCCCCGGCAAGATCGCGGACAACCAGCCCATGCTCCGAAACGGTAGGCGGCTCCCGGGAGCCGTGCAAGCAGCCTGGACCGCGCGCCTGTCTTGTTCCGACTGGTTCAGAGCCCTGGGCCGATCCGTACAATCCGCCGCGTCCGGATGAGCACCCCGACCGACCTCGAGACCGTGCGCGCGCTGGCGCAGCTCGCGCGTCTGGAGCTCTCCGCGGAAGAGCTGCAGCGCTTCGCGCCCGAGCTGGAGCGCATCCTGACCGCCTTCGAGGTGCTCGCGCGCCACGCGCCCGGCGCGCCTGTGGTACCCGCGACGACCCTCGCCCTGCCCCAGCCCGCCGTGTCGCGCACGCGTGAGGACGTGCCCGTGCCCAGCCTCGAGCGCGACGTGCTCCTGGCCTCCGCCAGCACCAGCGAAGACGGTTTCTTCGTGGTCCCGAAGACCATCGGGAGCGAGCGATGAAGGACGATCCGCACGATCTGTCCGAGCTCGACGCCAGCGCGCTCGCCGCGCAGC
>JANOGB010000518.1:0-18451 GCA_031413955.1 Planctomycetota bacterium | reverse complement strand
CGCCCGAAGGGCCTTGCGGCCGCGCAACGCCTTCAGACCTCGAGAAACCCGCGTTGCGTGACCGGGTCAACCGCTCCCGCGTCGCGTGCGGGGTCCCCGTCGAACTCGCGCTCTCAGATCCCCCCGACCGACGCCAGCACCCAGTCATACGTCGGCAGCACGCGCCCGTCGCTCATCTCGAGCCCGCACAGATTTGCCGGCGAGGATCCGACCTGCATCGTGGCTTGCGTGCTGAACGCCACGATGCCGAGCTCCTCGACCGGCACGACCTCGCCGCGATCCGAGACGCCGTCCGTATCGCGGTCGAACCAGACGGCGATGCCGGCGAGCTCGGCGCCGCGCAGCTCGCCGTCACGGTCGTCGTCGAGCGCGTCGAGCACGCGGTAACCATCCTCGAAGAAGAGCCAGGCGCTGGCGGAGCCGAAGAGCTGGCGGCCGGAGGTGATCTCGCCGCGATGCTCAGGATCCCACACGAGCCAGCCCGCGTCCGGCCCGAGCCACGGCCACAGCTCGTCGATGCCATCACCGTCGAGATCGAAGGGCAAGGATGCGCCCGGAGAAACGAGGTCGTCCAGAGTCGCGCAGCCGGCGAGCGACACGACGAGCGGCGTTATCCAGTTGCTCCGCGGGAGCGCGTCGAGCTGCGCCTGCCGGGCTTCGATCTCGCGCAACCGCGGCTCCTCCGCGCTCTGCACTCCGCGCTGCACGACCAATCGGCGCCAGCCCTCGAGCGCCTCGTACGAGACCATGTGGTACACCTCCTCGTCGTTGCGCGGCGACGTGCCCTCGCCCGAGCTGTCCGTGGGGAACGCGAGCTCGAGCGCCTGCCCGTACTCGATGATCGCGCGCTCGATCCAGGCGCGCTGGAGGAGGCGGGCGACGGCCGTCTTGCGCTGGGTCACCGACGAAGAGCGCTCCGCGTAGAGGAGAGCCAGCGCTGGATTCAGGTTCTCCGGAGCGACGAGCGACTTCTCCGCGGGAACGGCGAGCGCCACGTCGCTCGCGCCGAGGTCCGCCACCCAGCGGCGGAGCTGCGCCTCCGTCTCCACAGACAGCGGCTCCGCGTCGCCGAGCAGCGCGGGCGTGTCGACCTGCGCGGCGAAGGGCGCGCCCGTCTCGAGCAGCCACGCGAACGTGAGATGGGGTCGCGCCTTCGAAAGCGCGGGCTCCGCCCCGAGCGCGCACGCTCGGCTCAGGTGGCGCACGCCCTCGGCGAGATGCTCGAGGCGCTGCTCGAGATTCGGTGGGGGAGGTGCGACGCGCTCTCGGCGGAGCTCGTCGAGCTCGCGCTGCTTCCAGCGCTCGTGGACGTACTGCCCGCCGACGGTCCAGAGCGACGAGCGTTCGAGCGCGAAGGCGAACGCGTGGGCCCGGCCGAGGACGTAGTGCGCCTCGGCGTCGTACGGCGCCTCGGCCAGCCGCGCCTCGAGGTTCGCGATGATGCGCTCGAGCGGCCACTCCGTCGGAGAGGCCTCGCGCGGCGCAGGAGTCGCGCTCGCGATCATCCACGAGGCCACCGCGATCGCACACCAGCTCGATCCGTGCATGTTCACCTCCAGTGCCGCGTACCCGCTCTCTCGCGGCATGTTACGCCCGGGGGCGAATCCGTAAGATCGGCGCCCCGGAACACACTCCCATGAAAGACACCTTCCAGAGCCACGGCACCCTCACGGTCGGCAAGGCCACCTACTCCATCGCGCGTCTGAAGGCCCTCGAGAAGCGCTTCGACCTCGCCAAGCTCCCGTACTCCATCAAGATCCTGCTCGAGAACCTGCTGCGGCGCGAGGACGGCGAGGTCGTCACGAAAACCGAGATCGAGGCCGTGGCCGGCTGGAAGCCGCGCGCGGGTGAGCGCGAGATCCAGTTCATGCCCGGGCGCGTCCTGATGCAGGACTTCACCGGCGTGCCGGCTGTCGTGGACCTCGCGGCGATGCGCGATGCGATGAAGAGCGCGGGCGGAGACCCGCGGAAGATCAACCCGCTCGTGCCCGTCGAGCTCGTGATCGACCACTCCGTGCAGGTCGACGTGTTCGGGAGCCCGACGGCCTTCGCCGAGAACGAGAAGCTCGAGTTCGAGCGCAACCGCGAGCGCTATCTCTTCCTGCGCTGGGGTCAGAGCGCGTTCCAGAACCTCGAGGTCGTGCCGCCGGGCACGGGCATCTGTCACCAGGTGAACCTCGAATACCTGGCGCGCGGCGTGATGACCGGGCAGCACGACGGCAAGACGTGGGCCTACCCCGACACCGTCGTCGGCACGGACTCGCACACCACGATGATCAACGGCCTCGGCGTGCTCGGCTGGGGCGTGGGCGGGATCGAGGCCGAGGCGGCGATGCTCGGACAGCCGGTGTCGATGCTCATCCCGGAAGTCGTGGGCTTCAGGCTCACCGGCAAGCTGGCCGAGGGCGCGACCGCGACCGACCTCGTGCTGACGGTCACGCAGATGCTGCGCGCCCACGGCGTGGTCGGGAAGTTCGTCGAGTTCTTCGGCCCGGGCCTGGCGAACCTGACGCTCGCCGACCGCGCGACGATCGCCAACATGGCGCCGGAGTACGGCGCGACCTGCGGGCTCTTCCCGGTCGACACGGAGACGCTCGCCTACCTGCGCTTCACGGGCCGGAGCGAGGAGCGGGTGCAGCTCGTCGAGGCGTACATGAAGGAGCAGGGCCTGTTCCACACGAGCACCACGCCCGAGGCGACGTACTCGGAGACGCTCGGCCTCGATCTCGCCAAGGTCGAGCCCTCGCTCGCCGGCCCGAAGCGTCCGCAGGACCGGCTGGTGCTCAGCCAGGTGAAACCGAACTTCGAGCAGACGCTCGAGACCGACCGCAAGAGCTCGAAGAGCGGCGGCGCCGCTGTGGCGCAGGCCGTGCAGGTCACGGTGCGCGGCGAGACTGCCACGCTCACGAACGGCTCGGTCGTGATCGCGGCCATCACGAGTTGCACGAACACCTCGAACCCTAGCGTGCTCATCGGGGCCGGGCTCGTCGCCAAGAAGGCCAACGCGCTCGGCCTCAAGCCCAAGGCGTTCGTCAAGACGAGCCTCGCGCCGGGCTCGCAGGTGGTCACCGACTACCTCACGAAGTCCGGCCTGCTGAAGGAGCTCGAGCAGATCGGCTTCCACGTCGTCGGCTACGGCTGCACGACCTGCATCGGGAACTCCGGCCCGCTGCCCGAGCCGGTACAGAAGGCCGTCGAGCAGGGCGACCTCGTGGTCGCGGCCGTGCTCTCCGGCAACCGCAACTTCGAGGGCCGCGTACACGGCTCCGTGAAGGCGAACTACCTCGCTTCGCCGCCCTTGGTCGTGGCTTACGCGCTCGCCGGCCGCGTCGACTTCGATCCGACCACGGAGCCGCTCGGGACCGGCAAGAACGGCAAGCCCGTGTTCCTGAAGGATGTCTGGCCGACCTCCAAGGAGATCGACGCGGTCCTGAAGAGCTCCCTCAGCCCCGAGCAATACCGCACGCGCTACGCCGACGTCTACAAGGGCCCGGACGCCTGGCAGGAACTCAGCGTGCCGAAGGGCGACACCTACGCCTGGGACGCGAAGTCGACCTACGTGAAGGATCCGCCCTACTTCACCGGCATGCCCAAGGAGCCCGCGCCCGTGACCGACATCGCAGGCGCGCGCTGCCTCGCCGTGCTCGGCGACATGATCACGACCGACCACATCTCGCCCGCCGGCGGCATCAAGAAGGACAGCCCCGCCGGAAAACACCTGCTCGCGCAGGGCGTCGCGCAGCCGGACTTCAACCAGTACGGCGCGCGGCGTGGCAACCACGAGATCATGATGCGCGGCACGTTCGCGAACGTGCGCCTGCGGAACGAGCTCACGCCCGGCGTCGAGGGCAGCTCGACCCTGCACTTCCCGGACAAGAAGGCCACGTCGATCTTCGACGCCGCCATGCAGTACCAGAAAGAGCGCGTGCCGACCGTCGTGCTGGCCGGCAAGGAATACGGCGCCGGCTCCTCACGCGACTGGGCCGCCAAGGGCCCGGCCCTGCTCGGTGTGCGCGCCGCCATCGCGCAGAGTTTCGAGCGCATCCACCGCTCCAATCTGGTCGGCATGGGCATTCTGCCGCTCGAGTTCCCGAAGAGCGAGAGCGCGCAGAGCCTCGGTCTCACCGGCCACGAGACCTTCGACATCGAGGTAGCCAGGCTCTTCTCCGAACCCTTCCGCCCCGGCCGCACCGTCAAGGTCCGCGCCAAGCGCGAGGGCGGCAAGACGATCGAGTTCGACGCCCGTGTGCGCATCGACACGCCCAACGAAGCCGAGTACTACCGCCACGGCGGCATCCTGAAGTACGTGCTGCGGCGGCTGATCGCGCGCGGCTGAACATGCTGCGTCTCTCCGCCCCGCGACTTTGCCAGGGTGACGACGAGAATGTGATCCTTGAGATCGGAGCGGCGATTTGGCCGGGCCTCCTGCGCCGAATTCCCGGGCAGAGGGGCCTCTGCATTGAACTCGAAGGCGACTACCGGGATGAGTCGTTGGAGAAGGATGCGACTCGCAAGTTCCAAATGCTGTTGGGCGTGCTGCGTGCCTGGCGACCCTCTGCAGGACATCGTGTGGATGAGATCTCGCCAGGCTCCGGTCCTGGGCCGATTCAGGATGAGAACGGCAACCAGCTGATTCGAGTTGTGGGGATCCCCAACCATTCAAGGTTTGGCGGTGAGGTGGAGGCCTTTGCGCGCGATGCTGCCGCCGCTCTAGAACGAGAAGGATCGCAGCGCCTCGGCGATGCCCTATCGGTGTTCGGGCGGAGAGATCTCGACGCAGCGGCCTTCTTCAACGTGTACGAGTACGCTCAGCGTGAGTTCACGAGCCCGAAGGGGATCGGCTCGGCGCTTGACGTAACTCAAAACGAGCTCGGCAAGCTCACGAATTCGGCCAACAACCTCTCTCCGGTCGAGGGCGGCCGTCACGCGAAGACATCAGGCAATCCCCCATGGACTCTGAGCGAGCAGAAGGAGTTCGTCGCGAAGCTCCTCCGGAACTGGATTGGATGTCGAGCGCGGCTTGTTCGGTGAGCTCATTGGCGGCCAAACGGCAACGCCTCGATTCCCTTGAGCGACTGCGCGCGTCGCCTGCATGGACGACATGTGGCAGCCGGTCGCTTGTTACAAAACCTATGGGAATGTTGACAATCCCCGAGGATTTGTAACAACGGACTCATGGCCTCCGGAACCTCGAGTCGAGCTCTCGCCCTGGTCCGCGCGATGGGGGTCGTGCGTGCGAGGGAGCTGCGCGAGCAGGGGATCCCCGCGGCCGTACTCGGTCGGCTCTGTGACCAGGGCCTGCTCGAGCGCGCGGGCCGCGGCCTCTACCGTCTGCCTGGAGCGCCGCTCACGAGGGACCACGCCTTGGCCCTCATGGCGAAGCGGGTACCCAAGGGCATCGTCTGTCTGCTCTCCGCGCTGCGCTTCCTCGAGCTCACGACGCAGCAGCCCCACGAGGTCTGGGTCGCCATCGACGAGAAGGACTGGGCACCCCGGGTGGACTGGCCGGCGATCAGGGTCGTGCGCATGTCCGGCCGCGCTCGTTCTTCGGGGGTCGAGCGACACCGAATCGAGCTTGTCCCGGTCCTCGTCTTCAGCCCGGCCAAGACCGTCGCCGACTGCTTCAAGTTCCGGAACAAGATCGGGCTCGACGTCGCCGTCGAGGCGCTGAAGGACTATCTCGCCAAGCACCGCGGCGGCGCCGACGAGCTCTGGCGGCAGGCGAGGGTCTGTCGGGTCGAGAAGATCCTGCGACCCTACATGGAAGGCATGCTGTGAGCCCCCGGAAGATCACGAACCTCCCCCGCTCCGTCCGAGAGCGACTGAAGAACCTTGCGCGCAGCCGAGGCCTGGACTTCCAGGCCACGCTCCGCGGCTTCCTCTACGAACGCTTCCTGTACCGGCTCGGTCGCTCCGAGCTGAGGGATCGCTTCGTGCTCAAGGGCGCCAGGCTGCTGCGCGTGTGGGCCGACCAGCCCTATCGCTCGACGGTCGATCTTGACCTCCTTCGCCGGGGCGAGCCCGACCGCAGGCCGTTGCTCGCGATCTCGGGACGATCTGCGCGACTCCGGTCGATCCCGACGGAGTCGAACTCGCGCCCAGCATGAAGCCCCCGGAGTTCATCCGGCAGGATCAGGAGTACGCCGGGGTGCGCGCGCAGGTCGTGGGCAAGCTCGACACTGCCGTCGTGCCGCTGCAGATCGACATCGGCAGCGGTGATGCCGTCTGGCCGAGACCGGCGGAGGTCGAGTACCCAGTCCTCCTGGACCTGCCGTGCCCGCGCGTGCTCGCCTACCCGCGCGAGACGGTCGTGGCCGAGAAGCTCGAGGCCATGATCGTGCTCGGGATCCTGAACACCCGCATCAAGGATTGCTTCGACATCCACTACCTGGCGAGCCACCACGAGTTCGACGGCGAGACCCTCGGGAAAGCGATCCTTGCAGTCTTCGCCCGTCGTCGAACGGAGTTCCCCGCTGCCGAACCCGTGGCGCTGACGACCGAGTTCTGGACCGTCACGGAGCGCGTGATCCACGTCCGAGCGTTCGCCCGCCGCGCGCGCATCGACGCAGACCTCGCCTCTGCGCGCGGGCTCCTTCCGCTCCTGCGCTCCTTCCTCATGCCTCTGCTGACAAAGCTGAGAGAGGAAGGACGCTTCTGGGGCTCGTGGCCCGCCGGCGGACCATGGCGAGAGTTGCGTGACTGACGACTGAGCAAGGCCCGGAAACGGATCCGCAAGAAGAGGGGCAGCATCTCCACGCCTTTTGACGGGAACGAGCGAGCTCGGGACCATGCTGCGCGTGAGCACGCTCCTCCCGACACTGGTCCTGGCCCTGACCGCCTTCCCGACGCCGGCCCAGGAGCTCCGCACGCTCACCCCGGCGGAGATGCAGGAGGACCTGTTCCGGCTGACGGAGAAGCTCACGAGCCTGCACGCGGGGCTGTACCGCTATGCCAGCGAGGAGGAGGTCGAGCAGGCGTTCGGCGCCGCGCACCTCGCGACCGAGGAGGGCCCGCGTGACTTCGTGTGGTTCTTCCGCCTGGTGAGCGAGCTCGTCGCACACATCCGCTGCGGTCACACGTACGTGCAACTCGGCGACCGGGACGAGTTCGCGGCGCTTGGGCGGCGCGGCATGCTGCCGATCCAGGTGCTGCTCGCGGGCGAGCGCGTCTGGATCACGTGCGTCCTCGACGAGAGCAGTGGGCTTCGTCCGGGGCAGGAGCTGCTCGCGATCGATGGTCTCGACCTCGCGACGATCCGGGAACGGGCCTTCGCACGCAGCTCGGGCGACGGCTTCATCGAGACGGGCAAGGAGCGCGCGCTCGAAGCCGAGTTCGCGCGCGCCTTCGCGTTGCTCGTCGCCGAGCGCGAGACGGGCGCCTACGAGCTGCGCTTCGCGGACTCGGCTGCGCCCGTGACCGTGAGCGGCATCACGCCCGCGACCTACCGCGTCCTGCGGCGCCAGCCGGCGCGGAACCCGCTGGTGGAGCTGGAGCTCCTGGAAGGCGGCTTGGGCGTGCTCGACTTCAACGCCTTCGCCGACCCGCCGGGCGGCGAGCCGAGGCTCCCGGCGCAACTCGAGGCTGCCTTCCGGCGCCTGCGCGAGAAGAAGGTCGCGCACCTGATCCTCGATCTGCGCGGCAACGGCGGCGGGCGCGACGAGTACGGCGCGCGCCTCGTCTCGTACCTCACCGCGAAGCCCTTCGGCTACTTCGAGCGCATCACGGTCACGCCCGACTATTCGGGTTCCGTGCGCATCGAGGAGCGGGACGGCCGGCGGCTGATGCTCAGCCATCCCGGCCTCGAGCTCCAGCCACCGGCCGAGCTCCGCTTCCAGGGCGACGTGTGCCTCCTGATCGACGGCGACACTTTCTCGACCGCCGCCGACGTCGCCACGGTCGCGCACGCCAACCACCTCGCGACCTTCTTCGGCGAGGAGACCGGCGGCGGCTACGAGGGCAACAACAGCGGCAGCTCGGAGCTCGTGCGCCTGCCGAACTCGGGCCTGGCGGTGAGCGTGCCGCACTGGAACTACCGCACGGCCGGGATCGGTCCGGGGCACGAAGGCCGCGGCGTGGAGCCCGACATCGCCGTGCGCGCGACGATCGAGGACGTGCTGGCCGGTCGCGACGCGGTGCGGGAGCGCGCCCTCGAGCACCTGCGCAAGGCACGCTGAGCGCGGTCTCGCCCCGGTTCCACGAGGGCCGCGTCGCTCGTCGGCGGCGCCGTGTTCCCGTCCAGCCGCGGGACCCACGCTCGCGGACAGGTCCGGGATGCAGACCAAAATCGAATGAGAATACGTACTAGGGCGAATTGCGAGTTCGAGCTCCTGCCCGGATCCTCAAAACCGACTTCGTTTCTCGGGTCTGCTTCACAGGGGGAACGCATGGAGGCTCCAGGAGGGTCTCGATTCGCGCACCCCTCGGACCGGCCCCGAGATCGCCCTCTCCAGCGTTCCTACCCCCCATTGCAACCAATGAGCATCCTCACCTCGAATTGGCCCTGGGTTCGCTCTTTCCTCCGCCGCTCTGTCCACGTTTCGATCTTCGCTCTGGCCGGCGTGTGGAGCGGCAGCACGGCGTACGGCGCGCAGACGGATCCGCTCGCTGGACTCCCGCCCGCCAACGAGGGGGCTTTCGAGGGCGGCACGACCGGGACGCACGAGGATGCCGGCGTCAACAACGCCGTGCCCGAGGGCGAGCTGCTGAGCGGCGGCTCCTTCGACGTGCCGACCGGCGGACCTCCGAGCCCACTCTTCGGGGCGCTGCCGTTCACCCAGCGCATGCTCCTGTTCGAGGAGTTCGGGCGCGACCCGGTCCCGACCGTGTCCAACCCTGCACTCGCCTTCCCGGCGCCGCCGAATGCGCTGCGAGCTCCCGACGGTGCAGCCCTCGACACCTTCCTGCGCCAGCAGCTCTTCCCGCTGCCCGCTCGTCTCAGCAACGAGGTCCTCGAAAACCCGTGGCGGGCGCGCATCGAAGCCTTCATCGGCCGCGCACTGATCACGCCGCCGGCCGAAGGCCGGCCGCCGGGCGAGGGCTGGTCGCACCAGCGCTGGGCCGAGTTCCCGCCGCAGGTCTGCTTCCAGTCCGTGCAGACCGGTGCGCGCCGGAACGGCGGTCTGCGGGATACGAAGCAGTTGCACCGCTACAGCGCGGGTGAGTTCGCTCCAGGTGGGCTGTATCACAACACGACCGGCCTCGCCGGCTTCGACGGGACCACGGCGGGGCTCGACATCCGCTTCCATCCGAACATGCCGATCCAGGACCCGCTGGCGCTGTGGACCTTCGACGGCACGCTGCCGCCGAAGCTTCTCATGGCGCGCGTCGGCGAGGGCGTGCTCTTCCGCCACTACAACGGCCTGCCCGTCGATCCGTCCGCGAACTTCGGCTTCGGACTGCACACGATCACTACGCACCACCACAACGGACACAATCCGGCCGAGAGCGACGGCTTCGCGAACGCCTTCTTCTTCCCGGGGCAGTACTGGGATTACCGCTGGCCGCTGCAGCTCGCCGGATACGACACGGTCAACGTCACTGCCTCCGACCCGCGCGCGGGCGCGCCCGACGGCAACGGCGGGATCCGGCGCGTGCGCGGCGACTGGCGCGAGGTGGGGAGCACCAACTGGTTCCACGACCACATGCTCGATTTCACCGCGCAGAACGTGTTCAAGGGCAACGCCGCGATGATGAACATCTACAGCTCCGTCGATCGCGGCAACGAGGCCATCAACGACGGCGTCAACCTGCGCTTCCCGAGCGGGACGGCCCTCGACTGGGGCAACCGCGACTACGACGTCAACCTCGTGCTGGCCGACAAGGCCTTCGATTCGACCGGCCAGCTGTGGTTCAACATCTTCAACACGGACGGCTTCCTGGGCGACGTGATGACGGTGAACTTCCTCTACAAGCCGTACATGGAAGTGCGCGCGCGCAAGTACCGCTTCCGCATCTTGAACGGCGCCGTGTCGCGCTACGTCAAGCTCGCTCTGGTGAACCAGACCGGCCAGACCGTGCCGTTCCACCTGATCGGCAACGACGGCAACATCATGGAGCACGCCGTTGCGCTGGACGGCACGCTCGGCACGCAGCGTGGCATCCTGCCCGAGCAGGCGATCGCCGAGCGCTACGACATCATCGTCGACTTCAGCAGGTTTCGCCCCGGCGACCGCCTGTACCTCCTGAACCTGCTCGAGCACAAGGACGGCCGCAAGCCCGAGCGCGCTATCTCGGTCTCCGACGTGTGGACGAATCGCTATCGCCCGCAGGCACAGGACGAGAATGGCGACGGGATCTTCGACCGCTGGATCAACGGCGACCCGGGCGTGGGCCGGCTGATGGAATTCCGCGTGCAGGCCTACAGCGGCACGGACCGCAGCATGAACCCGGCCAACTACATCGCCGGCCGCCAGAAGATGATCCCGCTCCCGCGCCCGAGCGCGAACGAGCTCGCCAACGCCAGGCGCCGCACCTTCGAGTTCGGTCGCTCGAGCGGTACCGACGCCGCACCCTGGACCATCAAGACCGATGGCGGTTCCGGCTTTGGCGCCGACCCGCGGCGCATCTCGGCCGCTCCCAACCTGGGCGAGCTCTCGGCTGACGGGCTCGGTCACCTCGAGGTCTGGACGATCAAGAACGGCGGCAACGGCTGGAGTCACCCGATCCACATCCACTTCGAAGAAGGCATCATCCTCACGCGCGACGGCGCTCCGCCGCCCGAGTGGGAACGCTGGGCCCGCAAGGACATGTACCGCATCGGCCCGTTCGCGGACTCGAGCGACGAGCTCGAAGTCGCCCTGCGCATCCGCGAATTCGGCGGCACCTACGTCGAGCACTGCCACAACACCCAGCACGAGGACCACGCCATGCTCCTGCGCTGGGACGTCGAGCGGCCCGGCCAGCTCGATTTCCTACCCGCGCCGATCCCGACCTGGGACGGCGTCGGCTATGTGCCCAGCGTGGCCTTGCCCACGGCGCGCACCGGCGAGGTCGGTCCGCCGCCGCCGGTGGGCGAGCAACTGCGCGTGGCCGCAGCCCAGTACTCGCCGACTCGTGGCTGGCGCATCACGGGCACGCTCACGGGCTCGACCCAGGCGGCCCCGCGCGTCCGCGCACGCATCGGCGCGACCCAGACGGGCACGGTCCTCGGGCTCGCCTCGGTCCAGGCGGACTCGAGCTGGACGATCCGCGTCTCGAGCACCACGCCGGCGCCCGATGCCACCAACACGGTGAGCTTCGACACGAACGGCGGCACCGTGCTGCTGGCCGTCCCGGTGGAGCGCCTGCCCTGAGCGAAAACCGGCGGGGGTTCCGCGAGCACGCTCCCGGAACCTCCGCGCTCACCCGTCGGAGGACCCCATGAGCTCTCTTCCCGTCACGCTGCTCCTCGCCGCAGGCTTGTTGCTCGCCACGCGCTCGGCCTCGGCCGCAGGGGATCCTTCCTCTCCCGGCCACGCCGCCTCGAAGTGGGGCGCCGAGTACTTCCCGAACGTCGAGCTCACGACGCACCGCGGCGAGCGTGTGCGCTTCTTCGACGACCTCGTGCGCGACAAGGTCGTGGTCATCAGCTTCCTCTACACGAACTGTCCTGACGCCTGTCCGCTCGAGACTGCGCGCCTGGTCGAGGTTCAGGAGGTCCTCGGCGAGCGCGTGGGCCAGGACGTGTTCTTCTACTCGATCAGCATCGACCCCGCGCGCGACAGCGTCGAGGCGCTGGCCGAGTACGCCGAACGCTATCAGGTGGGCCCGGGCTGGCTCTTCCTGCGCGGCGTGGAAGAGGACGTGCGCTTGCTGCGGCAGAAGCTCGGCGTGCTGGGCGCGGACGAGCAGGAGCTGAAGGACCACAGCCTGAGCGTGGTGATCGGCAACCAGGCCACGGGCCGCTGGATGCGGCGCTCGCCGTTCGAGAACGCCTTCGTGCTGGCGGACGAGGTCGGCGCCTGGCTGCACAACTGGAAGACGCCGACGGTCGTCGACCAGGACTACCGGGATGCGCCCGAGCTGCGCACCGTCTCACGCGGCGAGAGCCTGTTCCGCACGCGCTGCTCCGCTTGCCATGCGATCGGGCCGGGCGACGGTCTCGTGCGTACGGGGCCGAACCTCGCGGGCGTGGTGGAGTGGCGCGACCGCGCCTGGCTGGAGCGCTGGATCCGCGAGCCTGATCGCGTGCTGGCGGAGGGTGACGCGCTCGCCCGGACATTGTTCGAGGCCTACCGGCGCGTGCCGATGCCGAACATGCGCCTGAACGCGATGGAGACTGCGGCGGTGATCGAGTACGTGGAGGCGGAGAGCGCGCGCGTGCTCGCGGCCGAGCGCGCCGCTCCGGTCGAGCCCAGGAAGGGTTGCTGCCTCGAGAAGGAGGCCGCGCCGGCCGCGCTGGCCACAGATCCGTGGGACACGGATCCGGCAATCGCAAATCCGTGGGACACGGATCCGGCGGAGCTCGCCCCGTCCGCCGCGCTCGCGTTCGATGGCGGCGACGGCCCCGCTACCGGCCCCGCGCTCGGGATGGCCTTCGGGCTCTTGCTCGGGGCCGGCGGCGTCGCCTCGGCCCTCGGCCGCCGCTACCCGGCAACGCGCTGATTCTGCCGGGAGCGCCGGGCTCCAGCCCGGCTTTGAGAAAGAAGAAGGCCAGAGCGAAGAAGCCAGGAGCCTGGCGCGCCCGGCAAGCACGCCGCCTTTTTCGAGGGTCTCCGCATCATTTGGAGGAACTGCCGGATCAGGCAGGACGATAAGCTCCGCGCCCTTCGTTCCCTGCGCGCGCATGAACCAGATCCTCGACGTCGTACTGCACCTCGACGCCCACCTGAACCAGTGGGCGGCGGACCTCGGGCCGTGGACGTACGTGCTCCTGTTCGCGATCGTCTTCTGCGAGACGGGCCTGGTGGTGACACCGTTCCTGCCGGGCGATTCGCTCTTGTTCGCGGTGGGCGCGCTGGCGGCGACCGAGGGTTCGCCGATCGAGGTCGTGCAGGTGAGCCTGCTCCTGATCGTGGCGGCCGTGGTGGGGGACGCGCTCAACTACTCGATCGGCAAGGTCCTCGGCCCGAGGGTGTTCGCGCGCGAGAGCTCGCGCTTCCTGAACAAGGAACACCTCGCGCGTACCCAGCGCTTCTACGAGAAGCACGGCGGCAAGACGATCATCATCGCGCGCTTCGTGCCGATCGTGCGCACCTTCGCGCCCTTCGTGGCCGGCATCGGGCGCATGCAGTACCGGCGCTTCGCGCTCTTCAACGTGACCGGCGGCGTCGCCTGGGTGCTCGGGTTCGTGGGCGCCGGGTACGCCTTCGGCAACCTGCCGGTGGTCAAGACCAACTTCCACTACGTGATCCTCGGGATCATCGTGCTCTCGATCGTGCCGGGCGTGATCGAGTGGTTGCGCGCGCGCGCCGAGGCCAAGCGCGCAGCTGCGTCCTGAGCTTCAGAGCGGCGCCGGGCTGCGCTCGGGTGGGATCTCGGGTGGGATCAGTAGCAGCCCCGCCAGCAGGGCGCACGGTGGGAAGAGGATCACGAGCACCTCCACTTCGGCCCACGGCGAGCTGGGCCACGCCAGGGACGAGAACGCGAGCGTCACGAGTGCGAGCAAGGCCAGAGTTTCCCTGCGCGGCTCCTCGATCGCGCCGGGCTTCCATTCGTCGGCACGCCAGCGGAAGGAGAGCGCGCCGAGCAGGAGTGCGCTCAGCACGGCCGGCCAGGCGAGGCCCCAGCGCTCGAGCTGGAAGCTGAGTTCCCCGCCCAGCAGCAATCGCCCGCGCGGCGGCGGGAGCGCATGTCCGTGGAGCCACGCGAGCACGAGCGCGAGGCTCGCCGTCGTTCCCACCCAGCCGAGCGCGAAGCGGCGCTGGCGCGGATGCGAGGCCAGCACGAATACCAGGGCGCCGGCCAGCGCGAGTGCCTCGCAGCCGCCGAGGAACAGGCTGCCGAAGCCGATGCCCGCCAGGGCGCCGGCGCGCCTGTCCGCGCGTCGGAGCCAGCCCACGAGGAAAGCGGCGCCCGTTCCCAGCGACAGAGCCGGCAGGAGGGCATCGAGCGTCACGAGTCCCTCCAGCGGCGCGCACGCGAGCGCCATGAGGCACACGAGCGCGTAGCGCCCCGAGCGGCGGCGGCGCGCCACGCCCAGCCCGTGGAACAGGAGCACGGCGAGCGCCAGCCAGACCAATGCTTGCACGCCACCCGCGCTGCGGGAGAGGAGCGCGGCCCATGCCACCGCGACGAGGCCGAGCCAGGCGTCGAGTCGACCGAATGGCTCGCCGGTGACACGCTGACGCGGGACCATCGCGCCCGGCAACGTCGCCCAGCGCAAGAGTGCGAGCACGAGTACGAGCGCGTAGACGGGGTAGTAGCTCGGTACCAGCCCTGCGAGCGGCGTGGTCGCCAGGCACCCGATCACGAGGCTCGTCGCGAGCGTGACGGGCAGGCTGCGCAGGTCGTGCGCGCCCACTTCACCTGCAGGCAGGAAGGCCAGCAGGACTCGGCCGGCGGCGACGAAGAAGGCCGGCAGGAACAGGTTCAGGAAGTACCCCAGAGACGCGAACTCGTCGTCGTCCGCGAGCCAGCGCAGCCCGGGCACCACGAGGACCAGGTGCGCGCTCAAGGTGGCGATGGCAAGCGCGGCGAGAAGCCTCCCGGGTAGTCGCAGCACGCTGGCGAGCATGGCGAATCCGGTGGATCGGTGCCAGGCGTCGAGGCACCATTTGCCGCGATGCGCGCCGCCGCGTTCCAGTTCGACGTCCGCCGCGGCGACGTAGCGGCCAACCTCGCGGCCGTCGAGCGCGGCCTCGGCACGGCGGCCGCGCGCGGGATCGAGCTCGTCGTGCTGCCCGAGATGTGGCCGACCTCGTTCGTGGCCGATGGCGATCCGTACGCGTGGCAGCGCAGCACCGATGCGGCGCTCGCCCGCGTCGAGGTGCTCACACGCGAACTCGGATTGACCGTCGCTGGCAGCGCCTTCGGAGCGTCAGCCGGCTGCGCTTTGCGCAACCGGCTGACGGTGTTCGAGCGCGGCGAGCGCGTGCTCGCCTACGACAAGCTGCACCTCTTCTCGCCCACGGCCGAGGCCGAGAGTTTTTCCGCCGGGGCCGCGCTCCCGCCCACGGTCCGGACGCGTCTCGGCCGGCTCGCCGGCGTCGTCTGCTACGACCTGCGCTTCGGTCCGTGCTTGCGCGCTCCTTTCCTGGATGCGGCCGAGATCCTGGTGGTGCCCGCGCAGTGGCCGGCGTCACGCGCCCAGCACTGGCGCGCGCTGGTGTGCGGGCGCGCGGCCGAGCTGCAGGCCTTCGTGGTGGCCGCGAATCGCACCGGCACCGATCTCGTCGGGCGCCGGCGCCTCGAGCTCGCCTTCGCGGGCAACTCGCTGATCGCAGGGCCGGATGGCGCCGTGCTCGCCGAGGGCCGCGGCGAGGAGGGTCTGGTGGAGGCCGAGCTCGATCTCGAGCAAGTCCGGGCCCTGCGGCGCGCCGTGCCGGTGCGCGAGGACGAGCGCCGCGACCTGTACGGCCCGTCCGGCTGAGGCCGTTCGCGCGGGCCCGTCCTTCCCAGGATCGGGAAGCTCGAGCCCATTCCATTCGGGCTCAACTGCCGAGAGCACGAATCTCGATCGAGGACGTGTCCGTCCCCGATGTTCCTGCTCCGCCCCTTCCCCGCGGCGGTGCTCTCGCTCCTGCTCGGCTGCGTGTGCGCGCCGGAGGAGATGGCGCCGACCGCAGATGAGCTTCACGAGCTCAGCCTCGAGGAGCTGCTCGAGATCCCGATCGAGACGGTACGCAGCGCGCGCGAAGACTCGCGCTGCACGACCACGCTCGCAGTGGGAGCGCTGGTCGGCGTGCGCGCGCTGGACGCAGCGGGCGAAACCGGCACCGATGGCGTCGACGAGTACCAGCTCAAGGCTGCGTTCATCGCCAAGTTCGTCAAGTACGTCACCTGGCCGGCGGAACGCCTGGGTGCGGACGATGCGCCGCTGGTGATCGGCGTGTTCGGTCAGGATCCCTTCGGCGACAAGCTCGAGTTGGCCTTCAAGAGCAGGAAGGCGGACGAGCGGCCGATCGCGGTGCGGCGCTTCCAAAGACTCGAGGAGCTGCAGGGTGCGCACGTGCTGTTCGTGCCAGCGCGGGATGCTGGACGTCTCGGCGAGATCCTGCGCTCGATCCCGGACACGAGCCTGCTCCTGATCGGCGAGTCGGACGCCTTCGCCGCGCGTGGCGGGGTGATCAACTTCTATCTCGACGCCGACAAGCTGCGCTTCGAGATCAACACCGAATCGGCCAAGCGCCAGAAGCTCAGGGTCAGTTCCGACCTCCTGAAGCTGGCGCGCATCGTCTCCGACAAGGGCTGAGGCAACCATGCGCTGTTCACGTCCCGCGGCACTCGCCGCTTTCCTGCTGGCAGTCCTGGCCGGCCCGGTCGCAGCCCGACCCGCCTTCGCGCAGGAGCCCTTTGCCGTGCAGGGAGATGGCGCGGCGGCGGGGGACGGAGGCGAGCTGGACCTCACCGAGCTGTCGCTCGAGGAGTTGCTCGACCTCGAGATCACGGTAGCCTCGCGGCACAAGGAGAAGCTGCGCGACGCGCCCGCCGCCGTGTACGTCCTGACCGGGGACGAGATCCGGCGCTCGGGCCACACGAGCGTGCAGGAGGCGCTGCGCATGGTGCCGGGCTTCCACGTGGCGCAGTGGAAGACCTTCGGCTGGGACGTGACCTCGCGCGGCTTCACGGGCAGCCTGTCGGCGCTGAACGAGTCCTTCGCGAACCAGCTGCTCTTGATCGTCGACGGGGTGAGCTACTACAGCCCGGTCCTGGCCGGAATCTGGTGGCCGCTGGTCGACATCCCGCTGGCCGACATCGAGCGCATCGAGATCATCCGCGGCCCGGCCGGGACGCTGTGGGGCGCGAACGCGGTGAACGGCGTGGTGCACGTCATCACCAAGTCCCCCGAGGACACGCGTGGACACCTGTTCGCCGCCACCGCCAACGAGTGGGAAGCGAGCGGCGACTACCGCTACGGCGGCAGCCTGGGGGAGAACGGCGCCTACCGGACGTGGGTCTCGTACTCGGAATACGACCCGCTTCCGGCTTCGACCGGCCGGCGCTTCGAGGAGAACTGGTGGATCGGCAGCATCGGCGCGCGCGCCGACTGGGATCTCGGAGAGAGCCGCTACCGGCTCATCGGAACGGCTTACACCTCCGAGTTCGGCGAAGAACTGTTCGACGCCGGGGCCGTCGCGTACGCCCCCTGGGACGACACCGTCAAGAACGGCGGCTTCCTGGCGGGGAGCTGGGAGACCGGCGAAGAGGGCGATCTGCACCGCGTCCAGGCCTGGGCGCAGTCGGACTTCCAGAAGCAGTTCGACTTCCAGCACGACGTGCGCTCCTTCGATCTCGAGTACACGCACTCGAAGAGCATCGGCCAGAGCCACGACCTCGACCTCGGCCTGGGCTACCGCCGCGTCGATTCCGACCTGCACGGCAACAACGGCTACCTCGACTTCGATCCGGAGTCACGCCAGCTCGACTCGTTGCGTGCCTTCGTACAGGACCAGATCAAGCTGGGGGACACCCATCAGAAGCTGATTCTCGGGGCGCAAGTGGAGCAGTCCACGCTCGCCGACTTCCAGATCCAGCCCAACGTGCGCTGGCTGTGGAATCCCACGCCGGACCAGACCGTGTGGGCCGCCGTGTCTCGCGCGGTGCGCACGCCGTCGCTCGAGGAAGTCGACATCGTGCAGAACTTCGACGTCACCGGCCCGCCCTTCCTGCGCGGCACCGACGACTTCCAGAGCGAGGAATTGCTGGCCTACGAGCTCGGCTACCGCACGCCGCTCGGGGACCGAGCCTTCCTCGATGTGGCCACCTTCTTCAACGACTTCGACAATCTGCAATCGGTCGAGGTCGACGGATCCGGGATCCAATTCTACGACAACAAGGTGGAGGCGCAGGCAATGGGCGCGGAGCTCGCCCTGGACGTCGACGCGACCTCGCGCTGGAGGCTGCGCTCCACCTATGCCTGGTTCGAGATGGACTTCGAGGCGGATGCGAACAGCGCCGAGGCACCCACGGTCGACACCAAGGACGGCCTGATCCCCGAGCACCGCGCCAGCCTGCGCTCGTACTTGGACCTCGGCGCCGACTGGGAGTTCGACGCCGGGATCTACTGGACCGACGAGCATTCCTCGTCGTTCTTCGACAACCCCGCCTACTGGCGCGTGGATGCGCGCCTCGGCTGGAACCCGAGCGAGCACCTGCAGTTCAGCCTCGGTGTCCAGAACGCGCAGACCGAAGAGCACCCGGAAGCGGGCGAGGACATCTTCTGGTACGGGAGTCTCGTCGAGCGGCTCGTCTACTTCAGCCGGCGGGCCACGCTCTGACTTCACCTGGGAGCGCCGGGCTCCAGCCCGGCTCTTCTCTCTTGGCTCCTTCCTCTCTTCGCAGGAAAAAGAGAGAAGAAAGGAAGCGGAGCCGG
>JANOGB010000517.1:0-16335 GCA_031413955.1 Planctomycetota bacterium | reverse complement strand
CTCCCCTTCTCCGAGTCCGCCAGGAAAGAGCCGGGCTGGAGCCCGGCGCTCCCGGCTGAACGGCGGCTCAGAACTCCGTCTCGAAGTCCGAGTTCTGCAGGATGCGCGGGCTGATGGCGAAGAGCACGTGCTGCTTCTCGGTGCGCGTGAACTTCGAGCGGAAGAGCCACCCGAGCAGCGGGATGTCGCCCAGGATCGGCACCTTGTTCACGAGCTCGCGCTCGCGCAGCGTGGTCAAGCCGCCGATGACGAGCGTCTGGCCGGGCTCGAGGTAGACGATCGTCTTGGCCGTGCGCGAAGCGATGATCGGCACTTCGATGATCCCTGAGTCTTCCGAGCTGAAGGTCGTCTGCGAGCCCACCTGCGTGGAGCCGATGAGGCGCACGTCGAGCGCCAGCATCTTCGTGCCGATGATGCGCGGCGAGATGTAGAGCTGGACACCGATCTTCTTGAACACCGTGGCCGCCGTGAACCCGCCGTTGTCCGTGATGGTCTTGATCTCCGTGAACGGGAACTCGGTGATGCTCTCCATGCAGGCAACGCCCCCCGCGCGCACGACCGTCTTCGGGCGCGAATCGATCTGCACGTTGTCCCAGGTGCTGATGGCCTCGATCACGGCATCGAAGGCCAGGCTGCTCTGGACCGCACCCAGGCTCAGGAGCGCCTCGGTTCCCCCCGTGAGACCGGGCAAGATCGCGGTCATCCCGTCGGCGAGGTTCGGCAGGTTCTGGCCGGCCCCCTTGATCAAATTGGCGCTCCCGAACAGCACCGAGGCCTTGCTGCCCACGTCGAGCTGGTCGGTCTCGACCACCTCGATGATCTTGGCCTCGAGCTCGATCTGCGGCACGCCGCCGACCGCGAAGAGATCGAGGAAGTCCTCGAACTCCTCGAGTTGTCGGTAGCTGGCGGTGACCACGAGGACGTCCGACAGGATGACCGCCTTGGCGGCTTCGGGCGGCTTCCCGTCGGGGTGCGGGACCAGGTCGGAGTAGAACTCCTCGTCCCAGTCCTTGAGGATCTGGTACTCGAGCACCCCTGGATCGGGGGGCGAAATCTCTCCGGTGGCCGGATCGAGCACGGGGCGCGGTCGGAACGGGAACGGCTCGAGCGCCGCCATCAGGGTCACGAGATGGTCGGCCTTGCTGGGCGGCATCGTGTAGGGCTTCGTGATGATCTCACTCCCGCCGTCGTCCCGCCGCACGATGATGCGCTCGCCGAAGCGGATGTAGGGGTCTTGCTGGGAAGGAGACGCGCCACCCGCGCGGGGAGTCGTCGAGGTCGTCTGCGCGTCGGCCAGAGCATAGGGGTCGGCCTCCAGCGGCACGCTGCCCTCGACCTGCGTGGCCTGCACCGGCTGCGCGCCGGACATCAGCTCGCCGAACTCGCGCAAGCCCTTCGACTCGCCCTCCTCCTTGGAGGGCCCGGCGCAGGCGCTCCAATGGAGCACGCCGAAGGACGCGAGGATGCCCGCGAAGACGCGGGCTTGCAGGGGGGTGTTCACGAGCAGCCGATCGGTCTATCGAATGCCCGGCCCACTTGCGAGAGCCCCTGGCCTACTCCTCCAGCTTGTCCTTCACGTCCTTGGTGACGTCGGGGACCGTGCGCTTGTCCTCGTTCTTGATCGTCTTCCAGACGCCACAGTTGCCCTTGGCCGCACGCACCAGCTCGCAGGACTTGGTGATCAGCGTCTTGGCTTGGCTGCGCAACGCCTTGCCCTCGGTCGACTCGGGGTCGATCTTCTTCTCCTTCATCTTCTTGATCTGCGGCGTCGCCTCCCACAGGCCGTCGTAGTCGACCTTGGCCGGGTTCGAGACCTTCTTCAGGTCCTTGATCCCGCAGATGTTGTCGTCCTCGTCCGCCACCCACTTGGATTCCAGGCTCGGCCCGGGCGGGACTGCGGGCCCCGAATCGGCCCTCCCATAGGCGCTTCCCCCGAATGCGAGACTGAGCAGGATCAGGCTGAGGCAGATTCGCTGGCTCATGGCGTCCTTCCTTCGCTGGCCGAAGGTCTCGGGGGATGGGCTCTCCGCGCTGGAGAGCCGTCACTGGAATGGGTTTCGTCTTCCGTGCCCCAGGAGACCGCGCAATGGATCGGCTGAAGCGTCCTGTAACTAAGGGTAGGCACCGGAATTCCGGGCACAACCTCCCCCTGCGTCTTTTTCTTGTGAAGGTTCTTCGAGGACCGCAGGTCGTTCGGAGCCAACGGATTGGATCCGCAGGCCAGGACTCGACCCCTCGAATGCGAACGGCGCGCCCGGGCCATCCCGGACGCGCCGCCATGCTTGCCCCGCGCGGATGGCAGGACTTGGAAGAGACCTTGCGGGTTACGTCTTCGCGAGCGCTTGACGGTGGGAAAGCTTGATCTTGCCACGGTCGTCGACGTGGATCACGACCACCTCGATCTCGTCGCCCACCTTGACCACGTCCTCGACGCGGTTCACGTAGCCCTCGGCCAGCTCGGAGATGTGCACCATCCCTTCCGTGCCCGGCAGGATCTCCACGAAGGCTCCGAAGTCCTTGGTGCTCTTGACCGTGCCCTTGTAGCGCGCGCCGATCTGGGGCGTCTCGGTCATGGCGCGGATGATGTCCAAGCACTGGTTGACCTTGGCGCGGTCGAGGCCAGAGACCGAGACCTCGCCGTCGTCGGAGAGGATCGCGATCTTGACCTTGTAGGTCTCTTGCAGACCCTTGATGTTCTTCCCGCCCGGTCCGATCAGGTAGCCGATCCGATCGCTCGGGATGCGGATCATCTCCATCGCGGGGGCATAGCGCGAAACCTCGGCGCGCGGCCCGTTCACGGCCGCGAGCATCTTGCGCAGGATCGCCACGCGGCCCAAACGGGCCTGGTTCAGGGCCAGCTCGAGCGTGGTCCGCGGGACGCCGCTGATCTTGATGTCCATCTGCAGCGCGGTGATGCCGATCCCCGAGCCAGCGACCTTGAAGTCCATGTCGCCGTTGTGGTCCTCGGACCCGGCGATGTCGGAGAGCACGGCGAAGCGCTCGCCCTCTTGCACCAGCCCCATGGCTATCCCGGCCACCGGCTGCGTGAGCGGAACGCCGGCCAGCATCAGGGCGAGACAGCCCCCGCACACCGAGGCCATCGAAGACGAGCCGTTCGACTCCAGGATCTCCGAGACCAGACGGATCGTGTAGGGAAACTTGTCGCGCGCCGGCAAGACTGCCGCCAGCGCGCGCTCGGCCAACATGCCGTGCCCGATCTCGCGTCGTCCCGGACCGCCGAGCCGCCGCACTTCACCCACGCTGAAGGGCGGGAAGTTGTAGTGCAGGTAGAAGCTCTTCTTGTACTCCTCCTCGATGCCATCGATGATCTGCTGGTCGTCGGGTGTGCCCAGCGTGCAGGACACCAGCGCCTGGGTCTCGCCGCGCGTGAACAGGGCTGAGCCGTGGTGGCGCGGGATGAAATCCGGCACGACGCTGATGGCGCGGATATCGTCGTGCTTGCGGCCATCCACGCGCAGGCCGTCCACGATCATCAGGCGCTCGACCTTGTAGGCGAGCTCCGAGAAGGCGTGCTTGATCTCTTTGCCGAGCTCCTCCAGCGCGTCTGGAGCGGTCCCCGCGAGTACTTCCTCGCGACAGGTCATCTCGACGGCCGCGACGGCCGCATGCCGAGCTTCCTTGCCCTGGGTGGCGAGCGCTTCGCGCAGGCGCGTGGCAAAACCCGCCACGCGCGTGGCGAGGGCGGCGTCCCGATGGGGCGGCGTGAAGGCCTCTTTTTCCCTGCCGGCCTGGGCGCGCAGATCGTCCAGGGCAGTGCACAGCTTGCGAATCTCGCCGTGGGCGAGTTCGAGCGCGTCGAGCATCTCGGTCTCGGGCAGCTCGCGCGCCGAGGCCTCGACCATCACGATCGCATCCGCGTGACCGGCCACGACGAGATCGAGGTCGGACTCGCCGCGCTTCTGGGGATCGGAGGGCAGGACAACGAGACGACCATCGAGCTTGCCGATGCGAACCGCCCCCAAAGCACCGTGGAAGGGCAGGTTGCTGACGTGCAGCGCAGCGAAAGAGGCGACCATCGCCAGGATGTCGGCCGGATTCTGGCCGTCGTATCCGAAGACACGCGAGATGACTTGCACCTCGCGCCTGAAGCCCTCGGGAAACAGCGGCCGGATCGAGCGATCGATCATCCGCATGGTGAGGATCTCCTTGGTGGTGGGACGGCCCTCGCGCTTGAAGAAGCCGCCCGGGATCTTCCCGGCGGCATCGGTCGTCTCGCGGTAGTCCACCGTGAGGGGGAAGAAGTCGGTGTCTTCCTTCACCGGCCCCATGCAAGCCGCGGCGAAGACCTGGGTCTCGCCGCAAGTGACCATCACGCTGCCATGGGCCTGGCGTGCGATGTGGCCCGTTTCCAGGATCAGCGTCTTGCCCGCGAGTTCGCACTCGACGCGGGCGCTTCTTTGGTTCGTCATCTTTTCTTCTTTTCTCTTCTACTCTTCTTCTTGATTCACTCCGGAACGACCGTGTTCGTCAGCCACATTCGACAGTCCCCATCGTGACCGAGCAACGCCCCGAGCAGACCGGTTCCGGCGCTGCTCGCGTGCAGCCATGAGCCCACCGCGGGGAGCCCAACGCTCCGGCGCGGTCGTTGCCCTCTGGTGAGGGAACACGGGGGAGCAAACGCCGCGAAGGAGCGAAACTGTAGGCACGCAAGGGGACCTAGCGCCGCAGACCCAGGCGATTGATCACGGCCTGGTAGCGCTGGACGTGCCTCTTCCTGAGGTAGCCCAGAAGCTTGCTGCGCTGTCCCACCATCATCAGGAGGCCCCGTCGCGAGGTGTAGTCCTTGCGGTGGAACTTCAGGTGCTCGGTCAGATTCTTGATGTGCTCGCTCAGGATCGCGACCTGGACCTCGGGTGACCCCGTGTCCCCTTTCTGGATCGCGAACTCCTGGACGAGGACCTTCTTGCGCTCGGCGTCGATGGGCATCGTGAAATTGGGTTGTCGCCTGCGGAGGTCGACTTGCCTGCGGTCCCAGGGGAAGGTATCTCCGGGACCGAGGTGTGCTGCCGCGCTCTCGAGCGCTGCAGCGCGGACGGAGCACGCTTCGGCGTGCCCATGCGCCCGGACCTATCGGCGCCGAGTCTAGCGGGCGCAGGGTGCCCTTGCAAAGCTCTGAGGCGCGCGGCTGCCTGGCTCGAGCGAGCGCGCTACGGGACGGACGGGGCGCTCGTGTGTGCTGCCACGGGGTCGCGCATGGGCAACTCGTGCAGCGCCTTCTGGGCGAACTGGCGCACGGCCTTCGGGATCAGGTCCTGGCCCGCCGCGGGCGGGTTGCCGCGTCCGTCGCCGAGGTCGACCTCGTGCTGCAGCGTCAGCTGCCAGAGCACCTTTCCAGTGGTATCGCCCCCCTCGAAGAGCACGATGTCCGCGGTGGCAGCCACCTTGCCGGTCGAGAACAGGTGTGTGGGATCCCAGGCCGTAATGGCGATGACCAGCAGACCATCGGGCGGGGGCGTGCCCTTGAACGAAGCCTCGACCCAGTTTGCGTCGACGTAGTCGGGCGCGAGCGGGCTGTAGCGGCGCTCGATCAGAGTCTCGACGAAGGCGTTGCGGAACACCTCGAGCGGCACGCGCTGGGAATCCGTCTGGTCGCGGACGGGCGCCACGGCCACATCGGTGGGCTGGAGCTCGCCGAGGCGCGCGAGGGCGCCGCGCACGGCGGGAGGATCCTCCCCTTTCCGTGTCGCGTTGCAGGCGAAACCGGTGAGCGAAGCGAGGAGAACACTGGCGAGGATCCGAACCGTTGAGCGGGCCAACATGGAGTGCTTCTGCGTGAGGATCGGAAAGAGCCGGATTCTAGCCAGCGCCCTCGCCCGGTCGCGAGCGTGAACTCGTTTCGAATCGCGGGCGACGCGCGTTCTTCAGGGCTTCTGGAAAGTCAGTGTGGCCGCCCGGGAGAAGAGCTCGAACTCGCGTTCCACGTCGCTCCACAGGAAGTCCGTGCCCGCGAGGGAGCTCCAGGCAAAAGCCGATGCCGTGCTATCCAGATCTCCATCCAGCAGACCCACGCCACCCGCGTCCCCCACGTCCACGACCCGGATCTCCACGTCGGCCGTGCCCGCCTGGTCGAAGCGCCACAGGACCCAGCCGCGGCCGGCGGTGTCCACCAGCTCGACGCGATACAGGCCCGGTTCCGGGCGGTCGTCGGCGATCGCGTGGGTGAGGAGCAGCGTGAAGGACTGGCCGCCGCTCTGGGCGCCCGCGGCCGGAGAGAGCTGCGCGGGCACGGCCAGGGCCCGGAACACAGCGGGCGGCCCCGTGGCCGGGATGTCCGAGAGCCGCGGGCGGACGCCGGCCGTGTTGCCATCCGTGATGCCATCCGTGTCGCTGACCTCGACGCGCACGAAAGGATCCGTGTCGACGCGACCGTCGGAACCGAGCGAGCCGGCAGCGGTGACCGCGCCGGGGAAAGCCGCGCGGATCGTCCAGCGATCTCCCCCGACCTGGTCGAAGGCGAGCCCCAGCCCCACCGCGATCGAGCCCGGGAGTCCCGGGACGAGGGTATCGACGCTGGTGAACGGTGCCCCTACCTTCAGCGTGCCCAGGTCGACCCCGCCCGCCGGGTCCACCTGGAAGGTGAAGGCCGGCACGGCCTGGGCTGCCTCCTCGGGGGCCGTGGCCGGATCGTCCAGCAGGAACGGGACCTCCAGCGTCCCGGACTGGGACCCGCCGGGGGCCACGGGCGCGAGCGGGTCCAGCAGGGCGAAGGCGCGCAGGAGCTGGCTGCTCTGGAAAGCCGCCTCGGTCTGCGAGAAATCGCCCGCGAAGAAGGAGTGCGCGCCGAGCGTGGCGTCGCGGATCGTGACGTCGAGGTGGGGACAGACCAGGACTCCTCCGCTCGGGGGAAGGCAAGCCTGCGCGGAGAAGCCGCGCGGTTCTTCGACCGGGCGGCGCGAGTCGTCGAAACGCAGATCCAGCCCGTCGAGCAACGCCAGCACTCCAGGGTCGGTCGAAGTTGCCTGGGCGGCCACGGTCCCGGGGGCCCGACCGACCTTCCGCAAGGGTACCGAGATGTGCGTGCTCGGCACGCCGTGCAGCGTGAAGAGGTCATAGGTCGCGAGCACCACGGTGACGATCGCGCCGACGGAGGGCGCGCCCTCCGTGGTCAGCGTGACCCGTCCGTCCGGATCCGTGGTGCCCGAGCCGAAGAACGGGAAGTCGACGCCGTTGCCGCGATCGGAGTGCACCAGCACCAGGGCTCCGGGCAGCACCGCGAGGTCTCGCGAATCGAACGCCTCGACCGTGATCGAGTCCCCGGGGGAGAACGCTACCGGACCGACGGCTCCGAGCTGCGTGAACGTGCCGTCCAGGGGATCACCAGCGTTCTGCGCCTGGTCGCGCGCCACGACCGTGTAGGTGGTCTGTCCGTTCGCGAGCAGCCCGAACGCGGCGGGCGCGGCCAGGAACAAGCGCTTGGCGTTCATGGTTCCGGTGGGGCTCGTGCCGACGACCGGGGCCAGGGCGCCGTTGTTGCCGAGCGGGGTCGTGACCTCGACGCTGCGCAGGTCCTCGTCGGACGTCCCGGCGAGCGACAGGCCGCGCAGGTCGGAACGGAAGGCGGCGGTGGTAGCGGAACCCACCAGCGTCTCGAGCGTGGGCACCGTGGTGTCGAGCAGCGGATCCTGGATCGTGTCCGGATCGGGATCGAGGTCGAGCAGGCGCAAGGGCGTCGACACGGAACCCCGGCGCAGGCGGAAAGCGAAGGTGACCGCCCCGTCATCGAAACGCGCGTCGTTGGCTGCGTTGGAGCGCAGCAGGTCTACGTTCTCACGCGTGAAGATCACGCTCTGGATCGGTGCCGGACCGCTCAGTTGCAGCGTGCGCGGCTGCAGTGCGACCAGCGGATCGCCGGCCGTGTCCTTCTGCACGCCGAACAGGAACAGGTCGACCTGGTCGTTCGCCTGAGCCGCGTCGAGATCGACCTCGACCATGAGCTCCTCGGCGTTGGCGTCCGTCAGGTTGGCGAGGCCGATCGCGTCGAAAGGGTCGGACAGCAGGCTGGCCCCGAGCGGCGAGGAAAACGGCAGCGTGTCGAAGGTGATCGTCGTCGCCACGAGGATGCCGCCGTCCGGGGCGGGCTCCGAGATCGGCTCCCCGGCCGGCGACAGGCGCAGCTCGACCGTGGCGTCCTGGCCGAGGGACGCGGGCTGGCCGTCGAGGCGCAGACTGCGATAGAGGAAGACGCGTGTATCCGCTCCACCGCTGATCGGGAGCGCGGTCGCAGACGGATCGAAGAGCGGATCCACCATGTTCACGCGCACGTCGAAGGAATCGCCGTCGACCGATTGCGGATCGATGAGCCGATCGAACACCACCACGATCTCGGTCGTCTCGGACTGGTTGACTGCGTCGTCCGCCGGGAAAGTCGTCACCACGCGCGGAGCGGCGGGAGGCGCGGCCACGACCGTGAACGTGCCGAGCTCCGCGCCCGGATCCTCGTCCAGCTCCTGACCCGTGAGATCGAGCGCAACGGCATTCTCGGCCAGGCGCACGCTGTAGGCGCCGGCCTCGAGCGCGACGGCTATCGGCGGCAGCAGCACCAGGACGCGGCCGGCGGAGACCAGGGCCTGGGCCACGCCCTGGAGGGGGCGTCCGGCGCTCATGCCCGCCTGCGGCACGATTTCGAATGCGCCCTGCAGGCTCTCCCCCTGCATCGATTCGGAGAACACCAGGACGACCGGCGTCGTGCCGGGATTCTGCGCTCCGGACGGGAAGAAGCCATCGATCTCGATCTCGGGGCGAGCATCCGCGATCCACTCCCCGTCGATCGGGAGGACGGCCTCGTTCGTGGAGATCGGCCCTTGAGGGTCTTGGCAACCGCCGGTCGTGAAGACGCAACCGACGTTGTCCGTGCAGGCGTCCAAACCGAGCGCAACGACGACGAGCAAGCCGAGCTTGGGCGACGGGAGAGTCAAGGGGCGTGGGCCTGCGGAGACGGGATAGGTTCGGTGAGGGAGACGGGGCGCCCGCGGGCTGCCTGGCGTTCGGGAGACGAGGGACGTCGTGCCGAGGGCTTCTATTCCCGTCGGGGAAGGCGGGGCGCGCGAGCGAAGAGAGAAAAGTTAGTCGTCGCCGGGCGAGTGGCATAGAGTCGCGGCTAGAATCCCGGCCCCCTCCCCGCGCGCGGCACACCCGTGGTTCGGCTCTTGCCTGGTGCGCGGCCCCGCGTTCCTGCCCCGCGCCCGATGCCCCGCCCGTTCCATGGCGCGCTCCTGTGCGCTGCCCTCGTCTTCGCCTGCCGGAGCCCTGGCTCCCTTGCGCCCGAGCCCGAGCTCGACGCCTCGGCCTCGCCACCGGATCCGGAGGCGGAAGGCGAGGTCGGCCAGGAGGCCGCCCGCTTGATCGAGGCCGGACGCTTCGAGGAGGCGCGGGCCATGCTGGATGAGCTGCTCCTGTCCGGCAGCCTCGAGCGCGCGCGCGCGCAGCTCTCCGGAGGTTCACCGGAAGACGCCCTGACGACCCTGGATCGTGTCCTCGAGCTCGCGCCCGAGGACGAGCAGGCGCGCCGGCTCAAGGCGGATGCGAGCTTGCAGCTCGCGGAAGCGAAGATCCAGAGCGGCGGTTCGGCCGGACTGATCGAGGGAGCCCTGAGCGACGCGCTCCACTACTACGAGGACCTCGGCGAGTCGGCGCACACCCACTTCGGGGCGAGCCGCGCCGCCTGGCTCCTGGGACGGAAGGAAGAGGCCCTCGCCTTCGCGCGCCGCGGCCTCGCCCTGCGCAGAGAGGGCGAGCACGGCCTGCACGCTCTCGGCCTCTCGCCCGAACGCATCTACGCCGAACAGGTCTTCGACGCCTACGTCAGCGCGCGCAGCGCGTCGAGCGAGGAGGCGGGCGCGCTGTTCCTGGAAACCGAGGAAGCGCTCGGCAGAGTGCTCGGGCGGGCCAGCGTCGATCCCTGGGCCTGGTCCCGGCTCTCGGACCTGTACGAGTGGGAAGGAGCGCTGGCCGATGCCAAGGGCGCATGTGAACGCGGCCTGGCGCGCGCACCCGAGGACGCGGGGCTGCTGGAACGACTGGCGCGCGTGTGTCCGGCGCTGGGCGGGCGCGCCGCCGCGCTCAAGACTTTCGAGGACTACGTGCGCCGACACCCGGAGGTCATGGCCGGTCGCTGGCACCTGGCGGAGGCGCGCTTCCAGCTCGCGCTCCAGGGTTACAAGCAGGACCCGCGCGTGCTCGATCCGGCCCCCTTCGCGGCCGCGGAAGCGGAGTTCCGAGCCGTGCGGGAACGCGCGCCCGAGAGGACCCAAGCGACCCTCGGCTACGAGGTCGTGTGTCGGCTCGCACGCGGCTGGTGCGCTTTCCACGCCGGCGACCTGGCACTCGCGCAGGCGGAATTCCTGGCCATGAACGCGCTCTTCGAGCGCGGCATCGAGTGGTCGCTGCCTGGCGAGCTGGAGAGCGGCATCCAGGGGCTGTTCCTGGTGGCCGATGCGCACGGCGCGCGCGACGAGCTCGAGGCCGCGGGCGAGGTGTTCGAGACGCTGCACGCCCTGCAACCCGAGCAGGTCCTGTGGGCCAACAACGCCGGATTCTTCCTGCGCGACTCGGCCTTCGCGCTCGAGAAGGAGGGCAAGAAGTTGTGCCGCGCGGCGCGCGGCGCGCTGACCAATGCCGAGGCCCTGACCGAGCTGCGCGCCCTGACCGGCATGGGAAGTGTTCCGAGCGCCTCGGCCGAGGAACGCGCCGTCTTCGCACGGGCGGCCAACGAACGCTGTGTGCGCGCGCGCGCGCTCATGGAACGGAGCTGGCAAGCCTATCGGCCGGCGGCGGAGCTCGCACCCGAGGACGTGCGCGTGGTGAACGATGCGGCGCTCGTGCTCGTCTACTATCTGCACCACGACCTGGAATGGGCTGAGCAAGCGCTCCTGCGCTGCGTCGAGTTGGGGGGGCCCCAGGTCGAGGCCAGGAAGTCGGCGCTGGCGCTCGAAGAGTCGCCCGAACGCGCCAGCGCGCTCGAGGTCGAGTTGACCCTGCTCACCGAAGCCTGGGGCGACGCGCACCAGAACCTGGGCGTGCTCGCATGGGTGCACCGCAGGAACGCGCCCGCCGCCCGCGCTTGGCTCGAGAAGGCGCTGGAGATCTGGCCCGATCGTGCGCCGGTGACGAATTCACTCCTGCCTCAGGTGCAGGGCGAACTCGCGCCGCAGGAAGACGACCCCTGGGCCCTCCTCGATTGGGCCAAGCCCTGCTCCGTCAACTAGCCCTGCTCCGTCCCCTAGCCCCACCCGGCTACTCGAACCCGAGAATCCCGCCCCGTGCGAACCCGCGTCCTCGCCCCGCTCCTGACCGTCACCCTGTGCACCTGCAGCTCGACCGAAGGACCGCCGAGCAGCGCGAGCACGACGAAGTCCCGACTGGCCGAGTCCGAGCTCGCCACGCACATCGAGAGTGGCCGCCGGCTGCTCGACGCGGGCCGGCCGTCCGAGGCCGAAACGGAATTCGCCCTGGCAGCCGCGGCAGATGGCGATTCCCTGCGCACGCGGATGTGGGTCTTGCGCAGCTGGATGGATCAGGGACGCAGCAACGACACACTCGACGCGCTCGACGAGCTGAGCGCTGCAGGCGAGCGGGGTCCGGAGATGAACTATCTCTACGGCATGGCCTTCGCGCGCCGAGCGGAAGGCTACATGGCAAACGGCGTGACGGACTCGAGCGTCGAGATGAACTTCCAGGACGCCAAGGGCCGGCTGGTGGAAGCCGTGAAGTCGGACGCGGTGCGCTACCACGACGCCTTCTTGCCGCTCGCCCACTCGGCCTGGTTCACGCAGGATCTCGAGACCGCGCGCTGGGCCTGCGACCGCGCCGTCGAAGCCAACCCCGGCTCGCCGGAAGTCTGGCTGGCCCACGGGCGCATCGCCTTCTCCCAGTTCCTGGCGGCCCAGGGCGAGCAGCCGGGCGGCCCCGAGGCGGAGGCGCTGTGGAGCGAGGCGACCACTTCGTTCCGGAACGCGGTCGAGCGCTCGGGATCGCCGGGCGAGGAAGCCGCGCAGGTGCGCCTGGCCGAGGCCGCCACGCAGCTCGGTCACGCCATGCTGTGGAAACAGAAGGGCCCGGAGGCGACCGACGCCTACGCCACGGCGATCGCATGGAACCCGCAGGGCTTCGACTATGCGCGCGCGGTGGAGTTCCTGGGCGGGGCCGAGAAGAGTCCGGACGACGAGCGCCCGAGCGGTTTCGGCGCCGCGCTCGAGCTGGCGAAGACGCGTCTCGAGGCGCATGCGAAGCCCGGCGATCCAGGCTGGGCCACGCTCCTGTGGTGGCTGGGCTGGGCGCGCTTCTCCGACGCAAACTGGTCGGGTTCCGAGACGGCCTTCCAGGACGCGCTCGCGCGCGCCCCGGAGTTCGCCAACTCCTGGTTCTACATCGGGCTCGCGCGCCAGTACCGCAAGGACTCCGAGGGCGCGCTCCAGGCCATGCACACCGGCTGGGACACGGATCCCGTCGCCATGATCGCGACCATCGCCAGCGCCGGCGGAGCTCTGCGCGCCTTCGAGAATCTGCTCGCCTGGTGCGCGGCACAAGAACCCGCGCGCAACCTGGACGCGGCCTTCCTGGCCGAGATGCTGGCCGAGGCCATGCCGGACGAGGCGCGGCACTGGAACAACATGGGCCTGTTCCTGCGCAACGAGGGCGAGGACCTCGAGCTCGCCGCGTACAAGGACAAGACGCCGGAACCCGACGCTGCGCTGCTCGAGGATCTCTACGCCCGTTCCTTCGAGGCCTATCAGCATGCGCTGGAGCTCAATCCCGGCGATCCGCAGCTGCTGAACGACACGGCCTTGATGCTCGCTTACCACCTGGACGGTGACCTGGGCGAGGTCGAGGCCATGTACCGGCGTGCTCTGGCGCTCACGGATGCCCTGCTGGCGAACGAGGCTCTGTCGGCCGAGGACCGGGCACGCTTCGAGCAGACGAGGAAGGACATCGACGTGAACCTGAAGTACCTGCTCGCACCCGCTGCCGCGGACGAGGAAGCCGTCGAAGCCGGAGCAGAGGAAGCCGACGCCCAGGGCACGGCCGCGGCCGGCGTGAGCGGCGGTGGGTAGCTGGATCGGGAGAGCCCGGCGCTATCCTCGGGACCCCTGAAGCCCGTGCTCGTTCCGCTGCTCTTCCTGTTTCCTCTGGCCAGCCTGCCGTTCCCTCCTCAGGAGAACGGCGCGGCCGAGCCCCCGAGCGGCGCAGGCCTCTTCACGGCCCTGGCCCTCGGCGGCGAGGAGCGCGAGGAATGCCTGGCGCTGGCCCTGAACCTGGCCACGAATGGCGACTGCGAGGGCGCGCTGGGCTGGATCGATGCCGCACGCGGCTTGTCCGGCAACGAGAACGACGAGCTCGCCCGCCGCTTCACGACCGAGCGCACGCGCCTCGCCGCCTGGATCGCGCTGCGCGACGCCTTCCTGGCCGAGCTCGCGCAGAGCGGAAAACCATTGGCCCTCGAGCTGGACGGCAAGAAAGTCTCCACGACCTTCACGCGCGAGGGCGACGAGCTCGTGCTCGCCCGCGGTCCGCGTCCGCGCCTCGGCGTACGCGAGCTCGCGCCCGAGACCCTGCTCCCGGCGATTCCCAAGGAGCGCTTCGCGGGTGCGAACGAGTGGCTCAAGATCTACCCCTACTGCGTGACCGGCAATCCCAAGTGGAAGCGCCTGAACACCAGCGCGGCCGCCTCGGCCGAGCTCGAGCGCGACGCCGAGGAGTTCTATCCGCGCCTGGCGCTCCTCGGCCCGAGCGTGCGCGCCATCGAGCGGCTCGCCTGGCGTGCGCCCCCGACCGAGCCCGGCGCGGCGCGCGCCGCCCTGGCCGAGATCGAGGCCCTGCTGGCCCTGGGGCGCGAGCCCGCCTGCGTGCGCGCGCGTCTCCCGGCCCTGGGGGATCTGGCAGCCCACCTGCTGGCCCTCGTCGCCGGAGCGCTGGAACTCGGCGAGCTCGTGCACGCCACCGTCACCTCCGCCGACGACGGCACGGCGCGCCTGGCCTACGACTTCTCGTCCACGTCGCAGGCCGAGGACTGGCTGCGCGACGACGGCTATCTCGCCAGCCTGCGCTCCGCGCTCGAGCCGGTGCGCGTGGAATCGTCCAGCACGGAGTTCCCGGTCGGACCCAAGGGTTTCAGCGCCAACGGCGAGTTCTGCTGGCGGCACATGCTGGAGTTCCAGGCTCCCCTGCGCGTGCGCTATCGCTTGCGCTGGGAGCCCGGCGCGAAGCAGTCGAACCAGGTCTTCGCCTTCGCGCTCGGCATGCTGAGCGACGAGGGCGAGCGCCACGTGCGTGCGAACGAGCTCGGTTTCCTGTACGTCGACGAGCAGGACGGACGCTACACCGCCGTGCGCCCGACCGGCAACGCGATCGTGCAGCTCGGACAGACCTATGCGCTCGAGCTGGTGCACGACGGAGAGAAGGCCGCGGTGTGGGTCGACGGCACGCTGCGCGCGGAGGCCGCCGCCAAGGAGCGTAGGTCGGGGCACGTCTTCTTGTGGGGCCACTCGGATCTCCCGCTCTCCTTGTCCGCGCTCGAGATCGAGGGCCAAGTGACGCCCGCCTCGCTGGCAAGGCTGCGCGCGGAATGGGCGCGCGCGGACCTCGAGCGCATCGGGCTCGGCCCGCAACGGTGAGCGCGCGCGCGCTTCCCCGGGAACGCCAGGCTCCAGCCTGGCTCCGCTTCTTGCTCTTCTTCCTCTCGCCGACTTCTCCCGCAGCGCGGAAGAGTCGCAGCCAGGCTGGAGCCTGGCGTTCCCGGGGTGGCGCCCCATCGAGCGCAACCGCGTGTCTGTTCGGCATCCTGCTGTGCGCCTGCGGCGGCGCCGAGGTGCGCCCCCGCTGGGTCCAGCTCGCGCGCGGTTTCGAGGCGCAGCCACTCTTGCCGCTCGCGCAACGCTGGCATCGCGAGGCCGGCCTGGACCCGGCGGAATGCAGCGCCGAGTCGACGTACGTGCGCATCCGGCACCCCATGCCGCGCGCGGCCTGGCAACGAGCGAGCGCGCCGGACACCTGGACGGCAGCTCTGCCCGGCGGGGCCTTCTCCTACGGCGCGCCGGCTTTCCTGGGTCTCCGCTCCGAGACCCAGCCGATCACCTCCGCGCCGAGCGGACAGGAGCTCGAGTCGAACCGCTTCCGGCTGGAGAGTGGACAGCTCGTGCTGCGCCTCGCGCGTGGCACGGAGCCGCCGGAAGACCTGTTCCTCAGCCAGCGCATGGAGAGCGGACGCCTGCCCGCGGACGGCGTGTGGCAGGTGCGCTTCGGCGACGAGTACGGCGCGGGGATCGTGGTCTGGAGCGGGCTCCGCGAAGAGCTCGTGTGCGCCGTCCCCGCAGCGAACCGGCTCGCCTTCGAGTTCCGCTACCTCTCACGCGAGGAGGGACCCGTGACCCTGCGCGTGCGCCTCGACGGCGAGCTCGTGCACGAGAGCGTGGCGGATTCGAGCGCGCTCATGCAGGAGGGGCGGCGGCACAGCATCGCGCTGCCTTCGGCCGCGCGCCCCGCGGCGCGTCTGGTCTTCGAGGTCGAGGGCCCGCACGGCCAGGCGCTCTTCCTCCAGCCGATGATCGGTCCGACCGAGGTCGGGAGCTATGGCGCGCGGCCCTGGCAGGAGGTTCGCCCGGACATCGTGCTCTTCCTGGCCGACACGTTCCGCGCCGATGGCCTGGCGCTGGGCGGCGGCGCGCCCGACCTGGCGCCGGCCTTGAACGCGTTTGCCGCGCGTGCACTGCGTTTCCGCAACGCGCGCTCGAACGCTTCCTGGACCCTGCCCTCGATCAGCACGCTGCTCACCGGCCTCGCCCCCGGACAGCACACGGCCAACGACATGGAGCACGCCCTGCCGGACGAGCTGCCCACCGTGGCCGAGGCGCTCTCGCGCTCCGGGTACCGCACGTGCGCCGTGACCGACGCGGCCTTTTTCGCGCCCGCCTTCGGCCTCGAACAGGGCTTCGAATCCTTCGTGATCCACTCGCCCGCGAGCTGGGACCTGGACTGGACCATCCGCCGCGCCCTCGAGTTCGTGGCCGAGGACGACGGCCGGCCGTTGTTCCTGCTCGTGCACACCTACCGCACGCACATGCCCTTCCGCAGCGGACCCGAGGAGGACATCCAGCCCTGGAGGGCGCTGCTCGACTCGGGCTGCGCCCTGCTGAAGACCAAGGGCAAGATCCCGCGCGAGGAGTGGGTCGCACGCCTCGCGCACTGTCGCGAGCGCTACCAGGAGCTCTATCGCGCGGGCGTGCGCGATCTCGACCGCGGTTTCGGCGAGCTCCTGGCCGCGCTCGAGGGCCGCGGTCTCGGGCGCGGCTTCGTGCTCTTCACCAGCGACCACGGCGAAGC
>JANOGB010000516.1:0-4884 GCA_031413955.1 Planctomycetota bacterium | reverse complement strand
CCGCCACTACCCTCGGTCATTCTCAGTTCGTTTATTGATAGGGTCGGCAACGCCACATCATCGTTCGTAATTGTGCCTGTGCCCTGGCTATCGACAATGGTTGCATTTGCAGCGCTGGTGAGATTAACAACGAAGGTTTCGTCCTGTTCGACGAGATTATCGCCGTTGACTGTAACAGCCCGCGGCCACGCCGCTGTCGAAGACCGTGACGATGCCCGGATGCGCCAGGCGCGAGCCGAGCTCGACCTCGCGCTCGAAGCGGCGCCGCTCGCGCGCCGAGAGTCCCGCGCGTGCGGACAGGACCTTCAGCGCGACCACGCGCACCGTACTCTCCTGCACGGCGGAGAAGACCACCCCCTGCCCGCCGCGCGAGAGCTCGCCCTCGATGCGGTACCCGGGGATCGCCGGCGGTCCGGCCGAGTGCCGCGCGACACCGCGCAGCTCCTCGAACAGCGCCTCGTCGCGCTGCAGGGAGGCGAGTCGCTCACGACAAGCAGGACAACCCTCGAGGTGGTTCCGGTGAGCTGGATCCTGCAGCGCGACCTCGTCAGGGCAGGCGGACATGCACGCTCATTGTGCCTCGAGGCGACGCCGAGTGTCGTTCAGGTAGCGTTGCCGAGACCGACCGGCGAATGCAGCCTAATGCAGCCTGTCGTGGCGTTGCAGCCGAGGGCTCACGTACGGGTCAGGCTAGGATGGAGGCAACCGAAGAGGAGGCTCGCTTGATCGTTTCCGATTCCATGCGTGTGCTGGTCGCGTCGTTCTCTCTCGGCCTTGCTCTCCATGCGCAACGACCGAGCATGGAGCGCGTCCCCGTGCCTCGCGAGCGCAGCGCCCCGGTGCTCGGGCCCGTTCCTGGATCGAGCTCCAACATCGACGTGTCCCGGGCGGCGGGACCACAGAACGAGGTCGCGATCGCCATCGCTCCCGACAACCCGTTGAACCTGGTGGTCGCGGCCCACGACTACCGCACGAACTTCAAGCACATCGGAGTGTGGACGTCCTTCGACGGCGGCCGCTCGTGGAAGGGTGGCCAGGTCGAGGGGATCGGCGTCCACGGTTTCGAGGGTGATCCAGCGCTGGCCGCCCACCGAGGGGGCGTGTTCTATCTCGGCTACATCGATCACGGCGCGAACGGGAACCGCGTGGCCGTGGCCCGCTCCAGCGACGGCGGCCTCACGTGGCCGAGGATCGGCGTCGTGGCGAACCACTCGGGCCCGGGAGGAGGCTCCGAGGACAAGCCCTACCTGACCGTCGACGACTCGGGTGGCCCATTCGACGGAAACGTGTACGTGACCTGGGTCCGCTTCTCGTCCACCGGCAGGCAACGCATCCTGTGCGCTCGCTCGACGAACCGAGGGCTCGTTTTCGAGCCGCCGGTCTTCCTGACTCCATCCGGGTACATCGAGGTCACGGGCCCCGTGCCCGTGGTCGGGCCCGGCGGAGAGCTGTACGTCGCGTGGAAGGGGGGCAACGCGATCCAGTTCTCGCGCTCCCTGGACGGCGGAGTCACCCTCTCCTTGCCGAGCACGGTGGCCAGCTCCTTCCCGCTGCCGAGTCCGCTGCCCGGAGCCCACTTTCGCGTCAGCCCGTTCCCCACCCTGGCGGTCGATCGGAGCGGCGGTCCGGACCACGGAACGTTGTTCGTCGCCTGGGCCGACCGGCAGGGCGTCGGCCTCGGTCCGGACGTCGTCCTCGCGCGTTCGGAAGATCGCGGCGAGACCTGGAGCCAAGCCGTGCGCGTGAGCGACGACACGAACTCCTCCTACCAGTTCTTCCCCTGGATGTGCGTCGGTCCCGACGGCGTGGTCAGCCTCGTCTTCCATGACCAGCGCGACGCGCCGAGCACGCCGCGCTACCACACGTACCTGGCGCGCTCCCTCGATGGCGGGCGCTCGTTCGCGACGAACCTGCGCCTTTCGGACGAGATCACGGACACGTCGCTCGACAGGTCCTTCCGGGGCACCTTCATCGGCGATTACATCGGGATCGCGGCCTCGCGGCTCGGCGTGTACCCGGTCTGGACGGATCTGCGACCCAGTCTTGGAGAGATGGAGATCTTCGTGCGGCCAATGAGGCCGGTGGGGCACTAGCAGGTAGCGTTGGCGGCAGATCCACCATCAGCGCAGAGCGACGTGGCCGGGCAGCGCGTACCGCGCAAGCCAAAGCTCGAAGGCGTCGTTGACCTCGAGATCGCCGCGGAAGACGACCCGTCCGCCGTCGAGGATCCGGGCCGCGCCCGCGCCGCCGCCGAAGACCGGCCAGCCGACTTGCCGCGGCGCGCGAGAGCCATCCAGGGGGACGGCGAACAGGGAGTCGAACAGGAGGACCTCGCTTGCCGGGTCGAACTGGAAAGCAGTCACGTGGTGGCGCGTCCCGTCCAGCACGACCGGCGCCGAGCTCCCGTCGATGGGCACGACGGCGAGTCCGAGCGAGAGCGAGGTGAACACGACTCGCGTGGCATCGGGAGTGATCGCGAATTGCCGGCTGTCGGCGGACAGCAGCACGGGAACCTGGCTGCCGTCGTCCAGCGTCGAGCGCAGGTACAGGCCGTCACGGAACACGACTCTCCGTCCTCGGGGCACGAGCGCGTACTCGAAGGCGTCGTTCTCCACTGCGGCGAGCACGACGTGGCCCTCTGAACCGTCGCTGCGCACGCTGAACAGAGACGACCTCCCCGGGCCGACGCGGAAGACGATCCGCCCTCCGTCGGCCGTGAAGCGGAAGCTGCGCACGTCCTTGGTCGCCGGCAGATGGGTGAGCTTGAGCGCGGGTCCGCTGCCATCGACCGGCGCCGCGAACAACTCCGTGCGCTCGTCGGTCTCCAGATCGCCCGCGAACGCCACGCGCGCGCCGTCGGGACTGAGCTGGAACTGGCTCACGCGCCCGCCGGGAGGGAGCGGGCCGTGCAAGCGGACCTGACCGCCGCTGGAATCGAGCGGCGCGCTGAAGAGCTCGGGGGTGCCGTCCGTGAGGATGTCGCCGCGATAGACCACACGCCGGGAGTCCGCGCTGATCTCTACGTCCTGCAGACTCCCGCCGGCGACGATGGGTGCGTTGAGCCGGATCGGGGCCGCGCCGATCTCCGCGCTGAAGAGCTCGACCACTCCGTCCGTGTCGCGATCGGCGCGGAAGACCACGCGCGCGCCGTCGGGGCTGATCAGGAAGCTCCGCACGTCGGCGAAGCTCGGCAGGAGACCGCTCTGCTGCGCGGGACTCGAGCCACCGTCGGCCGCGACGGCGTAGAGCTCGAACTTCTCGTCCTCCTCCTGGTCGGAGCGATAGAGCACCCAGCGACCGTCGCTCGTGAGCGCGAAATCGGAGCGCACGTCGCGCTCGGACGCGAGCGGCGGGTTGAGCCTGGTCAGGCGCTGGCGGCCGCCGAGCTCGACGCGGTAGAGCTCGCTGACGTCGTCGCGCTCCTGGTCGGCCACGAAGAAGGCCGCCGCCCCGGTCGCATGGAACGCGCTGACGTCACCGAGCACGGTCCGTGCCAGCGCGGCGCTCAGCTTGCGCGGGCCGGTGGTTGCGTCCAGGGGCACACCATCCAGGGAAACATCGAAGAGCTCGATCACGCTGGCCGTCTCCTGGTCGGCCCGGAACAGCACCCGTCCCCGGGCTGTGATCCGATAGTCGAACCACACGCCGGCGCCAGCGGGCAGGAAGGAATTCAGTCGCACAGGGTCCGAGCCGCCGTGGATCGACACGCTGTAGAGATCGTTCGCGCCGCGCCGGTAATAGAGCGCGCGTTCACCGCTGGGAGCGAGCGTGAAGAAACCGCTCGTCAAGGCGTCCAGGGTCGTCGGACCGGCGCTCCCATCCACGGGCGCGTACAGGAGCTCGGGGGTCGCCGCCGCGCCGGCGGTACGGACGAAGACGATCCGCGTTCCATCAGGGGTGAGCTCGTACCAGGTCACGAGGCCGTCGATCTGTAGGAGAACCACGGGGGCCGCGTTGCCGTCGGCGGGAGCAGCGAGGATCGCGCTCGTTCCCGTGTTCGGCCGGCGCGTGAAGGTCACGCGGCTCCCATCGGGCGTGAAGCGCGGATCGGACACCGAGTCCGCGGCGTCGATCGGCGTGTAGAGGCGCGTGTTCACGCCGCCCGCGATCGGGACGCGGAACAGCTCATAGCGCTGGCTCACCGTGCGCTCTCCGGTGAAGGCCACCGTCCGGCCGTCGGGGCTGAGCTCGAAGTCGTTGACGATCCGATTGGAGGCGGGAGGATCGTCGAGGCGGTTGGGTCGGGCACTCCCGTCTGTCGGGACGCTCCAGAGCTGGGTCCCGAGTCCGAAGCGCAGTGGATAGACCGCGCGCGAGCCGTCCGGAGTGAGCTTGAATCCCTGCAAGAGGGCACCAAAGCCCGAGCTGAGCTGGATCGGCGGCGCGCTGGCGTCGCTCGGCGCGCTGTAGAGCTGCAACGAGTCCCGGTAGACGATGCGGCTGCCATCCGGGAGGAAGACGAAGTCGGCATCGCTGCCGAGGTCGCGGGCGATCGTGCGCTCGTCCGCGCCAGCGTCGATCGGCACCGTCCTGAGCTGCCAGTCCGCGCTGGCCGTCAGGGTCGTGAATGCCACGCGCCTCCCGTCCGGGCTGACCTGGAAGCGGCTGGCCCGGGTCGACGTCAGGCGGATCGAGCGCGAGCTCCCGTCGACGCGCGTGACGTGGAGCCCGTGGGAGGAATGCCGCCGCCCCGCGTAGACGACTTCCTGGCCGTCCGGGCCGAGCCGGAAGCTCGTGACCTCGTCCAGCAGTGGATCGCTGATCGCGTCCGGCTGGATCGGCCCCGCGAGCGCGACGGACAGGAGCTCGACCCTGCCGAGTACGTCTGGATCGGCGAGGAAGAGCACGCGCGTCTCGTCGGGCGTGAGCTGGAAGCTCAGGACG
>JANOGB010000515.1:0-6200 GCA_031413955.1 Planctomycetota bacterium | reverse complement strand
CACAACAAAGATAGTCGCTTCGACGATGGTTTTTTTAACTTCCCAAATAGATGCCGCGATGAATTTTGAACTGTCCCAGATCACTTCGGGTTTCAAACGCCGGGCTCCAGCCCGGCTCTTCTTTTTCTCTTCCTGTCTTCTTCCGCTCCGATGTGGAAAGGAAGAAGCAAGAGAGAAGAGCCGGGCTGGAGCCCGGCGCTCCCGGTTGAGCGCGGTCAGGCGCGGCGCCCGCCGAATCGCCGCACGAGCGCCGCAGCCACGCTGGGCGGCACCAGCGCCGAGCAGTCGCCACCCAGGGCCGCGATCTGGCGTACGAGGGTCGAGCTCACGTGCGCCACCGCGGCGGAAGAGGCGAGGAACACCGTGTCGACCGCGGGTGCGAGGACGCGGTTGGTGCGCGCCATCTGGGCCTCGTAGTCGAAGTCCGAGCCCGAGCGCAGGCCGCGCAGGATGGCGTCGGCGCCGAGCGTGCGGCAGGCCTCGACCACCAGGCCGTCCACGCGCACGACGGCCACGTTGTCGATCCCGGCGGTCGCGGCACGCAGGAGCGCGAGCCGCTCCTCCACCCCGAACAGCGCCTGCTTGGTGGCGTTCTCGGCCACCCCGAGGGTCACGCGCGCGAAGAGGCGCGCGGCGCGCTCGACGAGGTCGAGGTGCCCCAGGGTCGGCGGATCGAAGGTCCCGGGCAGGAGCACGTGGGTGGCCAAGACGGCGCGGATTCTACGCCGGAAAGTTCGCCACCCGAGCACCCGCGGGCCGGTCTTTGGACCGTTGGAGACCGTCGACACATCGCGGCCCGCGCGCCCGCTCGTCTGGTTGGCAGGGACCCTGGGCATGGGGACCTTCCTCGGGCTGACGGCAGGCGAGGGCGCAGGGCCGGCGGCCAGCGCGGCGGCAGCGGGGCTCGCGCTGGCCGCTTTCCTGCTCGCCAGGCGAGGCATCGCCCCGGCCTGGACGATCGGAGTGCTCCTGCTGGCGTCCGTCCGCGCCTGCGGGCTCGACGCGACTCCTGCGCCTGGATCGATATGGAACCCTGGATCGGTACGGAACGCGGGGCGGGCCCTGACCGCAGTCGCAGCAAGGGATCTGCGCGCCGAGCCGATCGTGGGGCGCTGGCACGCCGAGCGCGACGGGCGCACGGGCTGGGTGGAACCGTTCGACGCCTGCGTGAGCGCGGAGTGCAGCGCACGACACGCGCTGCTCTTCGAACCGGAGTGCGGGACGCCCGCGAACGGCACGCCAGTCGCGATCCTGCCGGGCAGCGAGGTCGTGCCCTGGCCGCGCGGACCGGAGGCGGTCCCGCAGCCGCGCTCGCGCACCTTCGCGGGCTTCTCGCCGGTCGCGGTCGACGAGCTCGTGCGCCTCGGACCGCCGCCGCGCACGTTCTGGTCCACTCCCATCGAAGCGTTGCTACGGGAGCTGCGAGCGCTGCGGGTGGCGGTGGGTGTGCGCGTGGGAAGAGTCGAGCGCGAGTCGTCGGCGGGACTCCTGCGCGCGCTCGTGATCGGCGCACGCGATGGAATGCCTGCCGAGCGCATCGACCTCTTCGCGCGCACGGGCACGAGCCACCTGCTCGCGATCTCGGGCTGGCACGTGGGCTTGTTCGCGGCCCTGGTCGTGCTGCCACTCGCGCGCGTCACGCCGCGCGCGCGGCGCAGCCTGCTCGGGCTCGCCGCGCGGGGTGCTCTGCTGCTCCTCTTCGCGGCCGTGGCGGGCGCGGAGAAGCCGGTCCTGCGCGCCACGCTGGCGCTCGTGCTGCTGCAGCTCGCCGTGCTGCGCGCGCGCTCCTCCAGCGCGCCGCCGCGCCGGCCCGATGGACTCTCGTTCCTGGCCGCAGCCTTCGCGCTCGAGTGCCTGCTCGATCCGGCCGGGATCCGCACGCTTTCGCTGTCGCTCTCGTACGCCGCCACGCTCGGGCTGATCCTGGGCACGGGCGTGCTCGGACGGGGACTCCGCCCCACCAGAGAACCCTGGGCCGAGCTCGCCCCGGCGCGCTGGCTGCGCGTCCTCGCCGGACGCTGCATCGCCTGGCTCGCGAGCGGGCTCGCGGCCTCGGCCGCGGCCGTGCTCGCGACCCTGCCGCTCACCTGGTCGGCCTTCGGCGAGTTCGCGCCGGCGGGCGCCCTGCTCACGCTGCTCGCGCTCGTGCCCTTCACCTTCCTGAGCTTGCTCGCCTGGCTGGCGGCGCTCCTGCCGTGGTCCGGACTGGCGGGTCCGGCCGAACTCGGAGCGCGCGCGCTCTACGCGCTGCTCGAGTTCGGCGATGCGTTGCCGGGTACGCCGCTCCTCCTGCCGCCGCGGCCCTTCGCGGCGCTGCTCCTCGCCACCGCGCTCGTGTTCCTCGGACTGCGCCACGCCGGTTCTCTCTCGGGCGTGGCGCGCCGCGCGGCGGCGCTCGCCTGGGGACTGTGCCTGTTGCCGTGGAGCGCCGCGCCACGCGGGCTCGAGCTGCACATGCTCGACGTCGGCCACGGCTCCGCGCTGGTCCTGCGCGCGCCCGGACTCGAGGCCCTGGTCTTCGACGCCGGCTCGCGCGACCGCCGCGGGCTGGCGCGCGAGGCGCTGCTGCCCCTCTTGGCGCGCTGGGAGGTGGCGCAGGCGAGCGTGCTGCTTTCGCATCCCGATCACGACCACGCCTCGGGCCTCGCGCGCCTGTCGGAACGCGTCCGGATCGCCCGCTGGCTGGGTGCCGAGCCCGCACAGGGTCCCGTGCGGCTTCCGCACGACGCCCTGGAGATCGACCTCGCTCAGGGCCGCCTGCACGTGGGAGCGCCGTGCCCCGAGCTCTCCCTGGCTCTCCTGCGCGGCTCGGAGGCACGAGGAAACGAAGGCTCGCGTGCCCTGGAAGTCACCTGGCGGAGTGAGCGGCTGGTCTTGCTCGGCGACGCGGAGGAGGCCGGCCTGGAGGACCTGCCGCTCGCCTCGGGGCCGCTGCGACTGATCCTGGCCCCCCACCACGGCTCGGATGCGCCGGCCTTCGGGGCGCTGCTCGAGCGCTGCCCGCCCGCGGAGGTCTGGATCAGCGCTTCGGGCGAGCCGCCCATCGCCCGGGAGCTCGCGCGGCGCGGAATCGAATGGTGTTGGAGCGGGCGCGACGGACCCGTGGCACTGTGCTTGCCCTGATGGCTTGCCCGGATGCTCCTTGGTGCTCGCCTTGCCCGCCTTCGATCCGTCTTGCTGCGTGACAGGCAGCGCGTTCAGGGCACGTTTTTTCGGTACCCGGAACAGCTTGGCTCCCTAGTCCCGATCCCGAGCAACATCGCCATGCTTCCCTTCCTGTCCCTCCTCGCCTGCCTCGCCCTCCACGCGACCGCGCAAGAAGAACCGCGCGAGCCCAAGGCGCGTACCACGGTGCTGCACCTCGAGGGCGGAGCCGTGCTGCGCACCAAGGCGCGCGAGCGCGATGGCGCCTGGGAGGTGTTCTCGGGCGGCGAGTGGACGCTCCTCCCGGCCGGTCTGGTCCTGCGCGCGAAGAACGAGCGCGAGCTCCTCGACCAGGCGGCCGAGCTCGAGCGCGGCCTGCCCAAGGGCGACCTCGTGCGCCGCGTCGCCTACGCGGACTGGCTGGTGAACGAGGGCCTCCTGGTCGAGGCTCTGAAGCAGCTCGACCGCGTGCTCGGGCACGAGCCGGATCACGCCGCTGCGCTGGCGCTGCTCGCACGTGCCGACCTGCCGCTCGCGTTGCCCCCGGTGCCGGACGCGGAAGCCGAGCTCGAAGCCTACTTCGCGGCGTGCGCGCGCCTGAGCGCCGCCGGACGCGAGGTGGGCGTGCAGAGACTCGTGGCCGCGCCCCAGATCCCCGGCCTGCGAGCCGCGCTCGCGCGCGAGCTCGTGGCACGCACGAGCGGCCGGCGCAGCTTCGCAACGCTGGTGCTGCGGCGCATGTTCGCGGGCACGGAAGTCGAAGGCTTGCTCGCGCGCGCGGTGCTCGACTCATCGAACGAAGTGCGCGTGGGCGCAGCGCTCGCTCTGCGGGCGGTCGCGAACCCGGTCGTGATCGAGCCAGCCCTGCGCGCGGTCGGATCCAGGCACGCCGAGGTGCGCAAGAACGCGATCGAGGCCCTGGGAACGATGGAGTACCGCGAGGCCGTCGAGCCGCTCTTCCTGCACCTCGTCGCGCTGCAGAGCGGCGGTCGGAACGGCGCGCCGCGCGTACACATCTTCAACGGGCGACAACGCGCCTACGTGCAAGACTACGACGTCGAGGTGGCCCAGGGCTCGGCCATCGCCGATCCGATCATCAACGTCCTGCTGGAGGGCTCGGTGCTGGACGTGGCCGTGATCGGCGTCACCGAATACCAGCTGGCGAGCGAGCGCGCAGCCGTGCGCGGCGCGCTCACCCAGCTCACCGGCGCAAACCCGGGCGAGACCACGACCGCCTGGCAACGCTGGTGGCAAGAGCACGGGGACGAATGGCGGGCGGGCTCGGCCCCGCCCAAGGTCCCTTCTTCCCCGACGGGTCAGGGCTGATCATCCCTGACTGACAGAGGCGGGCCCGCTCAGGGGTGATGCGGGCCCGCCTCTTCATTTTTCAACCGGGAGCGCCGGGCTCCAGCCCGGCTCTTCTTCTCGTTCTCCTTCCTCTCTCAAAGGCTTGGAACCGATTCCGCGCTGACCCGTCCGGCTCCGTGCCTTAGCATCGCCGCCCGATGCACACGCAGCGCTCGGCGGTCCGGATCTGGCTCGCCTCCTTCCTTGCGCTCCTCACCGGCTGTGCGCGCGACCAGCAGCCGCCTGCGGTGATCCTGGTGTCGATCGACACGCTGCGCGCGGATCACGTCGGGCTGTACGGCTACGAGCGCGACACGACGCCCTTCCTCGACCGCTGGTCCCGGGACGCCACGGTCTTCGAGCGCGCCTTCACGACCGCCGCGTGGACCCTGGTGGCGCACATGACCATGCTCACCGGGCTCTTCCCCGAGCAGCACGACGTGACCGGAAAACGCCGCGCCCTGTCGCCCGAGATCCCGCTGCTGGCCGAGCGCCTGCGCGCCGCCGGGTACAAGACGATCGGCCTCTACAATCCCGGCTGGATCCACCCGCGCCACGGGTTCCAGCGCGGCTTCGATCTGTTCCTCCCGCACGCGAACCTGGAGGAAGCGGATCTCCACTTGCGCGAGGTGCTGGAAGGGCTCGATCGCCGGCAGCCCTTCTTCCTCTTCGTGCACCTCTTCGACGTGCACTGCGGGCCTTTCACGGAGAGCGAGAACTCGCTCTATCCAGCACCCGCAACCTACGAGCGCATGTTCCTGGAGGCCGGCGCCGCAGCGCTGCCCGAGCGGCCGGCGCAAGAGATCTGGGAGTCGCCGGGACTGCTCGGCGCGAAAGAGCTGCAGACACTCGTCGCAGCCTACGACGGCGGCATCCGTCAGGTGGACGACCAGCTCGCGCTGTGGTTCGGAGAGCTCGAACGCCGCGGGCTATTGCAGGGAGCACTGACGATCGTCACCTCGGACCACGGCGAAGCGCTCGGCCAGCGCGGCCGGCTCGACCGCCACGGGGAGTACTGGCAGGAAGGGCTGCACGTCCCCTTGATCGTGCGCCATCCCACGGGTCTGCAGGCGGGCGCGCGCGTGTCCCAGCCCGTCCACCTGGGCGACCTCGTGCCGACCATCCTCGACCTGACGGGCCTGCCGGCCGATGGGAGACTCCCGGGGCACTCGCTCTTCGGTCCACTGCCGGAAGAGCGCGTCATCTCAGGTCTGAAACTGCCCGAGGCCTTCGTGCTGCGCTGGCCGGAGAAGATCGTCGTCGGCCCGAAGGGCTGGTCGCTCGCGGTGAACCTGGAACGGGATCCACTGGAGCTCGCGCCCGAGCCCGGGGATCGGGAGCGCTTCGAGAAGCTGCGCACCGAGGCACTGGCAGCGGGCGGCACGTTTCCGCGCGCGCTCCGCATCGAAGAACTCTCGCCGGAAGACCAGGCCGCGCTGGACGCCCTCGGCTACGGCGGGGACGCGGGCGACGGCGACTAGAGAACAAGCGCTTCGCGCACGGCGAGAGTACGGTGCCTGGCTCGGCTTTGCCGGATTCCGCCCTTCGCTCCTCATCACTCCTGCGCGCACCCGGAATCCGGCGAAGCCGTGCCTGGCTCCGTACTCTCGCCGTTGGGGACTAGCTAGTGTCCCTTCCCCGAAGTAGCGCCAACAATCCGCCGCACTAAATCGCCGCTGGCGGCGTTGCGCCTCCTCCGAGTATTGCAG
>JANOGB010000514.1:0-2293 GCA_031413955.1 Planctomycetota bacterium | reverse complement strand
CGCGCCTTCCCGTTCCACGAGGAAGTGATCGACTGGATCCACAGGCACGAGCATGTGTTCGTGGTCGAGCAGAACCGCGACGGGCAGCTTCGCACCTTGCTCGTCGCCGAAGGCATGATCGACCCCGCCAAGCTCACGCCGGTGCTGCACTACGACGGCACGCCGATCACGGCGCGCTTCATCCAGGGCGAGATCGCCCAGCGCCTCGGCGCATTCAACGTGAAGCCGGCGAAACGCACGGCGGCAAGCGGAGGCTGACATGACGTGGCTCGTGAAACCCAGGCTCCACCACCCGGAACTGCCGAGGAACGCGCTCGGCTTCACGCGCCGCGACTACGAAGGCACGATCTCGACGCTGTGCGCGGGCTGCGGGCACGACTCCATCAGCGCGGCGATCATCCAGGCCTGCTTCGAGCTCGACATCGCGCCGCATCGCGTGGCCAAGCTCTCGGGCATCGGTTGCTCCTCGAAGACGCCGACCTACTTCCTCGGGCAGTCGCACGGCTTCAATTCGGTCCATGGCCGCATGCCCTCGGTGCTCACGGGTGCGAACGCCGCCAACCGCGACCTCATCTACCTGGGCGTCTCGGGCGACGGCGATTCGGCCTCCATCGGCCTGGGGCAGTTCGCCCATGTCATGCGACGCAGCGTCAACATGACCTACATCGTCGAGAACAACGGCGTGTACGGGCTCACGAAAGGGCAGTTCTCGGCAACCGCCGACCGGGGCTCGAAGAGCAAGCGCGGGGCGCTCAATGCCGAGGAATCCATCGACCTGGTGCTGCTCGCGCTCCAGCTCGGGGCCACCTACGTCGCGCGCAGCTTCTCCGGGGACAAGGACCAGCTCGTGCCCCTCATCAAGGGCGCTCTCCTGCACCAGGGCGCGGCGTTCCTGGATGTGATCTCGCCGTGCGTGGCGTTCAACAACCACGAGGGGTCGACCAAGAGCTTCGACTACGTGCGCGAGCACAACGAGGCCGTAAATGCCCTTGACGTGATCACGGTGCGCAAGGAAATCACGACGCAGTACGAGCCCGGGAAGGTGCAGGAAGTGAGGCAGCACGACGGCTCCGTGCTCCGCCTTCGCAAGCTCGAGGCCGACTACGACGCCTCGAACCGCATCGCCGCGATGACCTACGTGCAGTCGCGCTACGCGCGCGGCGAGATCGCCACGGGGCTGCTCTACTTCGCGCCGACCCCGCGGGACCTCCACGACAGCCTCAACACGGTCGCCACGCCGCTCAACCAGCTCGGCGAGCGCGAGCTCTGCCCCGGGAACGCGGCGCTGGAGAAGTTCAACTCGACCTTGCGGTAGAGGCGCGAAACCATGAAGGCGAAGGCCGGCTTTGTCTGGGACGATCCCTTTCTCCTCGAGCAGCAGCTCTCGGGCGAGGAGAAGATGGTGCGCGACGCCGCGCGCCGCTACGCCTCCGAGCGCCTCGCGCCGCGGGTGCTGGAAGCCTTCCGCCACGAGAAGACCGATCTGGGGATCTTCCGCGAAATGGGCGCGATCGGGCTGCTCGGGCCCACGATCCCGGCCAAATACGGCGGGCCCGGCCTCAGCGCCGTCTGCTACGGGCTGGCCGCGCGCGAGATCGAGCGAGTGGATTCCGGCTATCGCTCGATGATGAGCGTGCAGAGCTCGCTCGTGATGCTTCCGATCCTCGAGTTCGGCAACGAAGCGACGCGCCGGAAATACCTGCCGAAGCTCGCCACGGGCGAGTGGATCGGCTGCTTCGGCCTCACCGAGCCCGACCACGGCTCCGACCCCGGGAGCATGGCCTCGCGCGCGAAGCAGGTCGCGGGAGGCTACAGCCTCACGGGCAACAAGACCTGGATCTCGAACAGCCCCATCGCGGACGTCTTCCTCGTCTGGGCGAAGGACGAGGCGGGCGCCATCCGCGGGTTCATCCTCGACAAGGGCTCGAAAGGCCTCTCCGCGCCCGCGATCCACGGCAAGGTCGGTTTGCGGGCGAGCATCACCGGCGAGGTCGTGATGGAGGGCGTCTTCTGCCCCGAGGAGAACGCATTTCCGGACGTTCGGGGGCTCAAGGGTCCGTTCACCTGTCTGAACAGCGCGCGTTACGGAATCGCCTGGGGCGCGCTGGGCGCGGCCGAGGCGTGCTGGCACATCGCGCGCCAGTACGTCATGGACCGCAAGCAGTTCGGCAAGCCCCTGGCCGCCAACCAGCTCATCCAGAAGAAGCTTGCCGACATGCAGACCGAGATCGCCCTTGGGCTCAACGCCTGCCTGCGGCTGGGCCGCATGAAGGATGAGGGCACGGCGTCGCCG
>JANOGB010000513.1:0-6706 GCA_031413955.1 Planctomycetota bacterium | reverse complement strand
GGCGGCTGATTCTTCTGGCATGAACCAGAAGCAATCGACGACAACCGTTCGAGGCCGTGGCGAGCTGTACTACCGAGAGCTCCTTTCGGAGCAGGAAGCGAGCGGGCAGAGCCTGCGCGCCTTTGCGGCCGAGCGCGGGCTGGCGAAGCGTCTGGAGCGCGGGACCTTCGACTGGCCGGCGGAGCTCGCGGGCCGCGAGCGGATCGAGCTTCGGCCCGGAGTGAATCTCCCAACAACGGTTCGCCTTGGCCCAGTTCGAAAGCGCGGAAGGGTCGTAGTGGAAACCCATGGCGAAGGGTGCCTTTACCGACACCGCCATGAGGCGGCCGAGCCGCTTGAACTTGAGGTCCACGTCCGCGTCGGACAGCAGTTCGGCGACGCCGCGCCCGTACTCTCCTCGCGACAGGAGGTCGAGATTCGCCAACCCGTCTCGAAACGTCGTCTCCGCGCTCATTTCGTACCTCCGCTCGATCTGACCCGAGTGAGCATAGCGCCCACCCGCAAAGAGCTCGAAGCTCCAGGATCTGAATTCGCCGCACCGGCCCGTAATGCGGACGCCGATGAGCCGGAGCCCGGGCCCACCTGGCATCCTTGATGTCGAGCTCCTGTCTCAGCAGGGCGACCTCGGTTTGCAGTCGGCTGGATTCGGCTCGTTCCCGGACGCGGGCTGGCCAACTCGAAGCGGTTCGGCTCCAAGCCTGCGTCAGCGCCGCCGCGGCCAGCGCGATGGAGTGCAGCACGCTCCGGTGGACGACCTTGGGCTGTCATACTTCATTATTGGAGCAGCGACGGCCCTCGGTGTGGCCGGCATTGCACTACTGTACGCCCATGATGCTTCTTGCTTATAGCCACGCCACTATGTTCATTTCTCCGCGAGCAGGGCGAGCTCGATCTCGAGTCGCTCGGTCGGGCCCGCCACAACACGGCCCGGCCGGGCGTGTGGGGGTCACGAAAGTCGTACCGCTTTTGAGCATGGCGCGGGCCTTCGACCTCGGGTTCGCGTGACCAGACCGAATTGCGCGAGGGTTGCAGGAGGACCGCCTCGCGCGCGGCGGCGGGCGTCGCCGATCTCATCGCCGCCAGGGCGGTGTTTCTATGTGCAACGCAGCCTCATGGATCTTGAGTTGCCCAGTCCTTCTTCCGGCCGGACCATCCGGCATACCCCACCATCGGGACATATGGATGTTCACTCTTTGCCCTTCGGAAGTTTCACGGCGCCGCTGAAGGACACGGCATTGTCAGAGTCAGATCCGTCCTTGGGGGAGCCGAGCACCGTGCGTTCGAACTGGTAGGTCCAAGGCAAGAATCGGAGCGGTGAGTAATCAACGCACTTATCCGCTGCGGGTGACCTCGCTCTGAACGAATACAGATAACCTCTCTGCGCTGAGTCGATAACAAAGTTCACGGAGCGCTTCGACGGCTCAGGTTCGACTAATGTTGAAATGGCGAAAGCCTTCTCAAGTAGCCCCTTGAGTGGAATTGAATCAGCAAACTTTGTGTCCACTGAAGCAGTTGCCTCCGCAAGCGAGCCATCGTTACCGAGCTTGATAGTTCCCGACCCCGTGCCGAACCATGGGATGCGAATGTTGACCGAGTAGGGGTGCTCATAGTCGTTCTCCGCAACTACCTTGGTCGCGTTGGCAATCAGGCTTAGGACGAGGCCTTCATGTGTTGGCTCTTTCTCTTCTTCTCCGACATCAGGTCGAGCGAAGTCTAGAGCCTGGATGATGCTGCCAGGATCCAAGAACAAGCCAGGCAATTCCTTGTCGAGTCTATCGCGAAGGTCGTCTAAGCTGGTGGCTTCATCCGCGGCGTTCGAGACAATGCTCGGGTTCCACAGATCCTCGCGGACTAGCCACGTCCCCTTATGCTCTGCGGTGTTCTTCGATTGTTCGCCCTGCTTGTTCGGTTGCTCGACTGGCTTCACGGTGACAGTCACCTCAAGCCACGTTAGCGCGTAGCTTGTTGTATGTTCGTTGATAAGCCTCTTTGCAAAGAAAGGAATACCGGTGGGATTGTCAGGATCTGACCTCTCGACCGTGTATACGGAAAAACAAGCAGATAGACCGACAAGGAGTGCCAACGAGAGTAACCGCCATGATTGCGAGCAGCTTGAGGTTCTCATAGAGTGTCCTTGGAGTGAGTGTAGCGGGCGCGCTCGCCCGCGCGCCTTCGTGGGGTGGCGGCGGTGAGATACGTTGCCTCAGAGGATAGCGGGGCCTCGACCTTTGCGTTCGTGTGACCAGAACGCATGCAGGAGATCACTCGCGCTCGGCTCGACATGGTGGGTGTCACGAAAGTCGTTCCGCTTTTGAGCATGGCGCGGGCCTTCGACCTCGGGTTCGTGGGGCCAGACCGAAGGTGTCGGGTGCGAGAGGAATGGCCTCGCGCTGGGCATAGCGGCGCAGGCGGGGGTGTTATGTGCCTTCAAAGGGACAGCCCCGGATACGGCCACCCCGCCGGCTTGGCGATGGCTGGGTCAACGTGCTTCCGGATCGCGGCATCGCAGACCGCGTACCCCCAGTTGATGATGCGCTCCTGCACGGAGGCGTCGAGACGCTTGAGACGCGTGGCGACGTTCGCGAGGGCCGTGGTGCGCTCAAATGGAGCCGGCAAGGCGCCGGGAAGGGCATAGTCCGCGATGTTGGTGCGGATCCCCCAGTAGGTGCCCTTGCGAGCTCCGGCCTTGAAGGAGTCGATCAGCTGGCGTTTGCGGAGGCTGCGCACTTGGCTGTCCACGAGGTTCAGGCAGCGGTAGGCGTGGCGTGCCCAGTCCTCTTTCGGCTCGGGCTCCGCGTCGAAGTGGCCGCCGGCATCGCTGACGAGGATCGTGTCGTAGCGCTTCCAGATGGTCTCGAGCCCGAGGTTGTCGTAGACGCCACCGTCCGTGAGGAAGACGTGCGTCGTGTACGGGGGCTCGTGGAGGTCGTTGCCCTCGACCTTGGTCCTCGCCCCGGGCTCGATCCGCAGCTGGAGCGGAGAGAGGACTGGGGGGAAGGCGCTCGACGCGGCCACGGCCGTGGCGAGTGACACGCGCGGGTCCTGGACCATGCCCACGCGGTAGTCGCCCATGAAGGTGCGCGAGAAGCGCCACAGGACGCCCGACTGAACGTTCGTCGCGTTGATCACGAAGCGCGGCGCCTTGCCTTCGGGCGGCAGGTCCTGGAGGGTCGCCTCGCCGAAGAGGTGCTCGCGGTACTCCTTGGTGATCTTGTCCGCGATCGTGCCGGGCAGGAGGATCCCCCCGATGACCGCGTTCGCGTCGATTGTCCGGCTCGCGAGGCTGCGGATGGGTGCGACCACCTTCGGGACGAAGTCGTCGTGCACCGCGTTCGGCTGGAAGGAAAGCTTCTCCCATCGGAGACCTAGGAGCCCGGCAGTGATCGACCCTCCGGAGACGCTGGAGATGCGCTTCAGCTTCTGGAGGAGCTCCGCCTCGTACAGCCGCCAGAGCGTCCCGACGTGGAAGAGCATGGCCCGGTATCCGCCGCCCGACATGCAGAGCGCCATGCCGGCCTCGGGGTTGCGGCCCGAGTCGAACTCCGAGCCGGTCGCGACGGTGCGGACCGGGCTTGTGGGGGGGCTGTTAGTGGCGGTGAAGAGTTCTTCGGGCATTTACGGCTTCTCCTTGTGCGCCCGGGGGCCACCGACCTTCGTGAGGAGGGCAGTGTAGATAGAGCGTGCACTGACTGAGTTGGGTGTTACGAACGTCATGCCGCTTTGAGGGCGGCCGCGGGCCGTTGCCCCGGGTTCGTGTGAGCGGCCAACTTCCAGCGTGCGTGAGACCGCCAAGCGCTCGACAGGCCTCAGCCTGGCTCGATCCTCCTTGGTCCTCCACATGCTTGGGCCACATGTTCTTTCGAGCTCTACAAGGTGTTGTTCATCTCCTTGGAAGTCCGGATTGCCAGTGCTGCCAAGAGGAGCGTCGGATTGACGCTGGACCCAGTTACGAACGTGCTTGATCCCACGACGTAGAGATTCGGATGAGCATGGGATCTCCCGAACTCATTGACCACGGAGTTGCTGGCGGAGCTTCCCATCCGGAGCGTCCCCATCGGGTGTCCTGCGCCGTTGAAGGCGGGCATCGCCTCGGGCGTCTCGTCGATGGCAACTCCCGCAATATGGAGAATCTCGTGTGCCACTCGGTGCCCCATCTCTAAGGCACGAATCGAGTAGTCGGAAACCCTGTAGCTCAGTTTCGGGCGGGGTACACCAAACTCGTCCCTCTCGTCGGCGAGCGCGACTCGGTTCTCGGGTTCGGGAAGCTGCTCAGTTGAATAGCCGATGCGCACGAGCTTGGTGATCGCCTTCGGACCGTAGACCAGATCCTCGCGCAGGGCATGGCCAATCGCCTTCATGCGCTTGGTCTTTGGATCCCACATGCTCTCGTCGAGCGCGGCGAACGGGTGCCGCTTGCGACCCCAGCCGTCGTTCCCGACTGTCAGGTTGAAGGCGCCGGAGGTCCGGCGAAAGTCACCGTCGCGGAACTCAAAGATGCTCGATGTGTTCTGAGGACCGCGGAATGGCCAAATGGGCTCAGGGCTGTACCCCGTGACCTCACCTGCCAGGTGGTCCATCAGGAAGCGGCCGACGAGGTCGCGGTCGTTCTTGAGCCGAGAGGCGAGCCACAGCCGTGGGGACTCAATCGCGTTGCCAGCTAGTACTACGAGTCTTCCCTCGACCAAGCGCTCGGGGGCCTTGGGGTCTCGCGAGTCTCGGAAGTGGACCGACTTGATACGTCCATCGGGCGCCACGTCGAGCCGAGTAACCACCGTCCGCCAGGCCACTTCCCCGTCTACTTTTCCAGGCTGGGTTGCAAGCCCCTGGAACTTGGCGATGTGCACCGAGGCGTCGTACTTGGCACCTGACGGGCAGACCGGAATGCAGTTCGCATTGCCCTTGCACTCGGAACGACCCTGGAACACTCTGGAGTTGCGAGCCTGCGGGGTCGCCACCACCTTGATCGTCTTCCCAGCAACGGGCTTGCCCTCGACCTTGGCCTTCAAAACCTTGTCCCCAAAGGCTTGGGGGATTTCGTCCATGGGGTACTTCCGGGTTCGGTACGCACCCTGCAGCCCATCTTGCTCTGCATTGTTGGCCGAGATTCCGAGTTCCTCCTCGGCCTCGCAGAAGTACGGCTCGACCTTGTCGTAATCGATCGGCCAGTCTTCGCCGACGCCGTACTCCGTCTTAAGCTTGAAGTCAGCGGGTACCCAGCGAGGACAGTTGCCGCGCCAGGACCACGTGCTCCCTCCGACAATGCGCACGTAGTTGCTTTTGAATCGGTCTGGGCCGGCCTGGACGTAGTGCCGGTCCGGGGTGGCGAGGTCCGGGCTAGGAACGGTCCTGCTCGTCTCCAGGCGCTGGTAAGGAGAGATAGCGTCCTTGACCCCTGCTGTGGCAAAGACGTTGACGAAGCGAGCCCGTGCCGCTGCATCCAGCGGATTGTCGCCGGCATCAAGGAGCAGAATGGTCGTCTTGGGTCTTTGAGACTTGAGCTTCCATGCGAGCAACGCCCCGGCCACGCCCGCACCGATCACGACCACGTCGTACTTGGGTTGCATGATGAGATCTCCAGGCGTCTAGGTTTCTTGGGGCGGTGGGCTTGCCCAGACGCCATGGTGATTGTGCGAGAAGCCGGGGGCCGGCGCGTGGATGACGCTCCAAAGCAGCCCGCGCTCCCACTGTTCCGGGGTCCGCGGAGGTTCAGTACCCTCGTACTTGGTTTGGATCTGACCCGTGAACCACACGCGGATTATCTCGCGGGCCACAAGGTGCCTGCCCTCGACATCTCCGAGCGCATCGAGCACGGCCTTCTCATGGTCCTTGGGAGGGACGTTGGAATCGACAGCCTGCAAGAGGTCGTCGAGCTCTGCTCCATAGTGAGTGCGGATCCGTTGCTCAAGCTCGACCGCAAGTCGCTTGTCAATCGCGCTCTCAGCGGTCAAGGCGCCAGATAAAACGACGAAGTCGCATCGTGTCATTGGGTGGTCCTCCATGGGGGATCGTTCTTCGTGCTAGTCTTCCTTGGCTCGGGCTCAGCATCCGGATTCGGCATCTACTTCCGTCGCCCGGCCTTGCCTCTCACTCGGATGTTCTCGGGCATCTCGGTGAGCCTCACCTTGTTCCCACTTACCTTCACCACGTCCTGGAGGCCGCGCTCCTCGCCGATGTCGAGCAGGTCGATTCGCTCGTTCTTGTCTTCGAGAAACTTCTTGAACCCCGCAAGGGACCTGGGCTTCCGCAGGTACTCGTCCAAGCGCCGCCAGAGCTTCGGCCAGATAGGCCGAATCTTCGCGAGGTCTGCCTTGCTCTTGACGGTGACGCCCGTTGCGGTTGCATCGATGGGCCAATAGCCCTTGCCTTCGGCCTGCTTCATCGCCTTGGTGAACTCGCTGCGTAGGCTGGCGAAGAGCGTGTTGTAGTAGAGCGGATAGGCGTAGCCAGCTTGCATCTGCTTGTAGTTGACGCTCTTTCGGAGGCGTTGAGCGTCGAGGAAGACGTCGTCCTTGCCATCCTTCTCGCTGGCCGAGCCGGTGAAAGCGAAGCAGATGGGCCGCGCCGACTTGTCCTCGGTCATCCGCGCGAGTATGTACCCCCTCGGCTCCGGATCACTCGCTGGGTCGTAGCCGATGAGGTCGAGCATGCTCTGCTTCGCATCGGTCGACTCGGGCTTCCTAGCTCCCTTCTCGATGGCGTCGATGCC
>JANOGB010000512.1:0-12731 GCA_031413955.1 Planctomycetota bacterium | reverse complement strand
CACCCGGACATCGTCGAGTTCATCCGCTTCAAGGACGACCTCGGCAAGATCGAGAACTACAACATCTCGGTGGCGGTGACGAACCGCTTCCTGGCCGAGCTCGAGGCCGACCCGAAGACCCCGCACCAGGTCCAGAACCCGCGCACGAGGGTTTGGGCCAAGCTCGCGAAGAAGAACGCCGAGGGCGAGCCGACGGGCGAGCACTACACGGTCGGCGAGTTGTGGGACCTCATCACCGAGCACGCCTGGCGCTCCGGCGAACCGGGCGTGATCTTCATCGACCGCATCAACGAGAAGAACCCGATCAAGAACGTGGGTTTGATCGAGGCCACGAACCCATGCTTCACCGGTGACACCCTGGTCTGGACGGCGGAGCATGGCCACGTCGCCTTCCGTAGTTTGGCTGGGCGTTCCGTGAAGGTGCTGACAGAGAGCGAGGATGGGAAGCTCGTGTACCGCACCATGACCGACATCCGCTGCACGCAGCGGTCGGCGCGGCTAGTGCGGGTGAGCCTCGACAACGGAACCTCGGTCCGCTGCACGCCTGAACACCGATTCTTCCTGCGTGATGGTTCCGTCAAGGAAGCCGAGAAGCTGCAGGTCGGGGACCGCTTGCAGAGCGTGTATCGCTTCAGCGTGGACGAGAATGAGGCCGCGTATCTGACAAACGGGCACCATCGATTGCTGGAGCGACGCGCTCCGCCTGTACGCTCCGAACGCCGGGTTCAGGAACAACTCGTCGAGGTCAACCACCGTGTGGTTGCGGTGGAACGGCTGGAGGAACGGGAAGACGTCTACTGCGGCACCGTCCAGGACCCGGCTCACAGATTCTTCGTCGCTCTCGGTGAAGATGACGGAGTCCTGGTGGCCAACTGCGGCGAGCAACCGCTGCACGCCTACGACTCCTGCAACCTGGGCTCGATCAACCTGGGCGAGTTCGTGACCGGCGAGGGCTCGGGGCTCGGGGCGAACACGGCCGAGTTCGACTGGGACGAGTTCAAGGCAGTGGTGCACACCACCACGCGCTTCCTCGACAACGTGATCGAGGTCAACCGCTATCCGCTGCCGCAGATCGACCAGATGTCGAAGACCACGCGCCGTATCGGCCTGGGCGTGATGGGCTTCGCGGACGCGCTCTACAAGCTCGGCATCGGTTACGACACGGCCGAGGGCTGCCGCTTCGGCGAGGAAGTCATGCGCGTGCTCAACGACACGTCGCACGACGCGTCCGAGGAGCTGGCGGACGAGCGCGGCGTGTTCCCCGCCTGGGACGGCTCCGACTGGCAAGCGCGCGGGCGGCGCCTGCGCAACAGCTACACCACCACCGTCGCGCCCACGGGCACGATCTCGATCATCGCCGGCTGCTCGGGCGGCATCGAGCCGATGTTCAGCCTGGCCTTCCTGCGCCAGGTGATGAAGGACACCAAGGGTCGGCCGACGATCCTGCGCGAGGTCAACCACGTTTTCGAGGCGCTCGCGAAGGAGCGCGGCTTCTACTCGGAAGCGCTGATCGACGACATCTCCGCGAAGGGCACCCTGCACCACCGCGACGACGTGCCCGCCGACGTCAAGCGCGTCTTCGTCACGGCCCACGACATCGCGCCGCACTGGCACATGCAGATGCAGGCCGCCTTCCAGAAGCACTGCGACTCGTCGATCTCGAAGACCATCAACTTCTCGCACGAGGCGACGGTCGAGGACGTGCGCGAGATCTACGAGCTGGCCGTGGCGCTCGACGTCAAGGGCGTGACCGTCTACCGCGACGGCTGCCGGGACGTGCAGCCGATGGCGCTCAAGGGCTCGCAGCGCCGTTCCGATGGAAAACCGGCCGATGGTCAGCCCGCCGGCGAGAGCGCGCTCTCCGACACCTCCTTCGTCATGAGCGGACCCGGAGAACTCCAGCCCATCCGCCTGCCGGAGATCATGCCGAGCCTGCGCATCCGGCAGATGACGCCCTTCGGCAACATGCACGTGAAGGTGGCCGTCGATCCGGCCGCCGGGAAAGAGCGCGAGGTCTTCGCCCAGCTCGGCAAGGGCGGCGACGTGGCCAACTCGGATCTCGAGGCGATCTGCCGCCTGCTCTCCCTGTGGCTGCGCTCGAACGGGAGCCTCGACACCGCGCTGAAGCAGCTCGAGGGCATCGGCTCGTCGATGACCGTCGCCACCAAGGACGGCCGCATCATGTCGCTGGCCGACGGCCTCGCGCGCGCCCTGCGCCGCTATCTCGCCGCCAAGAAGGAGCACGGCCTCGAAGCCCTGCTCCTCGGCCGCGTCCCGAGCCAGCAGCTCGCTGATTCCTACGACGCCCCGAAGACCAGCGCCTCCCAGAAGCAGTCCCAGCAATACAAGATCAAGTGCCCAGCCTGCACCTCCACTCTCTCCTTCGAGGAGGGCTGCGTGAAGTGCTACGACTGCGGCTTCAGTCAGTGCTGAGAGTGGCCAAACCACTGCAGAGAATCGGTGGCTTCGTCGCCATCGCGGCAAGGATTCGATGAGCGTCCCTCCTTGGGCCGACGTGCCGCCATGTGCGGCACACCTTCAGTACCCACATCTGTCGCCGAGAGTTTTCAGCGCCAGTTCCAACTGTCTGACGAGCCCGGGGAGCTGGTACCGCTGAGCAATGTCGATCGCTCTCTTGGCGGCATCGCGCATGTGTCGCAGGGGGACCGCGACGTTACGTGCGCTCATAGACCGTCTCTGCCTCGGCCAGGACTTGGTCGCGGAAGTAGCGGCTGAAGAACCCAGGCGTGTTCAGGTCGACGTTGCGACCGAGGATCGTCGTCAGCACGTCCTGTATCTCGAAGAACTCCCAGCCTGGGGTCTTTCCTGGCTCGAACTGGATGAGCACGTCCACGTCACTATCCGGACCGAAATCATCGCGCACGACGGAACCGAACAGGGCGAGTCGGCGGATGTGGTGACGCCGTCAGAACCGGACGATCTCTTCCTTGGGCATCGGGATTCGCGCGACCACGGGCTTCTCCGAGATGCCGCTAGCTCATGCGAAGAGTCGCCTGGAAGCAAACCCGCTGCCCGGCGCTGTCCTAATTTCAGTGCGGGGAGGCCGATCTACATCTACTGCACGAGCCTGACACCCGCATCCGCGCATTACAGGAAGCGGAACGACTGGAGCGCGCTGGCCCTGCACTCCCGCGGCTCGGCCGCGCGCAGGTAGAAGCGCACGCCGCTCAGGTCCGGCGCGGCTTGCCAGCGGAAGAGGGCGCGCCCGGATTCGTCGGCGACGCAGGGGACGAGGAACTCGGAGCGCGGGAGGCCGATCGGGCGCGGGCAGCCGGGGAGGACCCAGAGTGCGTGCGCGCGTCCGGCGGCGAGGTACAGGGCCGCGCCCGGCGACGCGCCGCTCGCCGCGAGCCAGTTCGTGGTTCCGGCGATGCCCGGCGTGGGCGCGTGGATCGCGAACGGAACGGCGCGGTTGAAGCACGCGAAGAGCGGTCCCGAGAGTCCACCCGAGCCGGGCGCGACCGGGCTGTCGAGGTAGGCGCCGGTCTCGCCGTCGTAGCGGCGCACCTCGTTGCCGCCCTGGTTCGCGACGTACAGCCGTCCGAGATCGTCCCACGAGAGGCCGAGCGGCGCCGAGAGCGCGGGATCGATGAGGAAGGCGTCGACGAACGCTCCGCTGGTGCCGTCGTAGCGCCGCACGCGGCCGTCGAAGGCGTTCGACACGTAGAGCAGACCTTCCGGACCGAAGGCGACGTCGTGCGGACCGTGCAGGTCCTGCGAGACGAAGTTGCTGAGGAAAGCTCCGCTCGTGCCGTCGTAGCGCTTGACGCGGTTCGTGTTCACGCTGCCGACGAAGAGGTCGCCGTCGGGGCCGAAGGTGAAGCTGGTCGGTCCGTTCAGGTTGCCGCCCGAGGCGAACACGCCCTTCGAGGCGCCGCTCTTGCCCTCGAAGCGCAGGATGCGGTTGGTCGCGCCGCTCGCGACGTAGAGGTCGCCATCGGGGCCGAAGTTGACCTGGCGCGGCGCGTCGAGGAGCGCGCTCTGCGCGAAGACGCCGAGGTACGCGCCGCTCGTGCCGTCGTAGCGCAGGACCTGGTCGGCCTCGCCGCTCGCGACGTAGAGGTCCCCGTCCGGGCCGAAGGTCAGGCCCACGGGGTTGTCGAGCGCGGCGCCGCCCGCGAACACGCCCAGGAACGCACCCGAGACGAGGTCGTAGCGCAGCACCTGATCCGTGAAGCGGCTCGTGACCAGGATCTCGGTCTGGGCGCGCGCGACGGGAACGAGGAGCGGAACGAGGAGCGGTAGGAGGAGCGCGAACGAGAAACGTACATGCATGGCGGGTGCCTCGCGAGGCCAGGAGTAGCGCGGCGCTCCCGTTCCGTCGCGCGTCCTGGGGCGAACGACGGACGGGAGGGACGAAGCGCGCGCCGGTCCGCCCCCGGCCGACGCGACCCGCGGCACAATGGGTCGCGCCCGATGGAGAACCACTCGCGCACTCTCGGCCGCCTGGCCGTCGCCGGCGCCCTGACGTTGCTCGGCCTGGTGTCGGCCTCGCGCATGTACTTCGGCTACGCCGAAATCGGGAACCCGATCTCGGCCGGCGACGCGCTCGGGAGCGGCCTGCTCGAGTGGTGGCTTTGGGCGCCGCTCCTGCCCGCCGTGCGCGCGCTCGCGCGGCGTTTTCCTTTTGCGCGCGAGCGCATCGCCCGCGGACTGGCCGTGCACCTCCTGGGCAGCGTGCTCGCCGCCCTGGCCCAGATCCTCCTCTTCGGCGCCGCCTCGGCCGCGATCCGCGAGCTGCGCTTCGGCGCGGGCTCGCTGCGTGCCGAGCTCGCCGCGAGCTTCCTCTTCAAGTTCCACACCGGCGTCGTGACCTACTGGACGGCGGTGCTTGCCTTCCTCGTCTGGGACCAGGCCGCGCGCGTGCGCGCCGAGGCCGTGCGGCGAGCGGAGCTGGATCGATCGCTGGCCGAGGCGCGACTCGGCGCGCTCCAGTCCCAGCTCGCGCCGCACTTCCTGTTCAACACGCTCAACGCGATCTCGGCCGTGCTGCGCGACGACCCGGACGCGGCCGAGCGCATGCTCGCGCGCCTGGGTGAGCTCCTGCGGGCCGTGCTGGCGCGCCGCGACCGCGCGTACCAGACGCTGGCCGAGGAGCTCGACTTCCTGGACGACTACCTCGAGCTCCAGCGCGGCCGTTTCGGCGAGCGCCTGACGATCGAACGCCGCGTCGATCCGGCCGCCCTCGATGCCGTGGTGCCGAGCTTCCTGCTCCTGCCCCTGGTCGAGAACGCGCTGCAGCACGGCATCGGCGCGCGCGCCGGCCCCGGCAAGGTGTGCGTCGCGATCGCGCGTCGCGACGGACGGATCGAGATCGCGATCGAGGACGACGGCGTCGGCCTGCCGCTCGAGCGCCCGGACCTCGGCCGCCGCGGGCTGGGTCTCGAGAGCGCGCGCGAGCGCCTGCGGCTCATGCACGGCGACGCCGGCAGCTTCGAGCTCGGCTCGCTCGCGCCGCGCGGCACGGCGATCCGCCTCTCGTTCCCGGCGGCGCGCGGGTGATGGAACGCTTTCGCGTCCTGATCGCAGACGACGAACCGCCGGCGCTCGGCAAGCTGCGCCAGCTGTTCGCGCGTGAGCCGGACTTCGTCGTCGCGCGCGAGTGCGCCGACGGCATCGAGGCCGAGCGCGCGCTCGCGGGCGAGCGCTTCGACCTGGCCCTGCTGGACGTGCAGATGCCCGGTCGGAGCGGGCTCGACGTCGTGCGCGCCGTCGGACCCGCGCGCCTGCCGCCGGTCGTGTTCGTCACCGCCTTCGACGAGCACGCCGTGCGCGCCTTCGAGCTGCACGCGCTCGACTACCTGCTCAAGCCCTTCGACCGCGAGCGCTTCCAGCTCATGCTCGCCCGCGCGCGACGCGAGATCGGCCGCGCGAGCAGCGCTCACGCCTCCCGGCTCGAGGCCCTGCTCGCGGAGCTCGACCGGAGGTGCGTTCCGTTCGTGCTGCGTTCCGGTGGTCGCACGCTCGTGCTCGATCCGGGCGAGATCGAGTGGATCGAGGCGGCCGACAACTACCTGCGCCTGCACGGCTCCGGCGCGGCGCGTCTGGTGCGCGGGACCCTGGGGGCGATGGAGCAGCTCCTCGTCTCGCACGGTTTTCTGCGCGTGCATCGCTCCCTGCTCGTGAACGAGCGCGCGCTGCGCGAGCTCCTGCCGCACGGGAGCGGCGCGCTTACGCTCGTCCTCGCCAGCGGCGCGCAGCTCGTCTGCGGCCGCCGCTACCGCCGCGCGATCGAGGAGCGCTGGCGCGGGAAACGCCTCGGTACCGATTCTGATCCGACGCCATCTGCACTGCCGACGGGCCGGAGCAGGGGAGAAGAACGAGCGTGAAGGGGAGAGACGAGGGCAACATCGCCGATTCGGGCCTGACACCCACGGTTCCAGCGGAGCTAGTGCCGCGGGATGGAAGGGCTCGCAGATCCGAGCCGCGTGACCAGCAAGAGGCGCCTGGACCTACAGCGCCACTTCGCCTGGTCCGTGGCGTTGCTGCAGGGGTTCCTGGCGGCTTGCGGCGGCGGCGGAGCTTCGGACCCGTGGTTCTCGTCCACCCAGGGGGAGCTGGTGGCCAAGCCGGATGGCGGGTACTTCGTCTCCGACCCGCACTTCGGCGGACACGCAACCCGCGTGCGCTTGCTGGAGATGGGCTGGGGTCGTCTGGTCGACGTGCACGACGTCGACCAGGGGAGTGCGCAGAACCCGCTCCCCGTGCTGCGCGACGTGGTGATCGGGGAGAGCTGGATCACGGGCGGGAGCGACGTCCGCTTCGAGACCATTCCGAGCTCGGGCCGCGGACGCCTCACGATCTTGCGCCCGCGCGGCGCGCCGGACGTGGGCAACGGCACGTTCGAGTCGATCCTGGAGCGCGTCACGGTCCTGGGCCCGGTGCTCCCGAGGAGCGCCGACGGAGACGCGCTCTACTCCGTGGTCGCGCGCAACGCGACGCTCGTGCTGCGTTTCGACGACCTGCTCGCGGACGGACCCGAAGAGCGCGCGGACCTGCACGAGACGGTCCGGCTCCTCAGCGGCTATCCCCCCGTCGTGCCGCAACCCGCGCGCCACCTCTTCGACCCGAGCCACGGAGGGCTCGCCGACGGAAAGTTCCATTCGACGCGCGTGCTGATCGACTTCACGGTGTCGGAGGCCGAGGCGCTGGAGGTTCCCGACTTCGTTCCGGTCAACCCGATCGGCTTGCCGGCGAGCTCGTTTCTCTCTGCGCAACCCAACGTCGCGGTGCGCCTGCCCACGCGCATCGACGAAGCGAACGGTCGCTCGCGGAGGCTGGTCAACCTCGGAGGTCGAGGCCTCGAGCCCGAAGGACCGACCGATGCGGCCACCGGCGACATGGTCCGCGCGCTTCGCTCGGGCAGCGCGGAGGACGTGAACGGGGGGATCCTGCTCGACCTCGATCGGCCCGAGATCGTCGGCGCGTGGGACGTGCAGGTCGAGGCCGCGCGCGCCGATCCGATGGGACCGCCCGGGTTCGGGTTCGAGGTGAGCCTGCGCTTCACGACACCCTGCCGCGTGCCAGCGCGCGCGGGCGACACGCTCGAGGCCGGCGGCGAGTTCTACGAGGTGCGTTCCTCCAGCGAGCTCCACGGCCCGGACGGCCGTCTGACGGGCATGCGCGTCCTGCGTCTGGCCACGGAACCGCTGTCTCTCGCGGAGTCCTTGCTCGGAGCGGCGCGTTTCCTGACGGTCTTCCGCTCGAAAGCCGAGGTGGACCCGGCCTGCTGGGTGACGTTCGTGCCGCAGCCGGGGAACCCGGCTGCCGCCGGGGTGGACTGCCGATCGTTCGTGCGCTTGCGCTTCAGCGAGCCGATGGATCCCGACTCCGTGCGCGCCTTCGATTCCTTTCGCCTGTTCCGGCGCGGCCTGGACAGCGAAAGGAACCTGGTCATCGGCAGTGTGCGAGCGGGACAGGGGTTGCAGGAGTTCGACTTCCTGCCGCGCCTGCCTCTCGCCAACCACGAGGAACGCTTCTATCGGGTCGCGGTGCCTTCCGGACCGAACGCGGCGCGCGACCTCTCCGGGGTCCCGCTCTCGACGTCGTTCGAGACCGCCGTGTTCGAGCTCGCTCCCGACCAGCCCATCTTCCGGAACGGCGGAGTGGCGCTGCGCTTCGCGTCCAAGGACGAGCTGCCGCCCGCGGGCCTGGACGACTTCCGGGGACAAGTGACCATCGAGGCGGACGGGATCCTGTACCCGCGGCCGACCTCCTTCGCCACCCACATCGCCGATCGGAGCCATCCGATTCCCGCCCTGATGTTGCCCTTCGGGCCGGGAGTGCAGACACCGCTCTCGCCCTTCGGCTCCAAGCTCCAGGCGCTCTGGCGCTACGTCGACTTCGGCTTCCAGGTGCAGCAGGAGAACTTCCACAACCTCGACGTGATCGGGCTGTACTGGTCGCCCGTGGGCGGGCGCGTGAACGCCGACTTCTACCCGGAATTCGAGATGCGCATGGCGCACTCGCGCTTCCTGCCCGACGAGAGCACCGCGTCCACCTCCCCACTCCATCCCTTGTCGGGCCTGCTCGGCGGGCCCTTCCCGTTCACCGACAACCTGCTGCAGGACCCGCGCGGCGAGCAGGTGGTCGTCCACCCGCGCGCACTGGGGTACCAGGTCTTGCCCAGCGAGCTGCGCTTCAGCGAGCGCGGGACGCCGCTGATGCCGTTCCCATGGAACAGAACGGGAGCGCCGCTCACGAGCTTCACCTGGCGCGACACGAGCGTGGTCGCCCGAGCCGGACCCGCGAGCGGGGGCATTCCGCTCGACATCGAGACCAATCCGCCGCTCACCGGATCGATCGCCCCGGAAAACGAGGTTCCCACCATCGGTCTGCCCCTCCTGTGGGAGATCCGCTGCCATCCCTCGGCGAGCGGACTCGGGTTCAACTCCTTCGACCTCTTGCTGCCCGTTCCGGGCTTTCCCACGCCGAACTTTCGCGCCTTCTCCACCGGCGGCTTCGACCAGTTCGGGAACGTCGCGCGCGTGGAACCGGATCGGGAGCTCGTTCCGAACGGAGGCTTCAACCCGAGCTCCTTCCCTCCCGGGCGACCCACGCTGTTCTCGGCCGACAATTCCTTCTACGTCGGCGCGATCGACACGGTCGTGCGCGTCAGCCGCGCCGTCACGATCTGGATCGACACCGGCAGCGTCGCGCCGCGCTTCGGCGAGCCCGTGCTCGAGCCCAGCCGGCAGATCGGCGCCAGCGTGGTCGTGGCCGAGTTCCGGGGCGCGGACGGCTTCTCCGCGGAGGCCGGCGGCGCGCCCTTCGATGCCCTGCGCCTCGATCCCTATGGCGACTTCCGGCCGGGAACCGTCATCTGGCACGGCGCGGGGACGTGGAGCGACGACGTCCGTGCCCTGGAGGGCGCGCGCTACATCCAGGTGCGGCTCTCGTTCTTCAACGACGTCGCGAACGGGTTCTCGCCCGTGCTGGACTCGCTCGGCATCGCCTTCGAGGAGTAGGGAGACAGGTGCGCGACGATCTTCGCGCCGGTTACCTGGTCGCGAGCGCTACCCGCGATCAGTGGCTGACCGCGGCCTTGTCGCGGCGCTCGGCGATTGCCTTGATTGCCTCGCGCCGCGCGGTGTCGAGCGCCTGCTCGGCCGGGACCTTCACGTGCGGCTCGACGCCGACGCCTTCCCAGTTCGTCTTGGTGATCGGGTTGATGGCGCGGCCCTGGGGGATGAAGACGCGGACGAGGCCGGCGACGTCGTGGGTGTCGCCCGGGTGCGCGCCGCCGCCGGTGGTCTCGCCCACGATCATGGCGCGCTCGAGGTTGCGCAGGTTGTAGGTTAACTCCTCGGCGGCCGAGAACGTGTACGAACTCGTGAGCACGAAGATCGGCACGTCGAGCAGACGCTTGCCGGGCACCTCGGGGAAGGTCCAGTACTCCTCGAGACCTTCCTTGCCGCGCCACTCGAAGTCGTTCAGGTGCGTGCGCTCGGCGAAGAAGTAGCTGCAGAGGAACTGGATCATCGACGGCTCGCCGCCGCCGTTCGCTCGCAGGTCGATGATCAGCGCGTCGACGTTGCCGAGGAACCCCATCGCGCCCGCGGCCGTGTCGCGGGCGACCTCGAGCGGCAGGAAGCCGCGCAGGTCGAGGTAACCGACGTTGTCGTCGAGGATCTCGACCTTCTGGAAGCCGTAGTTCGAGCGGCGCGCTTCGGCCAACTCCTGCTCCCGCTGCGCGTGATCCGGAGGCTGTTCCACGCTGCGCGGCCCCACGGGCGAGACCCGGAGGTGCTTGTCGGAGTTCACCGAGCGCAGGTCGGTCGTGAGCCGGCCCGCGAGAGTTTCGAGCGAGATGCCCTCGTATGCACCCGCGTAGAGGCGCTCGCGCAGTCTGGCGCCGATCTCGTGCGCGACGTCGGGGAAGACGTAGCTGCGCTCGATCTCCTTGGCCAGCGCCTCGATCAGGCCCTCGAGCTTCTCGGGCGGGAGCTCGCCCGTGGCTTGCTCCTTCTGCATGAGCGGCGCCGTCGGGGCGGAGGGGATCGAGGCCAGGACGAGGACCAGGGATGAGAGCATCGCTCGAGCTTCAGGAGAGGCGGCGCAGAGGACGGCGGGGGGCGGAGCGAGTATGACAGGCGCGGACGTGCAGAAAACGATGGATACGGGTACCGGTATTGTCTCCGCGTTGGAGGCGCTGGAGCCCGTGACCGAGACCCGTGATCCGTCCGAGGCTCGCGAAATCGACCGGTCGAGCGGACCAGACGCAGCAGTTGGGCTCGGCGGCGGCGAAGCCGCGCGAGCGAGCATGATGCATCGTGACGTCGCCGCGGATCAGGCCGGCGCGCTCGTAGACACCCCGCTGGGCGCCGCCGTAGTAGTTGACGTCGAGCAGATAGAGCGCGGCTCCGACAGGGACCTGCGCGTCGATGTTGGCGAGCACGGCCTTCTGCTCGGGGTGCAGGCTCATGCGCAGGTTGTCGAGCAGGGAGAGCGGTACGCCGATCCAGTTCACCTAGGGCCCGCGCAAGAAATAACTCGGTCGTTTTTCCATGGGAGCGCCAGGCTCCAGCCGGGCTCTGTTTCTTTTCTGCTCTCCTGTTTTCTCGGAGGAAGGGGAAGAGCCAGGCTGGAGCCTTCCAGGGGAATCAAAACGACCAAGTGATTCTTGCGCAGGCCCTTACCGGGCGGATTCACTCGGCCAGGTAGCCGGTGACGTAGGCATTCCTATCCGGATCCGGGAAGGACTCTTCGACCGAAACCACGTCGCCCGCCTGAGCGACCAGTGGAAAATCCAGGCTCAGCAGTGCGGGGGAGTCTGAAGAGGATGTGTTGAGGATGACTTCACCGTTGATCTTGACGAAGCCGCCTCCGATGGCGCCACCTCCGGTAACGGCTTTGATGACGAGCCGCAGCTTGTTGGGCACGATGAAGAGCTCTCCTTCATCGACGCGCACGACGGACGAAGGATCCGGATCGAGGCTGATGCGCACCGTCTTCACTGGTGGCGTGGGCATGGCCAGCGATGTAAGGAGGACGAGCGAGCCGGCAAGGCCAAGGCCGATGAGCGCCGAGCGAAGATCGAATGGACGAGCGAAAGACATGGGTGCTCCAAAGTCGAGGGACGGGGAGGGATAGGGAAAGAACCAAGCTGTTCGAAGGGAATCGGGCTCGCCCTCCCTGAAGCGAGTCATTCAGGAGGCATGCTATTCCCTGCGCCCGGGCATTGCCAAGGAGCGCGTCCTTTGAGGACGGAATGGTCTTCGCGACCGAACAAGCTCTTTCCGATTTTCCTGAGGGCATCACCTCGCGCGCAGAAATTCGCCCAGGATGAGCGATCTGGCCGGGGGCCAGGTTGCCCTTCAGTTGCGCGCGCAAGCGCAGGGGATGGCTCCCGACCCGATACGGCGGATCGACGATAGCGGAGACGACTTCGTCGCCGCCGGCGACCATCGGCCGCCCCTCCAGTCCGGCGGAGGCGATCACGCCTTGCACGGCCGGCGTGCTGACCACGCGTACGTCGAAATCCCGGGCGAGGCGGCGACCGAGCCCTAGCATCGGGTGCAGGTGCCCGCTCATCGGCGGCGCGACGAGATCGATGCGGAGGGCAGCGCTCAAGGGCCGGCTCGCTGAACGCCCTCTCGAAGCTCGTCGGGCGGGCAGAGGGCCGACTCCGCGAGCGACGACGGCCGGCCTCCGACAGCGCGACCGCGCGAAGATGGTACCTCCCGGCGTGCTCCTCCTCGGCGCCGATCTCGCGCGCTTCAGCGGCCGGACGGGACTGCGGGAGCGCTCGACTGCGAGCCCGTGAGCGTTCGTGCCGGTCGCAACCCGAACCCGAAGCCCGTTCCCTCCGGCTCCGTGCGATTGCGGAAGGCCGAGCGCGCGGAGGCGGCGGACTCCTCGAAGCTGCCGCCGCGGTTCACGCGGAAGGAGAACTGGGTCGGGTCGCACACGGGCTCGAACTCGCCGCAGCGGCCGTAGAACCATTCGTCGTAGCCGTCGAGGCACCACTCCCAAAGGTTGCCGACCACGTCGTGGAGGCCGAAGGGATTGGCGGCGTAGCTGCCGACCGGGGCGTGGCAGGTGTTGCCGTCGTCCAGCCAGTCTTCGACGGTGTTCCAGGTCGGCGATCCATGGGCGAGCGCATAGCGATCGGCCAGGTTCGCGGCATTCGCGTCGTGCAAGGACTGGGGCGCGTCGCCGGTCCACCACGCGCTCGTCGTGCCGGCGCGCGCGGCGTACTCCCACTGGGC
>JANOGB010000511.1:0-2658 GCA_031413955.1 Planctomycetota bacterium | reverse complement strand
GCCGCCTTCGCCATCTCCTTCGCTTCGCCGAAGCGCCCCATCGGGATGTGGACGAGGCGGCGTTGCTTCTTGGCCTCGGTGTTCAGGAACTTCATCAGGAGCTCGGTCTTCAGCGGGCCGGGGCTGAGCGCGTTCACGCGGATGTTCTGGCGCGCGTGGATCACGGCCAGCTCGCGAGTCATGGCGAGCACGCCGCCCTTCGAGGCGGTGTAGGCGAGTTGCGGGGTCGCGGCGCCGAGGTGCGCGACGAACGACGCCACGTTGATCACGCAGCCGCCGCCGGCGCGCTTGAGCGCGGGGATGCCGTGCTTGCAGCCCAGGAAGACGCCCTTCAGGTTGATGGCCATCGTCTTCTCCCACACGGCCTCGGGCGTGTTCACGGCATCGTCGTCGGCGGAGTCCATGATCCCGGCGTTGTTGAAGAGCACGTCGAGCTTGCCGAAGGCGCGCTCGGCCTCGCCAACCATGCGCGCGCAGTCGGCGTCCTGCGAGACGTCGGCGCGCACGAAGAGCGCGCGGCCGCCGGCCTGCTTGACGCGCTCGACGGTCTCCTTGCCGCCGGCCTCGTTCACGTCGGCCACCACCACGGCCGCGCCCTCGGCCGCGAAGAGCAGCGCCGACTCGCCGCCGATGCCGCCGCCCGCGCCCGTGATGAGCGCCACCTTGTCCTTCAAGCGCATGGTTTGTCCTTTCGATACGCGAGCGCGGCCGCGGCGAGCGCGTCGAACAAGCGCTGCTGGCCCGCGTCCTCGGCCGCGGTTTCCTCGGGGTGCCACTGCACAGCGAGGTAGAAGGGATGGTCGCGGCGCTCGACGGCCTCGATCGTGCCGTCGGGCGCGTGCGCGGTGACCTCGAAGCCCGCCGCCAGCTTGCGGATCGCCTGGTGGTGCGACGAGGCGGTGCTCGGGCGCGGGCGGCCGACGATCGCGAGCAGCTTCGAGCCGCGCGCGAGCTCGACCTCGTGCAGGTTGGAGGTGCCTGGGCCGGCGCCGCGGTGCCCGACATCCTCGCCCACCTCGTCCGGCAGGTGCTCGATCAGGCTGCCGCCGAAGGCCACGTTGATGACCTGGCAGCCGCGGCAGATGCCGAGCGTCGGGAGTCCGCGCTCGAAGGCCGCGCGTGCGAGCTCGAGCTCGGTCGCGTCGCGCTCGCGGTGGATGCCGTACAGCGCCGGATGCTGCACGCCGCCATAGTGCTCCGGGTCGAGATCGCCACCGCCCGAGAGTACGAGCCCGTCGAGATGAGCGAGCAGCTCCATTAGGCGCGGCTCTCCAGGCGGGATCAGCCACGGCAGCGCCCCGGCACGGCGCACGGCGTGCACGTACTCGACCGGCAGATGGAAGCGCGCGAGCCCTTCGCGGGGCGCGTAGGTCGTGATGCCGAGGATCGGCGTGCTCATAGTGTCGAGCTGGAGCCTACGGATCGCCGCCGAACGGGTCGAGAGCTGGCTCAGCTCGCGGCCGAGCCTCGCCAGCCAGCGTAGTCGCCGCTCAGGATGCGTGGGGCTCGCTCGGGCTCATGCGGTAGGAAGTAGACCTGTGCGCGGGTCGTGCGGCCATCCCTCAGACGGACATCCACGCGCCTCCGGATGAACGTGCTGAGCTCGGGGTGCTCCGGATCGCATTCCTCGATCTCGTCGAGGATCGGGAGCTGCTCGTGGGGACGGCCTAGGCGATACAGCTCGCCGAGGATCTCCTCGTGCTCCTCTTTCGATGGAACCGCGCCGGGGTACTCGCCCAGGTCGTAGAGCCGGCCGAGGATCTTGCCCTCGTCCAAGAAGGTCACTCCTGCACGCAGCAAATGGGCATGCAGCGCCTGCCCTCGTCGCAGCGTGCCGTACACGAAGACGTGCTCAGTCCGAGGAGTCACTCCGCCGAGTGTAGCCCAGCTCGCTCAGAAGAGCATGGAGGTGCTCGTAGTCGAACTCGACGAGGTACTTCTGGATGGAGTCATCCGCGGCCAACCTTCGGAGCGGAAGGCGAACATGTCCTCGATCTCGTTCGGGCGAAGTTCCTGTCTCGAGCGCAGGATCCCGATGAACTCGAAGAAGTTGAGCAGGTCATCGAGCTGAGTCGGCGAGGGACGCTCCTCGTCCAGCCGCTTCCAGGTCTTCTTGATCTCCGACTTGTCACCGTAGAAGCGCTGGTAGAGCTCGAAGAGCCACTGGGTCCGCTCGCGCCTCGAGTTCTTTCGATACTCCAGGGCAGACAGCCCGGCCGCGGCAACGCCGACGGCATAGAACAAGATCTCGGCGGCGGCCCGCGCGTCCTGAACCTCGAGCATGGGTTCCTCCAGTTTGTTGACACTGGACGAAGACCAGGGCTGGGAGCCCCCGGTTTCGTGCGCAGGCGAAAAAACCGGAGCGGCTCAGATCCGCTCGAAGTAGCGCTGGCGCTCCCAGTCGGTCACGGCGCGCTCGTAGGCCTCCCATTCGGTGCGGAAGAAGTGCGCGTAGTGCTCGACGACCTCCGCGCCGAAGGCGGCGCGCGCGAAGGAGCTCTGCTCGAAACCCTGCAGCGCGTCGCGCAGGTTGCCGGGCACGCGCGGCAGCTCGCGCGCGGCGTACAGGTCGCCCGCGAAACACGGCGGCGGCTCGAGCTTCTTCTCGATGCCGTCGAGGCCCGAGGCGAGCGACGCCGCGAAGGCGAGGTACGGATT
>JANOGB010000510.1:0-2718 GCA_031413955.1 Planctomycetota bacterium | reverse complement strand
CGGCCCGCGCGCGGGTCGTCGAGGCCGTGCTCGCGCTCGAGGAGCCCTACCGCGAGGCGGTGCTCCTGCGCTACTTCGAGAACCTGCCGCCGCGCGCGATCGCGCAGCGCCAGGGCTGTCCGGTCGAGACCGTGCGCACGCGCCTGAAGCGCGCGCTCGAGATGCTGCGCGCGCGCCTCGATCGCGAGTACGGCGGCGAGCGCGAGGCCTGGGGCGCGGCGCTCGTCCCGTTCGCACGGCTGTCCAGCGCTTCCTTCTCGCCGATCGTCCTCGCCATGACCCTCCAGACCAAGCTCGCCGTCGGAGTCGCCGTCCTCGCCGTGGCTGTCGTGCTGGTGATGGCGCGCCGTGGAACGGGCCCGGCGACGCCCGCCGAATCTCATTCCGAGGCCGTTCCTGTGCTCGCGCAGCCGGCGGTGGAGGCGACAGGCGAGCTCCAGGTGCCGGCGCCGGCGGCCGAGCGCGTCGCACTCGCGGCGGCGGAGGAGCGCGAAGAGCACGTCGCGGCCGAGCCCGCAGGTTCGCTGCTCGTGCGCGTCACCTGGTCGGATCAGACTCCGGCGAGCGGCATCCATGCGCGCGTCGATCCCGACAAGAACTCGGGCGATCCGACCTGGCGCGCACTCGAAGCCGAGACCGACGCCGCGGGCGAGTTTCGGCTCGAACAGCTGGCGCTCGGGAGCGCGTCCGTGCAGCTGGATCGAGAAGGCGGTGGCTGGGCGGAGATCGAGGACGGGAAGGAAACCACCTTCGAGATCCAGCTCGAGCGCGGCTTCGACGTGGCTGGCGTGGTCCTCGATCCCGCCGGGAAGGCCGTGGGCGGAGCGGACATCTGGCTCTCGTACCCGCACAGCTCCGAGGGCGGCTTCGTCGTCGCAGAGAGCGCGGCGGACGGGCGCTTCTTCTTGCGTTCTTACAGTGGCGGGATGATCGGAGCGCGGGCTCCACGCTTCGCGCCCTCACTGCTGCAAACCGTGCGTGCCGCCGAGGGCGCGCGACTCGAGCTCGAGCTCGTCCTGATGGGCCCGGGTGGCGAGATCACGGGCATGGTCCTCGACCTGGAGGGGAATCCGGTGCCCTCGGCGTGGGTGCTGGCGGGGGAGGGGTGGAGGACGCAGGTGACGGCGGTGCCCGTGGGCGGCGAGCGCGCCCTCACCGGCATGGCGCCCGCTCGGCAGGAGACCCGCACTGACGCCGAGGGCCGCTACCGCGTGCGCGGGCTCGCGCCGGGCGTGTGTCCGATCGTCGTGCGCGCCGTGGGCTTCGGCCTCACGCGCAGCCAGGCGGAAGTCTTCGAGCAGGGCAGCGCGACGCTCGACGTGCACCTCGTTCCCGGCGTGACGCTCGAGGGCCGGGTAACCGATCGCGACGGTCGGCCGATGGAGGCGGAGCTCTTCGTCGGTCGCCAGGACGTCCTCGGCTCGCAGACCACCACTGACGAGGACGGCGTGTTCCTGCTCACGGACCTAGAACCGGGTGAGTTCGAGGTCTTGGCGGAGAGCAAGCATGCGCGCGCGCGGACGACGCTGCACGGCGTGGCCGGCGAGACGCTCACCTGGGACGTCGTGCTCACCGACGGCGGTGCGATCCGCGGGCGGCTGGTGGACGAGCGCGGCGCCGGGCTCGCGGGGTGGTTCATCATGGTCCAGGACGAGGGTCCGCTCGCGGCGGACTTCTGCGGCACGGTCGGCGGCTGCAAGACCGACTCCGAAGGGCGTTTCCTGGCCGAGGGCCTCGGCGACCATCGTCACCGGCTCGAGGCGCATCCGCTCGGGCCCGTGCTCTTCTCGCCGGCCGTCGCCACGGGCGTCTTCCCGGAGCGCGAGGAAGTCCTCCTGCGCGTCGATCCCGCGCTCCTGCCCTCGGTGCGGATCGTGGGTGCGGTGCTCGACGAGGACGGACAACCTGTGCCGGGCGCGCAGCTGCGCATCACGAACCCCGCCTTCGGCCGCGCAACGCTGGGGTCGCCCGGGATCGACGGGAGCTTCGATCTCGGTCCCTATCCGCCCGGGAGCTGGAGCCTGCGCGTGAAGGCGCCCGAACTCGCCGATCGCCCGGAGCTCCTGCTCGGCCCGCACGAGCTCGCTGCTGGCGAAGACTGGGACTGCGGAGCGATCGTGCTGCAGCCGGGCGGGACGCTGCTCGTGCGCACACGGGGCGACGCAAGCTCCACGCCCGCGCTCGTGGTGCTGCAGGAGACGGTTTGGCGCGGCAAGCTGCGCGCGGGGGATTCCTGGCGCTCCGACTCGCTCGCGCCGGGCTCGTACCGGCTGGCGCTCCACGGCCCGGGCATCGTCGCCGCGCTCGTGCCGTTCGAGATCCGCGCCGGCGCAACGACCGAGCTCGAGCTCCCGCTCGTCGCCGGCCCCGCGCTGGAGATCCGCGTGCTAGCCGACACCACCGGCCCGTACCAGAAGCCGGTGCTGCGCATCCGCGACGCGAGTGGCGCGAGCGTGGTCGAGGAGGAGCTCTGGCCCCAACGGACCGGCGGCTACAGGCTCGAATGCGCGCTGGCTCCAGGGGTCTACCGCGCCGAGACCTGGCTCGTCGGCGGGCCGCGGGCCGAGGCCGAGCTGGTGGTGGAAGCGGGAGCCGCCGACGGGCTGCTGGTCCTCGAGCTGCACTGACCTCAGCCGGGAGCGCCGGGCTCCAGCCCGGCTTCTTTCTTCTTGCCCCCGCGGAGATAGAGGAAAGCCTCGGAACGGAGCCGGGCTGGAG
>JANOGB010000509.1:0-19293 GCA_031413955.1 Planctomycetota bacterium | reverse complement strand
GCCACGACCGAGCGGACGCGCGGGCGGCCCTCGGTCAGCGTGCCTGTCTTGTCGAGCGCGATGGCCTTCAAGCGCGCCGGAACCTCCATGTGCACGCCGCCCTTGACGAGCACGCCCTGCCGGGCCGCCGCGACGAGCGCGGCGACGATACTGACCGGCGTCGAGATGACGAGCGCGCACGGACAGGCGATCACGAGCAGGACGAGGCCCTCGTAGAGCCACCGCTCCCACGCTCCGCCCAGGAGCGGGGGAACTAGCGCGAGGAGAATGGCGCCCGCCAAGACCGCCGGGGTGTAGATGCGTGCGAAGCGCTCGACCCACTGCTCGCTCGGCGAACGGCGTGCATGCGCCTCGCCGACCATCTTCGCGATCTGGGAGAGCGTGCTGTCAGCGAAGGGCTTGACGGTCGCGAACTCGACTGCCCCGTCCTCGTTGACCGTCCCGGCGAAGACCTCGCTGCCTACTTCCTTGGGTACCGGCACCGACTCGCCGGTGATCGGAGCCTGGTTGACCGTCGTTCGCCCGCGCACGATGCGCCCGTCGAGCGGGAACTTCTCCCCGGGCTTGACGAGCAAGATCGCGCCCACCTTGACGGAAGCGGCGTCGACGAGCTCTTCGTTGTTCCCCGGACCGAGGACGCGCGCCTTGGTCGGACTCAGCGCCATCAGAGCCGCGATCGCCTTGCGCGCGCGGCCGATGCTCCAGGCCTCGAGCGCGAGCGAGCCCGCGAACAGGAACGCGACGGTCGCGGCCTCGAGCCATTCACCGATCCCGATCGCGCCGGCTACCGCGACGCACATCAAGAGATTCATGTCCGGCCGCGCGCGCCGCAGAGCACGCCAGGCCTTCGGAGCGACGAACCAGGCTCCCGCGACGGCCGCAGCGAGGTAGGCTGCGCGCGCGGGCAGGGACACGCCGGCGCCACCTTCTTCCCCCAGCGCGTTTCTCCAGCCAACTCCGGCCGCATGCAGCGCGAATCCGAGCGCGAGCAAGACGCCGCTCGCCGCGGTCGAAACGCTGCGCGCCATCCTGCCGGTGCGCGTCGAGCCCTCTTCTTCACCGCGCTCCGACCAGGGCTCGGCGGTCATCCCCGTGCGCGTGACCGCGGCGCGGATCGATTCTTCGGTCGCCTGTGACCCCCGCAGCTCCACGGTCATCTTGCCGTTGAGCAGGTCGAAGCCGAGCTCCTGCACGCCCGGGAGGCGGGAAAGCTCCGCCCGGAGGGTGGCGATCTCCTCCGCGCAGTCCATGCCCCGGACCAGGAACGCGACGCTCTGGACGGCCGTCATGTCGATCAGTGCTCGTGCTGGGCCGAAGCCTTGCCGTGCTCGGCCTTGAGGAGGAAGGCGCCGGCCACAACGACGAGGTCTCCGGCCGCGAGCCCGGCGAGCACGGGGATCTGGTCACCCACGGGGGTTCCGATCTCCACCTCGTGCTTGCAGAACACGCTGCCGCCTGGCGCGGTGGGAACGAAGACGGAAGACCGCCCCTCGACATTCATGACGGCGCCGTCCGGGACGGCCAGGGTCGTCGTGCCTGCGCCCCGAGAGGATTCGATCTCCACCTGGATGAACATCCCGGGCAGCATGGTCTCGTCCGGATTCGGCAGTTCGATGCGCACCTCCGCCGTGCGGGTGGAAGCCTCGAGCGTCGTCGGAACGGCCGCCACACGGCCCTCGCAGCCGGCATGTTGCAACGCCGGCACCTTCACCCGGGCGGGAGCGCCGATCCCGACCTCTGCCAGCCGCGATTCGCTGACCTCTGCGATCGCCCACAGCACGGAGAGATCGCCGATCACCATCAGGCGATCTTTCTCGGGATCGACGAGCTCACCCAGCGTGGCCGAGACCTCGACCACGCGTCCACGGATGGGCGCGAGGATGGAGAAGCGCGGCTCGATCTTGCCCGTCTCCTCCAGCTCGCGGATTCCCGCCTCGCTCATGCCCAGCAGGAGCAACCGGTTGAGAGCCGCGGCCTGGGCCGCGCGAGCGACCTCGAGGTCGCGTTCGGCCTGGCGGAGCTCGGTCTCGCGTCGCTGCACCTCGGAGAGGGCGATTCCCTTGACCGACGCGTAAAGCTGCTGCGCGCGCTCGAATGCGCTGCGCGAGATCTCGAGTGTGGGACCGGCGCTCGTGGCGAGCGTGCGCCTCTGCAGGTACTCGCTCTGTGCTTCGCCGAGCGCAGGACTCTCGATGACGAGCAGCGGGTCGCCCTCTGCGACGCGATCGCCCGAGCGCACGCGCAATTCGACGATCCGCCCGGCGACGGCCGAGCCGACGCGCGCGACGGCCCCTTGGGGAAACGCGAGGTGTCCGGGCGCGGAGATGGTCGCTGTGAGCGTGACTTCGCGCACGGGCTCGACCTCGATCCCGTAGCGTTCGACGGCACCCACCGGCAGCGTCACGTCGTCCTCGCAATCGAGGCGATCCTCGGCGACGTGATGAGGATCCGTCTTCTCTTCGGCGTGCTCCTCGGCGTGACCTTCCTCGGTACCGTGCTCAGGCTCGTCGTCCGAGTGGGCGTGCTCGTCGTGCCCGTCGCCATTGGCCCGGCCGCAGGCGACGGGTACGACGAAGAAGGACAGCGTCACGAGGAAGCCCTTCCAGGAGATATGCGAACGATGCATGGATGTGTTGACCCTGTTCATGGCTGTTTTGCTTGTGCGGTGACGACTGTCGTGAAGGCGGACGGTCCGCCGACGGCGCGCTGGAGTCGGTACAGGGACGAGGAGACTTCGCGTTCGAGCTCGATGCGCCGCGTCTGCGCGCCCAGGAGCGCCTGGTCGGCGAAGAGCAACGCGGTGACGTCGACTTGCCCCACGCGATAGGCCTCCTCGATCTGGTCTCGGCGACGTTGTTGCTGCGGGACGAGGTCCTGCACGACCCGCTCGAGATCGGCCTGGGCGCCGACCAGACCGACCAGCGCCGTGCGCGTTTCCTCGACGACCCTGCGCTGCGCCTCCGTCAGCCGGTGCCGCTCTTCCGAGGTGAGCATGCGGGCGCGCGCACGGCGAGAGCTTCCGGTATCGAACAGCGGGATGGGCGTCGCGAAGCCCGGGCCGGCCGACCAGTCCCCATCGCGCTCCGCGTCCAGCCCCACGCTCGCGCCTTCGAACACCGACCGACCCGCGAGCACCTCGTCGTCCTCGCGCGCGCGGATTTCCCATTCGATCGCCAGGATCTCCGGGCGTGCCCAGAGGGCCGCGTCCATCCAGGGTCGCTCCTCGGCCGGGACTCCCGCGGGGGCGCTCCAGGGATCGAGCTTCCATGCGGCCGCGCTGGATGGTTCGCCGATCCGACGTGCGAGCGCGAGGCGCGCCACGCGCAGTTCCCGGCGCCGCTGCGCGACCTCGACCGCGAGCTCCGTGCGCTCCGAATCGAGCGTCGTGACCTCGTGCAGCGTTCCTTCCCCGAGGTCGAGCCGCGCCTCTGCGACCTCGCGCAGTTGCTCGATCAAATCAGCGCGGCGCTCGAGCACGAGGACCAGCTCTTCGAGCGCCTGGACTTCCGCGTAGCGCTCCTGCACTCCGGCCAGGAGGTCGAGGGCCTCCGAGAGAGCCAACGCCGACTCGCGCCGGAGGCGATGCCCCGCCGCGCTCGCCCGGCGCGGGCGCTGCAGGATAGCGAGCAAGTCGGCGGCCAGGCCTGCTTCGAGAACGGCTCCTCCTCCGCCTTCGGGAAAGCGCAGTACGAGATCGAGGATCGGGTTCGGCAGCAAGCCCGCGAGCTCGGCCTCCGCCTGCGCCACGCGTACGCGCGCGAGCGCCGCCTGCAGCCCGGGATCGGTGGCGAGCGACCTCCGCAAGGCATCGCCCAACGCAAGGCCTGGTGTCTCGGCCCCACCCGCGTCGATCGGACCACCCTCCACGCGAAAACTCACCGCATCCGCGATTCCCGTCGCGGTCGCGATGTCTTCTTCGGGACTCACGCGCGGAGGGGCGATCCGGCACGCGGCGAGCAGGAGGCCGAGCGCCGGCAGGACGAGTCCTCCTCGAGAGAGGATGGACGGAGTTCGAGCATTGTTCACGGAAGAGTCCTCGAGCGGGAATGGGCCGGAACACTCCGGCCCGCGGGGCGAGAAACGGACCGCTGAAGAGCGGGCGTGAGCCCGCTCTAGCCCCTACACGCGGAGAACGACGCTACGGACGAACGGCAGGCTGGTGCTCGAGTGCGAGCGCGGCAGGTCGGTGCGTTGCGGCGGATGAGCTCCGACGCAAGCGCTCACGACGACGGGCAGGGCCGGACACGACGCCCAGGCAGCGAGCTCGGCGGCGACGCCCGAGCTCTTCACGTTGGCGAGCTCCGTGACGGATACGGTGAAGTCCTCGCAAGGACAGGCACCGATCTCTTGCTCGGGTACGTCGCCCGAGCTGCCCGAGTCGTCCGCGCAGCACTGCCCGCAATCGTCGCCCGCGAACTCGATGGAGACGTGCCCATCGGGCTCGAAGCACAGCACGACTCCGAGCCCGCCGATCGCGCTGGCCCATGCGGCCAGGCTCAACAGCAGCCAGCCGGCGATTTTTTCGAGCCTGGGAGTCACGAGTGGAAGCCCTATCGGAGACGACCCTACTGCGGCTTTCGGCTTTCGTCGACTCCCAGCCGTGCCAAGGGCGGAGACGAGCCTCGCCCCATCCCCAGGGAGAACGCCCGAATGGCCCGTGCCGGGCCGCCAGGGCGGTCCTCTCGGCGGAGAGGCCTTGCTGAGCGGTTCTCCGGACCTTGGCCGCGCTCTCAGCATGAAGGTGGATCAAGAACTCGAGATCGTCTCCCCCGCGGAGCCGGTCAATCACGCCTTGTCAGGGGTCGAGGCCCACTCGGCGACCCGAACCTCGGGCCACTTCCACAATACTCTCAGCGAGCCCGCGTCCATGGAGCAGCGACCGATGACCCCTCCTCTTCCGCGTCGTCTCGCGTTCTACGGGCTCGTTGCCGGTGCCTCGCGCCCTGGTGCCGGGCGAGCGCGTCCACGTCATCGCCTACGACGCGGCGGAGAGAACCCGCATCACCGGCCTGTTGCTCGGGGCTGGAGTCCCGCTCGCCAACGTGGACTTCCTGCTGCGCCAGAACGACGACTGCTGGGTGCGCGACAACGGCCCCATCTTCGTCTACAGCCTCGGCGGCCGGCTGAAGGTCACGGATTGGGGCTTCAACGGCTGGGGCTTCGACACGCCTTTCGCCAAGGACAACACGGTGCCCCTGGCCGTGGCGAATAGCCTCGGCGTTCCCAGGGTGGACCTGAACACCTTGGTGCTGGAGGGGGGCGCGATCGAAGTGGATGGCAACGGCGTCTTGATGGCCACGCGCAGCTCCATCCTGGAGCCTGATCGCAACCCTGGTCTCACGCAAGCCCAGTTGCAGAGCATCCTGAGCGCGAACCTGGGCGTCACCAAGTTCATCTGGCTCAACGGAGCGCCCGGGGGCCAGTTCGACATCACCGACACCTAGCCAGGAAAACGCACCGCGGAGTCGCGGAGGGCGCGGAGGAAGAGGTCAGAAAAGGAGGGGCCTCCGCGGCTTCGGCTCTCGGAGAGTCGACGATCCGGAGGCCCATTCTTCCTTTTCTGCGAGGCTCCGCGTTCTCCGCGTCTCCGCGGTGCGTTTGGGTTGCGGGCGTAGCCCGCGCTGAGCTCGGGGTCGACGCAAAGAGCGCGGCAAGCAAGGCCTGCGCACTCCCGTGCCGGCCGGCGGCGTCCTGGTTGCGGAATGGGACCGAACTGCGCTAGCCTTCGACGCATGCAGCGAAGCGCTTGTTCTGTGCTCACTTCCCTGTGGCTGCTGTCCGCGTGCAGCAGCGACACGACCACGACTCCGGCCGCCGCCCCTGCCGAGCCCGCCGCGAATCCCGCCGCGGCGGCGGCTGAGAGCCCGAAGCCGCCGGCCAATGCCGACCCGGCCAACGCCGACATGGACGCGGCGGTCAAGGTGCTGATGGCGAAGCCCGAGCAGGCCGACGAGAAGATCGAGATGCAGCACATCCTGATCGCGTTCCAGGGCGCGCCGCGCATGAGCGGCATCACCCGCAGCAAGGACGAAGCGAGGGCCCTCGCGCAGAAGGTCTACGCCGAGGCGGTCGGCGGTGGCAATTTCGATGCGCTGGTCAAGCAGTACACCAACGACAGCGCGCCCGGCATCTACCCGGTGACCAAGGCCGCCCGCACCGATTGGGTGAAGGGCTTCGGCGACGTCGGCTTCCGGCTGAAGGTGGGCGAGATCGGCGTGTCGCCGTGGGACGCGACGGCGAGCCCGTTCGGCTGGCACATCATCAAGCGGCTGAAGTAGGCCCGCGCTCGTCCTCCGCGCCCCAGTGGCCCGGAAATGCCCTCCTGCGAAGGGATCCTTGCCCCTCCTGCGACGAGATGCCCCAATGGGAGTGTTCGGGACCGTCCGCTGAGGTCCCGAGAGCAGCTCCGCATGCAGCCTCCGGAAGGTCCGAGCGGCGAGAGCAAAGGGGTCAAGGCCAAGGATAGGCGCCTCGAGCCCTTGCCTCCGCTCGTGTCCGCGGCGCTCGAGCCGGGCAAGCCAACCCTGACGGCGCGGCTCGCGCGCATCGAGCAGTACACCGGCGGTCGCGCGCGCTACACCCTGCTCGGCGAGGTGGCCCAGGGCGGGATGGGCAAGATCCTGCGCGCCTGGGACGAGGGACTCTCGCGCGAGGTCGCGATGAAAGTGGTGCCGCGCGAGCCCGGGACGGGTTCGAGCGACGAGGAGCGCACCGATCACGAGCGCCGTCTCGAACGCTTCATCGACGAGGCGCGCATCACGGCCCAGCTCGATCACCCGGGCATCGTGCCGGTCTACGAGATCGGGCTGACGGAAGGCGATGCCACCGCGGTGCGCGGCGTCTTCTTCACCATGCCGCTCGTGCGCGGAAGGGATCTGAAGAGCGTGTTCACGCTCGTGCACGGTGGGCTGGAAGGCTGGACCCTGCCGCGTGCGGTCGACGTGATGCACACGGTCTGCCTCACCGTCGCCTTCGCGCACCAGAAGGGCGTCGTCCACCGCGATCTCAAGCCCGAGAACATCATGGTGGGACCCTTCGGCGAGGCGTACGTCATGGACTGGGGCCTGGCGCTCCTCATCGGGCGCGCCGAGCGTGGCGGGATCGTCGGCACGCCGGCCTACATGGCGCCCGAGCAGGCAGCCGGGCGCACGAGCGAGGTCGGTCCGCGCTCGGACGTCTACTCGCTCGGCGCGATCCTGTACGAGCTCTTCGCGCGGCGCATGCCGCACGAGCTCTCGCTCGAGACGCGCGCCGACGAACACGGCTCCTTCGAGAGCGTCCTGGCCGCGCCGCCGCGCCCGCTGGACGAGCTGCGCGCGGACGTGGCACCCGAGCTGGCGGCGATCTGCGCCAAGGCCATGGCCCGCGATCCCGCCCTGCGCTACGCCAGCGCGCTGGAGATGGCCGACGACCTCGCGGCCTGGCTGGAGGGGCGCGTGGTGAGCGCGCTCGACGCCGGGCCGTGGATGCACTTGCGCAAGTGGCGCGCCCGCAACCGCGCCCTCGCGTTCGCGCTCGACGCCCTGGTGGCGCTGTTCCTCGTCGCGGGCGCGGCTCTCTTCCTGCAGCAGCGCACCTGGCTGCGCGAGGTGCGGGCCAAGCACGACGAGGTGCGCGTCTCGGCTTACGCCGCCGGGCTCTCGGCTGCGGATCTGGGTTTGCGCGCGCACGAGTCGGGCGAATCGCGCCGGCGCCTGGAGGCTTGTGCCGGTGACCTGCGCGGCTGGGAATGGCGCCACCTCGCGCTGCGCGCCGATTGCAGCTCCAGCGTGCTGCTCGGACACGAGGGCTCCGTGCGCTCGGTCGCGGTGAGCCCGGACGGCCGCAGCGTGGCCTCGGGCTCCGACGACGGTACGGTGAAGCTCTGGGACGCGGACAGCGGCGCGCTGCGCACGACGCTCGCAGGCCACACGGGCATGGTCACGGCCGTGGCCTTCACACCCGATGGCACGCGCCTCGCCTCGGCTTCGCACGACAAGCGCGTGTGCCTGTGGGACGTGGCCAGTCACCAGCGCGAGCTCGTGCTGGCGGATCACGATGCGGGCGTGGTGGCCCTGGCCTTCTCGCACGACGGGGCCGTGCTCGCCTCCGGCGACGAGGCCGGCGGAGTGGTCCTGCACGCGCTTGCGGACGGCAGGAAGCTCGCCTCGCACGTCCCGAAAACGCGCGATGACCTGGTGGGGCTGAGCTTCGTGGCTGGTTCGGGCGAGCTCGTAGCCGCGCACATCTCCGGTTTCTTGCGCCAGTTCGCGCCCGATGGCCTCGAGCTGCGGCGCGAAGAGCAAGTGGCGCGCAGCACCCTCACCTGCCTGGCCACGGACCCGCACGGTCTCTGGTTCGCGGTGGCCTCCGAGCGCACGGCGCTGGTGTTGAATGCGGCGACGCTCGAAACCGAGCGCACCTTCGCAGGGCACGGGAGCAAGGTCAGTGGAGTAGCCTTTTCCGCGGATGGCACGCGCCTCGCCACCTGCAGCTTCGACAACGTCCTGCGCGTGTGGGAGCTCGAGACGCGACGCCTGCTGGGTGAGTTCGACGGCCACGAATCCGACGTGAACAGCGTGGCCTTCTTCCCCGATGGCGAGCGGCTCGTTACCGGCGCGGGCGACGACAGCCTGCGTCTGTGGGGCCTCTCCCGCGCGTCGGTGACGGTGCTCGCGGAGCATGGCAAGTGGATCGACTCCCTGGCCTTCGCGCCGGATGGCACGCGGCTCGTGACGGGCTCGCACGACCGCTGGCTGCGGGAGTTCGAGCTCGCTTCCGGACGCGAGCTGGGGGGCGTGGAGACGAGCGGCATCGTGGATTGCGTGGCCTGGAGCGCGCGGGACGAGCTCGCCTACGGCTGCGCGGAGCCGGAGCCGCGCATCGGACCGGCGGGCGAACTCCCGACCTGGAAGGCGCTCCCCGCGGGCGCGGGCTTCCCGAGGGCTCTGGTCTTCGATGCGCGGGGCACGCGACTCTACACGCGCGACTCGAAGGGATTCGTCGGCGTGTACGACGTCGCGCGCGCGCAACGCCTGGCCACGCTGGAGACGCAGGGCGACGAGAGCTTCTCGCTCGCGCTGGCACCCGACGGCCGCTGGCTCGCGGCCGGAACGAAGAGCGGCGACGTGCTCGTGTGGGATGCACGCACGCTCGCGGCGCACGCCACGTGGCGACCCGGAACGGCGAGCGTGACCGCCCTGGCTTTCTCGCCGGATGGGACGCGCCTCGCCGTGGGGCGTCAGAACAGCTCGATCGCACTGCTCTCGACCCGCGCCGGGACCCTGCAGCGCATCCTCGCGGGACACGAGAGCATCATCTCGTGTCTCGCCTTCAGCCCGGACGGAACGCGTCTGGTATCGGGCGCCTACGACCACACGCTGCGAGTCTGGAGTCCGGAGAGCGCCGAGGCTCTGCTCACGCTGCACGGCCACACCGAGCCGGTCACCGCCGTCGCCTTCGATCCGCACGGCGAGATCGTGGCCTCGGCCTCCAAGGACGGGACCCTGCGTCTGTGGCGCACGGCGCGCTCCTTCGATCCCGGCGTGACGGCACCCGCTCGCGCGGATCCGAAGTAGGATGGGGCCGTGACGCCGCCGGTCTGGTTGGACGCGGGTCGCACCGGCGCGGCAGCCGTGCTGGTCGCGCCGCGACGCAGGAGGAGAGAACACGGCACGCCTCCCGGTGTGCCGCCGCGCGACTCGGATGGGGGCGGTGGCGAGGGTGGCGGCGACGGGCCCGCGCCCGCCGGCGACGCGGACGGAGTCGGGTCCTTTGCGCTCGCCTTGGCGCTGGCCGGGATCACGACGCTCTTCGTGGTGTTGATCGCGGTGTGGCTGCTGCTGCGGCGGCCCGCCACGGACTGGCGCGCCGCGGACGCGGCGGGCGCGTTGAACGCGCTGTGGCTCAGCACGGCTTGTCTGCTGGCGAGCAGCGCGGCGGTCGAGCTGGCGGCACGGCGCGCGCGGAGCGGAGTGGACGGGCGCCGTGCGGCGCTGCGCTGGCTCACCGCGAGCCTCGTGCTGGGGCTCGCCTTCCTCGCAGCCCAGGCGTTCCTCTGGATCGGATTGTGGAGCGCGGGGCTGGTGCCGTCCGCGAGCGGCTATGCGGCCGTGTTCTTCGCGCTCACGGGTCTGCACGCACTGCACGTGCTCGGCGGGCTCGGCTTCCTGGGCGCGCTGGCCATGCGCCTCCGGCGCAGGGCCGCGTGGATCCCGAGCGTGCGCCTGGGTGCGGTCTACTGGCACTTCATGGGCGCGCTGTGGCTGGTGCTCTTCACCCTGCTCTACTTCGTGCGCTGAACGACCCTGTGCTGCGCGATAGAAGTGAGTTGCGGATCCTGCTGGTCGTGCTGGCCGGTTTCGTGCTGGGCTTCGGCCTGCTCCTGTTCCTGATCGCGACCGACGTGTGAAGCCCCCCATCGCGATCAGCCGGAAGCTCGCGCGCGCGGTGGACGAGCTCGAGTTCGCTGCGCCGGTCACCCACGTCTACGACCCGCTGGTCTACGCGCGCGCTCCGCACGAGGTGTACCTCGAGCGTTACGCCCGTCCGGGCATCGAGGCCTTGCTGCTCGGCATGAACCCGGGTCCGTTCGGAATGGCCCAGACGGGCGTGCCCTTCGGCGAAGTCTCGCTCGTTCGCGACTGGCTCGGGATCGAAGGGCGCGTCGCGAAGCCGGAGCGCGAGCACCCCGCGCGGCCGATCGAGGGCTTCGCCTGCCAGCGATCCGAGGTCAGCGGCGCGCGTCTCTGGGGCTGGGCCCGCGCGCGCTTCGGCGTGCCCGCGGAATTCTTCGCGCGCTTCTTCGTGTGGAACTATTGCCCGCTCGTGTTCATGGAATCGAGCGGCAAGAACCGCACGCCGGACAAGCTGCCTGCCCGCGAGCGCGAGCCGCTCTACGCGCTCTGCGACGAAGCACTGCGCGCGATCGCCGCACACCTCCGTCCGAAGCTCGTCATCGGCGTCGGAGCTTTCGCAAGGGAGCGCGCGACCGAAGCGCTCGCCGGCGAACCCTGCCATGTCGGGACGATCCTGCACCCGAGCCCGGCGAGTCCGGCGGCGAACAAGGGCTGGGCCGAGCAGGCCGAGAAGGGGTTGAGGAAGCTCGGGATCGAGCTGTAGGCGGCTCCCCCATTCACCTCACCCCCCGAGATCGTAGAACCGCCAGCTCGTACTGAAGTCGCGCGTGAGCGACTGCCCAGTGAGCCGCGTTCGCACCAGTTCGATCGGCATGTTGCCGCTCGTGAGCACCGCATCGTGGAACGCGCGCGCGCTCATCTTGCCCGAACGCACGAGCTCGGCGTACAGCGCGCGGAACTGCAGCGCGCCGATCATGTAGGCGAGCTGGTACAGCGGGCCGTAGTCGCCGTTGAACGACCTCCGCACCTCGGCCTCGGCGTTCTCGCGCTCGTGGCCGACGCGCTCGACCAGGAAGTCGATGCACTGCTGCGGCGTCATCTCGCCCAGGTGGAAGCGCAGCGAGAACTGGATGCGCGCGCAGCGGTGCATGCGCCAGAAGAGCGCGCCGACCTTGTCCTCGGGCGTCGCCACGAAGCCGCGCTCGTACAGCAGCATCTCCCACCACAGCGCCCAGCCCTCGGTCCAGAAGGGCGTCGCGAAGGGCCAGCGGTAGGCAAAGTAGCGGTCGGTCATGAAGCCCTGCAGGTGGTGCCCGGGGATGACCTCGTGGTGCACGGTTGCGCGACAGAAGTGGCGGTTGTTGCCGCGCATGCTCATGCGCTTCTCCTCGTGCGTCATCCCGTCGGTCGGGTACGAGACGAGGATCGACTCACCGCCGAGGAAGAACGGACTCGTGCGCTGGCGCTCGGGCGAGAGCATGTTCATGCGCCACACTTCCTTGGCGAGCGGCGGCACGCTGACGAGCTCGTTCGCCTCGAGGTAGTCCCAGGCTTCGCGCGCGAGCGTCTGGATCAAGGCCGGCTGCTCGCCGGGCGCGACGTGGTCCTGCTTGACGCGCTCGAGGGCCTGCTTCCAGTCGTCGCCGCAACCCATGGCCTGCGCCGCGGAACGCATCTCCGCTTCGCACCAGGCGAATTCGCGCTCGGAGACCTGGATCAGCTCCTCGGGCGTGTACGGGATCCAGGCGCGCGCGAGGTCCTCGAGCAACGCCGCGCGCCCGATGGGGTCGCCGATGATCGTCGCGGGATCGCCCTCGGACTCGTCGTCCTCCTGCAGGCCCGCGAGCTTCTCGCGCAGCAGCTTCTCGTGGAGCTCGAGCTCCTTCACCACGGCCTCCTGGGGCACGCGCGCCCACCACGTGAAGAGCGGATCGTAGCCGCCGCGGAAGTCGTACCAGTGGCGCAGGGCGTCGCGCAGTTCCTTGGCGCGGTCGGCGGCCCGCTTGGCGATCGATTTCGCGACCTCGGGCGGCTTCTCCTCGAAGGCCTTGCGCGTCTCGGCCACGACCTTCGCGAGCGCGTCGAGCTCGCGCGCTGCGGATTCCGCCTCGAGCGGTTCGACGCGCTGGCGGGCCTCGGCCAGGGCCACGATGCGCGGCGCGAAGGGCAAGAGCGGCGACTCCTCGTTCGCGCGCCGTTCCTCGCGCGCGAGATCGAGCTCTTCGCCCGCGATCTCGGAGCGCAGCAGCAGCCAGTCGATGCGCCCGTCCTGGTCGAGCGCGTCGAAGTCGAGCTGGTCGAGCGTCGCGTGCCATTCCGCGCATGACTGGCGCAAGCGCGCGACGCGCGCGGGGGAACCTTCGAGGCGGAAGAAGCGCTCCAGCGCGCCACGATCGGCCTGATGGCGCTCGATCTGCTCGCGCAGATCGCCGCCGGCGCTCACTGCCCCTTCGCCAGCCGTCCCCGCGGTCACGCACGAGAGCAGCACGAATCCCAGCGACGCCCGCAGACCGTCCTTCATGGCGACCCTTCTCCGCATCGAATGTGTGCCCGTCTCGAGCGAGACGGGCGGAGCAAGATACGCCAGGCGCTTCAGCGCGCCAGCTTCCAGACGAGAACGTGCTCGTCCTTGAAGAACGCCGCTCCATATTTCGCGCGCAGCTGCCCTGCGACCCCGTCGGTGACGTCGGTGCCGACCAGGTTCTGCGGATAGATCGTCTCCTGGCGCAGCATGAACGTGTCGTCGGCGGGCTCGCGCTGCCGCGGCCACACGTCCTCGAAGACGAAGCGGAAGTACGCAGGCACTTCGGCCACCTGGTCGCGGTGCAGCACGACGTAGTCGGCCTGGCCAGGCAAGAGCTCGAGCGGGCGCACGTAGGGGCCGTGCCGGATGCCGCGCGGCAGCTCGCTCGTCCAGCCGACGAGCACGGCCTTGCCGTGCGCTAGCGCGTAGTTGCGGTAGAGCAGCACGGCACGCGTGAACAGAGGAGGCAGCTCGACGATGCGGCGCGCGGACGGATCCTCGCCCAGTGTGCGGTAGAACTCCGGCATGGCCGGATAGGGCTCGTCGAAGGCGGGCAAGGCGTGCATGGCAAGATAGGTGTTCGAGTAGCCGCCCACGCGCGGCGCACGCGGACCGAGCGGACCAGTCCAGTGCTGGACGAAGAGCAGCCCTGCGCCGAGTACGAGGGCGACTGACTCGCCCTCGCGCATTACGGCGAGGGCGAGCGCTTCACCCGAGCGCGCGACGCGCCCTGCGAGGCCGATAAGCGCGGTCGCGGCCAGCGCGGCCAGGAACGGCAACGCGCTCAGGATGTAGCGCGCCCAGGCGTAGTCCATGCCCCGCGGGTTCGTGACCAGGAGCAGCACGAGCGGACCGAGGAGCGCCGCGCCGGCGAGCACGACACTCGCACGACGCTCGCGCCAGCACAGCCCGCCTCCGATGGGCAGCAGCACGAGCCAGACCCAGGCCGCGACGCGCCCGCCGGCAAGCAACGTCGGCACACCGAACCAGTCGAGCGGCGGCGGCTCGGGCTTCATCTCCTGGAAGTAGCGCACGACCTGGCCGAACACGGGCAGGTAGAGGAGCAGGGCGAGCCCGCCCGCCACTGCGAAGGCGGCCAGGAGCTTCCCGGCGAGCGCGCGGGATTCGCGCAGCGCCAGCGCGACGCCCGCGAGCGCCACGGCGAGCACGAAGCCGAGCGCCGAGAGATGCACCCACGGGAGCAGCGTTCCCGCGGCGACGAGCGCGCTCCAGTTCCAACGACCTCGCCCGGCCTGATCGAGCACGCGCCGCACGGCCCATCCCAGGAGCAAGGCCAGCAGGAGTGCCAGGGCGTACGCGCGCGCGAAGCGCGCGTAGTAGACGACCATCGGATCGAGCGCCAGCGCCACGCTGGCGAGGGCAGCTGCGTCCGCGCTCACGAATGCGCGCAGGAGCGGGTAGGCGAGCAAGAGCAGCAGCAAACCCGGCACGATCGCGACCAGGCGGAAGGGCACGATGCCCGCGCCGAAAACGTCCAGCGAGATCTTTTGCAGGAGCGGCAGCGCCACGTGCGAGCCGACCGCGTCGAAGGTCGTCAGGATCGAGCCGTAGCTGCCATCGGCCGCGAGCAGCGTGTGGTATTCGTCCCCATGCAGGGGCAGCTCGGCCAGGCCCCGCAGGCGCAGCCAGGCCCCTAGCCCGATGGCGCCGCACAGGACGCCGAAACGAATCCAGGAACGCGGGCCGTCGGGCATCGCTCGGCATAGAATAGACCGGCCATGGGAGGGCTCGTCATGTCCGTGGAGCGCTTTCGCCGCGAACTGAGCTACGACGACTGGGCCAACCGCGAGGTCCTGCGCCACCTGCAGCGCGAGAGCTCGCCACCCGCGAGCTGCGTGGCCTGGTTCGGGCACGTCCTGGGCGCGCAATCCGAGTGGCTGGCTCGAATGCAGGGGCGCAAGAGCGAGCTCGCCGTGTGGCCCAAGCTGACGCTCGACGAGCTCGAGCCCAACCTCGCCCGCCTGCGCGCCGAATGGACGCGCTTCCTCGAGCGCCTCGGCCCGGCCGAACTCGCGCGCTCGATCTCCTACGTCAATTCGAAGGGCAAGCCATGGACCAACCGCGTGGAGGACGTGCTCACCCACGTGCTCTTGCACGGCGCCTACCACCGGGGCCAGATCGCGAGCGCGCTGCGCGAGGCCGGGCTCACGCCGCCCTATACCGACTACATCCACGCTACCCGCACGGGCCAGGTGGAGTAGGCGACGATCCCGGCTGCTCGCGCCGGATTCGGGCCTTTTTTCGGGCGAGGTAGCCGTCGGGTCGAAGCCCTATACTGCTCCGCCCTTTCCTGGGATCCAGCCCGAGCCCCATGCTCCGCACTCAACTCAAGTCCAAGCTCCACCTGGCGCGGATCACCGACGCGAACATCGACTACGAGGGCAGCATCAGCATCCCCGAGGACCTGATGCAGCTCGTGGACCTGTGGCCCGGAGAACAGGTCCTGGTCGCGAGCCGCGACACGGGAGCGCGCCTCGAGACCTACGTCTTCCCCTGCCCCGCCGGCTCCGCCTCCATCGTCATCAACGGGGCGGCTGCGCGCCTGATCCACCGCGGCGATCGAGTCACGATCATGGCCTTCGGTTTGTCGGAGAAGCAGATCCGCGCCAAGCGTGCTCTCTTGAACGAACGCAACGAGGTCGTACGCGTCGAGCAGGGAGTCGGACGGGCCTCGATTCCGCACGAGCCCTTGACCTTGCTCTGAAGCACAAGCGACGGTCGAGCCAGGCCTCCGTTCGTCCCGCCCTTGCCCCAGGGGCTTCTTGGCTGCTCGCATTTCCCAGCCAAGGCGTCGCGCGATATGGGAACTCGCATTGACGCCCCCGCAGGCTCGTGCGATCCTGGTACAGTCACCTCCGTTGCCGTCTGGCGGGGGGTCGCCTTGCCCCGATTCCCTGCACGAAGAAGAGGTTTGAGGACCATGTTCCGTTCCTCGAGAGGCCGATGGCTCGCGGCGCTCACCCTGACGACGCTAGCGCCCCTGACGAGCGCCCAGCTCCAGGGCAAGTCGGCCAACGTGCAGTTCTACGTGCCGGACGGCAGACCCCTGCCGGCCGACTTCTTCATCGTGCGCGATGCCGACGGGCTCCGGGTCAACCCGGCCTCCAGCTCCGACGGCGATTCGGGCAAGACCTGGGCCTTCACCAACGTGGGCAGGAAGCTGAGCTTCGAGTACACGAAAAAGGGCCTGAAGTACCCCGGATTCGAGGTCATTCTGGAGGATGCGCCGATCGTCTACGTCTCGATCCTGGCGGACCCGGAGACGGGCCAGGTGAAGTACATCCGGCAGAAGGCCCAGCGGCCGCAGGCCAAGCCGAAGAAGACGGTCGGGATCCCGGGGAGGGGGCGCTCGAGCCTCCTCGCGCCGCCCGCCAACGACGCCTGCGCGAGCGCGATCCCGGTCTTCGACGGACTGACGGTCTTCTCCACCGTCGACGCGACCACGGACGGCGCGGTCGTCCCGGGCGCCCAGTTCGACGGGCAGACCTATGAGGACATCTGGTACCTCTACACGCCGACCTGCAACGGCACGTTGACCGTTTCGACCTGCAACACGGCGGCCTACGACACGGACCTCGTGCAGTACGAGGCGGACACGGACGACGACGGCGACTTCGACGTCCTCGACGCCGCCAACATCACCAGCGGAGTCGAGGTGGCGCTGGCCGCCAACGACGACACCGGCATCTGCGCACCGAACGGAACCACATCGGTGGTCGCGACGGCTGTCGTCGCCGATCGCCAGTACATCCTGCGCGTGGGCGGCTTCGGCCCCGGTGACGAGGGCACGGGCACCCTGCTCGTTTCCTGCGGCGGCGCGCCCTCGAACGACATCTGCACGGCTCCGCGTTCCCTGACCTGTGGGGTCTCGACCCAGGCCAACAGCATCGCAGCCACGACAGCCCTCGCCGACCCGTCCTTCTCCTGCGCCTTCGGCGGGCCGACCCAGGGTGACGGCACGCTGTGGTTCAAGTTCCTGGCAACCGGTACGAGTGCCTTCCTGACCACGACGAACAGCATCGGAGTCACCGACACGCTGCTGGCTGTCTACGACGGCCAGTGCGGCAGCCTGGTCGAGCTGGCCTGCAACGACGACATCGGCGGGGGGAGCCTGCTCTCCGAGCTGTGCGTGCGCGGTCTCACGATCGGACAGGAGTACCTGGTCCAGATCGCGTCCTACCCTGGCGAAGATCTCGGGCGCCTGACGATCGATCTCGAGTGCCCGGGCGTGTGCGACGTGCCCTGCGACGACGTCCTCCAGGCCTGCGCCATCGCCTGTGGCGGCTCGTTCACGGTCGACAACACCAATGCCACCACCGATCCGCTCGACCCGGCCTTCTCGTGTCGCTTCGGCGGCCCCGGCCAGGGCTTCGGAACCCTGTGGTTCCAGTTCGTGGCCGGCGCGACTTCGGCCAAGATCGACACGAACAGCAGCCTCGCCTTCGACACGCTGCTGGCCGTGTACAGCGGTACGCCGGGCGCCCTCACCGAGCTCGATTGCAGCGACGATGCGAACGGCCTGCTCTCCGAGCTGTGCGTCGAGGGGCTGACGAGCGGAGAGACCTACTACGTCCAGGCCGCTTCTTTCAGCTCCTTCGACGCAGGCGAGATCACGGTCACGATCGAGTGCCCCTGTGGCGCAGGCTTCCCGAACGACGGCTGCGAGAGCGCACTCTCGCTGGATCCGCTGCCGGCCTCGGTCACGGTCGACATCACGGGCGCCACGGACGACATCGCCGCGCCATGTGGTGTGTTCAGCGGCCCCTTCCAGAACGTCTGGTACAAGGTGACCGGCACGGGCAACGAGCTGATCGCCACGACCTGCAGCGCAGGGACCCAGGTCAGCGACACGAAGATCAGCGTCTTCTGTGCGGACTGCGGCGCCCTCGTGTGCGTGGGCGGCAACGACGACCAGGACACGCCGGACGACCCGCTGCTGGCCCAGTGCGGCTTCGACGCCCTGGATTCGGCCGTGAGCTGGTGCTCGCAAGCGGGCGCGACCTACCTCATCACGGTCGGCACGTTCTCGCCGGCCACCGCGCCCGGCATCGTGCAGCTCGACGTGTCCGACTTCGGCACGGGGCCGTGCGCGACCGAGCTGCAGTGCCTCCCGACGGGCGCTTGCTGCCTCCAGGACGGGGCATGCCTCACCACCACGGCCGGCGACTGCGCCAGCCAGGGCGGCGGCTATCAGGGCGACGGCACGAATTGCTCGTCCAACTCCGTCGCGGATGGCGGCTTCGAGGCCGGCATCCAGTCGGCCACGTGGACAGCCTTCTCCACCAACTTCGGCACCCCCTTGTGCGATTCCCTGTGTGGCTCGAACGGAGGCACGGGGCCGCGCACCGGCAACATCTTCGCCTGGTTCGGCGGAGTCGATACCTTCGAGGAAGGCTCGCTGGAGCAGGCCGTGACGATCCCGGCCGGGGCCACGGCCCTGGACTTCTACCTCGAGATCCCCGTTTCTTCGGGCAACGGCATGGACTTCCTGCGCGTCGAGATCGACGGCACGAACGTGTTCGAGGCCTTCGAGGGCGAGGCGCCGTACGCAGGCGTCGGCTACGAGCTCGTGTCCATCCCGCTCGGCGGATTCGCCGACGGCGGCGTGCACGCTCTACGCTTCGAGTCGATCATCACCGGGGCGCCCGCTCTCACGAACTTCGCCGTGGACGACGTCTCCCTGCTGGTCGAGACGTTCCCGTGCGCACAGTGCGTGACGCTCGACTTCGAGACCGAAGACGACTTCACGACGCCGCTCGGGAACGGCCAGGCGCTCTCGACGCCACCCGAGTTCGGCAACCTGGTGAGGATCTCGAGCGCGGGCGCGAACGCCGGTCCCGCGACCTTCGATTCGACGCCGGGCGGCCCGAACGACCCGTCCCTGAACCATGACATGCTCATCGGGCACGGCAACATGCTGCTCCTGGAGGACGACTGGCATGCCTTCGCCCAGACCAACCCGGGCTTCTTCGACGTCGTCACGGACGACCCGCACGGCGGAGACCTGATCTTCGACTTCCTGCAGCCGGTCGACCCGCAAAGCGTGCTCCTGGCCGACATCAATCCCCCGCCGAACCTGGGCGCGAGCGTGACCCTGACCGACGGCAGCGGCAAGCAGCGCGTCTACGCCATCGATCCGGGCTGGACCGGCGGATACGGGAACGCCGGTCCGCATCAGCTCGACCTGAGGACGACCGTTCCGCAGCCTGGCAACGGCACGCCGCGCTTCGCCAGGGCGACCGAGGACGAGGGCTTCCAGCAAGACGATGTCGTGCGGATGGTCGTCCACATGACCGGCTTCGGCGCGCTGGACGAGCTGGTGTTCTGCACTACCAGCGGACTGAAGCGGACCCCCATCTCCCCACGCTCGACCAGGCGGTGAGGCTGAGGCACGGAGCCTCGGCAGCTGCC
>JANOGB010000508.1:0-5942 GCA_031413955.1 Planctomycetota bacterium | reverse complement strand
TCTGCATGATGCTCAGCGTGACTTCCGCCAGGTAATCGAGCGTCAGGTAGTCGAGCGGTCCCTCGCGCAGCAGGCGCACCGGGCCGAGGATCGAGTCGCCCCAGAATCCCTGGCCATTGGCGACGAGGACCTTCTTCTTGGAAGCCATGCAGTGCGGGGCCGCGCACGGATTCTACGACTACGCGGGCCGGGCGCAACGCTGCTCGCCTGGCCCGACCGGGCCAGTGCAGCCGTCTGCGGGGGAGAGAATCAGCGCTCGCGCACGCGGCCGAGACCTGTATCGAGCTCACGGGCAGGGAAGGTCGATTCGACCAGGTCCACGTCGCCCATGCCCGAACTCGCTTCGAGGCGGCCGCCCTTCGAGCGTTCGACCGCGATGTCACCCATGCCGGAAGAGAGCTCGGCCTCCTCGGCTTCGAGTCCGTCGACGCGCACGTCACCCATGCCCGTGTCGGCCTCGAAACGCACGCAACGCAAGCGCGTCGCGGCGATGTCGCCCATGCCGGACGAGAGCGCGATCGTCTGTGGCTCGCCCGCACCGTGCAACTCGACGTCGCCCATCCCCGTCTCGAGCTTCAGGCGGCCCTGGACGCTCACCCCGCGCAACTCGACGTCGCCCATGCCGGTGCCGAGCTCCAGACCGAGCGCCGGGCCGCTGGTGCGCAGCAGCACGCGGCCGATGGCACAAGCCGCTCCGTTCGTGGCCCGCGCAACCAGCCGGCCGTCCTCGACGTGCGCGTGAGCCTCACCGGGCTCGCGCTCGTGGACCACGACCGTGATCGTGGTCGGCCCCTCGGCGTGCTCCACGCGCACGTCTCCCTGGTGCGCCTGGATCACGAGCCCGGCGGCGGGCCAGGCCTCCAGCGTCAGGACCTCCTCGTGATGGACCGGGAGGCGCACGCCGTCGACCGTCAAGTCGTCGTGCAGGGAGATGTGGCAGGCGGACAGGGCGAGGACGGGCAGGCAAGCGACGGGGAAACGAGCGACCGGGAAACGAGAAGAGAGACGCAGCATGGGGGAGGGCTCCTTAGGAAAGCGCCGAGTTACGCGTACTCCACAGCTTCATTCTCGGCCAGCGTCGGGCCGGTGCGCGCGGAAGAGCGTAGAGTACGGCGAGCAGGAATGGCATCGGTGAGCGAGTCCCTCGTGCTCGTCAGCGGCTTCGGGCCGTTCGAGACGCACGAGATCAACCCGAGCGGCGAGGTCGCCAGAGCCCTGGCTGCCAGCCCGCCTGTCGGAGTCAGGGTGTGCTCCGCGCTCCTGCCCGTGAGCTTCGCGCGAGCGCCAGAGGTCTGGGACGAGCTGCTGGCCGGACTGCACGGCCGGGGCGACCGCCCAGTCCTGTACCTCGGCCTGGGGGTGGCGAAGCGCGCGGGATATCGCCTGGAGCGCTTCGCCAAGCCCGAGCTCAAGCTCGTGCCACGCGTGGACGTGGACGGCCGCGCTGCGCGCGAGTTCACGCGCCCCGGGCCGCGTCTGGAGTCGGGCGTCGACATGCTGCGCCTGCTCGCCGCGTTGCGGCGGCGCGGGGTCGGGGACGCACGGATCTCACGCACTGCTGGCGGCTACGTGTGCGAGCGCATCTACCACCACCTGCTCACGCGCGCCGGCGAGCACGGGGTGGCCGGGCTCTTCCTGCACGTGCCACCCTTGCGCTTCGAGTCGATCGAACGCCAGGTCCAGGTCGCCGCGTGGGTGCTCGGCGAAGCGCTCGCCCTCGTCGCGGCGCGCGCTCAATCGTCTTCTGAGTCTTCCGAGTCCGAGAGGACCAGCAGCGGATAGCCGGTGGAGGAGGTCGGTTGGGAAGCGGCGAAGGCGCGCACCGCCGGCCGAAAGGCGTCCAGGTCCAGGCCCATGTAGCCGCCGCCGTTCGCCGCCGCGACCTGGTCGAGTTTCTCCAGAGCGAGCGCGGCCAGGCGCTCCAGACCCTTCGGCTGCTGCATGGCGATCTTCAGCCATGCCGCCGCGCACTGGATCAGTCCCTGCAGGTACGAGGCGAGGATGCGATCGGACTTCGAGACGTGCCACAGACCCTCCCAGGCCTCGTGCGCCTCCCACAGGAACCCGTGGTTGTAGAGGTCGGCGCCCCACAGGTAGGACGTGCTCTCGCGCCAGCGCCGAGCGACGAGGAAGGGCGGCCGTTCCTCGGGCGCCCCGAAGGCGTGGCCGCGGGGATCCCGCGTCGGATGGGGATCTCGGCCCGGCAGAAAGGCGTAGGGCGGGAACGCCTTCCCCGGAACGTACCTCACTCCTTGGTGACGACTTCTTCGCGCATCGAACCCACGAGCTCGAGCGAGGCGTCGAGCTCGTGACTCTCGCCTTCGGCTTCCACGCTCACCGCGAGGTCGATGTCCATGCTGGCGTCTCCGGCCAGCTGGAAGGAGTGCATGCGTCCCGCTGCCAGGTTCCAGAGCAGCGTGCCCGTACCCTCGAAGTCCAGGTTGAAGTCGGCCGTGTCCAGCGTGAAGTTCACCTTGTCTCCCACGCCGCTCTGCTCGATCCCCGCCCGGAAGGCCTTGTCCAGGAACTCGGACAGGTCCAGGGTCGTGGCCACCTCGAGCTCGATGGCGATCTCGGCCACGCGTACGCCTCCCTCCTCGCGCGTGCCCTTGAAGGTGCAGGTGCAGCTCCCCTCCAGCAGATCGCTGAAGGTCTCGCCGAAGCCGTTGAAGATCTCCCCGAACGTCTTCATGGCCTCCTCGTCGATTTCCATGTCTTCCGGCAGCATCTGAAGGTTGCCACCCGGCATCGCGATGCTCTTCAGATCGGCCAGCTCGATCGACCAGGTGTCGTCCGTGGAGACCTCGGCGGTGGGCAGGAAAACGCGCAGGTCCATGTCTTCCTCGAGGCCCTCGAGGAGTTCTTCGTCGCCGCTCGACTCGTGGTAGGAGCGCTCGTACTCCTGCTGCTCTTCGTTCCATCGGAAGGCCACGGTCTTGCCCTCCAGCATGCTCACGCTGGAGACCTCGGGCATCTCGGCCTGGGCCGGGGTCATCTCCATGACCATCGTTCCCGAGAGCGCCTCGAAGGTCCGTAGGAGTTCGGTCGGGCGGCCGTCCGCGACGGTCTCGTAGGAGTCCGTGATCTCGATCCGGCTCTCCTGCTTCGCGTTCACCTCGATCTGTCCGAGCATTCCGCCGATGTCCTGGCCGTCGACGATCAGGCTGATCTCGTCGAGCGCGAACTCCCCGGCGATCGTGTAGCTCTTGGTGAGGCTCGAGCCGGCCTGGGGCTGGAAGAGGAGTTTCTCGCCCGCGCCGCCCAGGGTGAAGGCGAAGCTCGCTCCGAGGGCCGGCAAGAACGCGCGAACCGTGCTCATCGTGCTGATTCCTGCTGTCTCATCCCGGAGGGCCGTCTCATCTCGGAGGGCGCCGGCTATTCGCCCGTGGTCAGGGTGATGGTCTGGTTGCCCACGTAGGTCTGCGAGACTTCCATGGACTGTGCCTTGTCGCCCATCTTCATGCTCATCGACATGTCGACGATCATGCGCACCTCGCCCGAGAGGTGCAGCTCGTGCACGTGACCCGCTTCCAGGTTCCACAGGAGCTCGCCCTCGGCCTCGAACTCGTATTCGCCATCGAGGGCGGAGATGTCCATCTCGAAACCCGGGGGGAGATCTTCCTTCATCTTGTCCTGGACGCCATCGAGGCTGTCGGTCATGTCCCGGGCGCTCTTGGCCTCGATCTTGAGCTTGATCACGGCGACGCGCGGACCGTCCTCTTCGCGCGTGCCCGCGTAGACCGCCGTGAACTCGCCATCCAGTTCGCCGATCATGTCGTTCTGCGAGAACTGGTTCATTCCGCTCATCGGATCGGTGTCGCTCTCGGGGTGCAGCTTGATGTCACCTCCCGGGGCGAGGGCAGCCTTGACGGCTTCGGCCGGGATCTCCCAGGAATCACCCTCGGCCACCTCGGCGCTGGGCAGGAAGCCGCGCAGGTCGAGATTCTCCTCGAGATCCTCCAGCAGGGCCTCGTCGCCCTCTTCTCCGTCGAACGCCGCGCTGTAGGTGGCTTCGTCCTCGTCCCACGAGAAGACGACCGTGCTGCCCTCGAGGTCGCTCGCCAGCGGGATGTCCTTTTCCTCGGCACCCGTCATCGGATTCGAACCGCTGATGTGGGTGTTGGAGGAGATCTCGTCGAAGGTGCGCTTGAGCTTGGTGGGCCGGCCGTCGGAAAGGGCTTGGTACTCGTCGGTCACGGAGAGCTCCGTCATGACCTTCAAGGACATCTCCATCTGGCCGGCCATCTCGCTCATGTCCTGGCCGTCCAGCTCCATGCTCATGTCGTCCAGCTCGAGCTCGTTCTGGATCGAGATGCGCTTGCTCAGGGTCGTGCCCTCCTTGGGCTGGTACGTGGGCTTGTCGCCAGCCCAGTCGTTCGCGAGCACGAGCGGGACGAGCACGACCAGGGGCAAGAACGCGCGCGATTTCATCTTCATGGGAGTGGACCGGACAAATGGGAGCGCGACGGCGCCGGCGCGCGTGCGCGCGGCGCGAGGGTGGGGGGGGCGAGACGCTTCCGACTGGGCCGTGTTCGGCGCGATTATAGATGCTTGGCATTCCTGGAACGAGCCTTCCGGGCGACCGATCCGAGCCGTACAGGATGGAAACCTGACGGCGGAGTGCCAGACTGGGCCCAGAAACCAGCTCCGCGAGCCCAGAGGGTCCATGAAGCTCACCATCGAGTACTGCGTGCAGTGAAACTACGAACCGCAGGCTGCCGGTCTGGCGGCCGAGCTGAACAAGGTCTTCCCCGAGGCGACGATCGAGTTCGTGAAGTCGAAGGGGGGCGCCTTCGAGGTGCTCGTCGACGGCAAGAAGGTGTTCAGCAAGCTCGAGCTGGAGCGGTTCCCCGCCTATCGCGAAGTGCCCGCGCTGATCCAGTGATGGACGTGCCGGGCCACGGCTGAGACCGGCGCTTCTGGCTTTCGCCGGGCGGCTCCGCGGGCGCCGGTCGATGCTCCCGAAAGTTCTTCTCTCCGCGCCGAGACCATGGCCGTGCTTGCGCCAGGCTCTGCGCGCTCCCGTCGGCGGGAACGCCCGAAGGCAGCCCCACTCCGTACGGACTTACGGACGCCGTGGATCAGGTCGCGGGCGCCACGGGGTCGAAGGATGGAGGTCGAGCCAGCATGGATCCCGCCAGCACCCAGCCGAAGCACGACATCTTCGTGGGCCGCCAGCCGATCTACGGCCGCCGGCTCGAGCTGCATGCCTATGAGCTCCTGTACCGCGGAGCGGACATCGACTACGCGGATTTCACGGAGGGGGACCGCGCCACGTCCCAGGTGCTGCTCAACACGTTCACCGAGTTCGGCCTCGAGCGCATCGTCGGCGGCCACCTGGCCTTCATCAATCTCACGCGCGGATTCATCGTGGGCGAGTACCCGTTGCCGGTGCCGCGCACGCAAGTGGTGCTCGAGGTGCTAGAGGAGGTCGAACCGGACGAGCAGGTCTTGAAGGGCATGGAAGACCTGCGGCGGCGCGGCTTCAAGATCGCCCTGGACGACTTCGTCTATCGTCCCGATCGCGAGCCGATGCTGGCCCTGGCGGACATCATCAAAGTCGACATCCTCGGGCTCGACAACGCGGAGATCCGCGCGCGCTTCCAGCAGTTGAAGCCGCGCGGGATCAAGCTCCTGGCCGAGAAGATCGAGACGCGCGAGCAGTTCGAGCTGTGCCGCGACATGGGCTTCGACTACTTCCAGGGCTACTTCCTGGCCAAGCCCAACGTGGTTTCGGGCACCAGCATCCCCGCCAACAGCCTGAATCTGCTGCGGCTGATGGCCGAGTTCCAGAACCCCGACCACGACTTCGACCGCATCGCCGAGATCGTCAGCCAGGACGTGGCCCTGTCGTACAAGCTGGGCGGAGGCGGTGCACGCCGGCGTCCACGGACCCGCGCGCGATTTCGAGCTGCTCTTGCCTTTCGCGAGCTTGCTCCGGG
>JANOGB010000507.1:0-1918 GCA_031413955.1 Planctomycetota bacterium | reverse complement strand
GCCCGGCGCTCCCGGTTGAGTGAGCTACCTCTTCGAGATCCTGTTCGCGCTGGCGACGCTGGCGCTGCCCGAGCTCGGCTGGACGAGCGCGGGCGTGTATCCGTGGGCCGTGGCCGCGCTCCTCGTCGTGCCCTACGGACTCGGCTGGTGTACGCGGCGCGTGCTCCTCGCCGGCCGCTTTCGCCTGGGCGCCCTGCTCGAGCGCGCGCTCGCGTACTCGCCCGTCGTGTTGCAGGCGCTGGCGATCTCGGAGCTGGGCTGGCTCGAGTTCCTCGTGCGTCGCGGTGCGGCGGTCTCCACCCTGGACGGCTGGCTCGGGCTCGAGCTGTGCTTCGCGCTGGCGCCCTACTTCCTCTACCAGCTCGCGGCCATCGACGCGCGCGCCCGCAGCCTGGTCTTCCCGCCCGACACGCCGGGCAAGCAGCGCTCGTTCCAGGCGCGCCTGTTCCTCTCGGCGCTCCTGCCCTTCTTGGCCTACCTCGGCGGTTCGAGCCTGCTCGCGCGCTCGCCGACCTGGCAGGTGCGCATCGAGGAGGTCGGGTTGCTGGGCGGGCTATTGGCCGTGCTGCTCGTGGCCCTGCTCCTGCGCGGGATGCCGTTCTTCCTGCGCTACGCCTGGGACACCGCGCCCATCGAGCGCGGCTGGGCGCGCACGACGCTCGAGCAGGTCGCCCGCAGCGCCGGCTTTCGCTATCGCGAGCTGCTGGTGTGGCGCACGGGCCAGCAGATGTCCAACGCCGCGATCGTGGGCTTCACCGAGCGCTCGCGCCTGGTGTTCTTCTCGGACCTGCTCTTGCAACAGCTCGGACCGCGCGAGCTGGCCGCCGTGTTCGCGCACGAGATGGGGCACGCACGCCGCGCCCATGCGGCCGTGTTCGGGGCCTTCGCGCTGGGGTTTTTCCTCCTCGCCCGGCAGCTCCTCTTGCATCTGGAGATCGAGGATCCCGTGTGGGAAGGCGTCTTGCTCTTCGCCTCGATCGGTTTGTGGTACCTCTCCTTCGGGTACCTCTCGCGCCGCTTCGAGCTCGAGGCGGACCTCGAGAGTCTGCGCGTGGTGGGCGAGTGCGGTCCCCTGATCCACGCCCTCGAGCTCGTCACCGGCGCCCACGCCCACAAGCGCACTTCCTGGCGCCACTTCTCGACCCAGGACCGGGTCGCCTTCCTGCGCGCGGCCGAGCGCGATCCCGTGGTCGGGGTCCGGCTCAGGCTGAAGCTCGCGCGCTGGCGCAAGCTCGGCTTCACGCTCTTCGCCGTGGCCGCCCTGTTCCAGGTGCGGGACCTGGCGCGTTCCTGGGACGAGGACTGGCTGGTGGCCGACCTGCGCCTCGGGCGCTTCGAGGAGGCGGCCCGGCGCGCGGATTCGCCCCGGGTCGAAGCGGGGATTGCCGAGCTCGCCCGGCGGGCAGGCGCTGCGCCGAAAGGGTCGCGCGACGCGAAGGCGCTGTGCAAGAACGCCCTGATGGCCTGGATCCGGGGCGACCGCAGCGCAGCACGTGAGTGGCTGGAGCTGGCGCAATTGCGCGGCGGACGAAACCTGGAGCCCTTGATCGAGGCCTTGCAGGACGACGGCCGGGGCATCGAGGGCCTGCCGGAGACCTGGCGCGAGGCCCTGCGGGCGCTCTCGGAACACTGACGGCAAGAAAATCGGAGAAAGATCCCGTGCCCGGACTCGTTTCCACGTTCAACAGGGTGAGCTCGTTCGATTGACCACCGACGAGCGCACTCAGCGGTGCCCGCGACCGCATCTGAGAGGGTGAAATTGCTCGGCCGGCCCGATGCCTGAGAGACATCGACCGGCCAGAGCTGTTTCTGGGCCTTCTCAACCGGGAGCGCCGGGCTCCAGCCCGGCTCTTGTCTTCTTCTTCTCTTCCTGACGGCAGAGAGGAGAGAAGGAAGAAGAAGAAGAAGAAGAAACAGA
>JANOGB010000506.1:0-3295 GCA_031413955.1 Planctomycetota bacterium | reverse complement strand
CTCCGCTGATCTGGGACGCGTGGCGTGTTAGAAACTCCTGCATGGCGTGAGCCTCCGTTTGGTTGCCGTCTTCACACCGACATTCCTACGCGAGGTCTCACGCCATGCCAACGTTTGGTTCCGGCCGCAGGCCGGGCTGGCCCTCTATTCCGGAGAGTCGTCGCCTGGCGCGAGGATTAGCGGAAAGGAAGAAAGCGCACCGCGGAGAAACGGAGAACGCGGAGAGCGTGAAGGAAGAGATCAGAAAAGATGGGGCCTCCGGGGCTTCGGCTCTCCGATGGTCGACGATCCGGTTTTTGGCGGAGAATCCCAACGACGAGGGCTCGGGCTCCATCCAGGGCCAGTCGCCGAAAACGCCCCTTCGAGTCTCGCTCGGCTGCTACCCTCTCCTCCAGGTCAGACCCGCCCACCGCCTCCGGGACTGAGCATGAACACGCCTCACTCGCTCGCCCTCTTCGCAGGATCTGCCACCCTCGCCCTGGCAACCGGCCTCGACGCCCAGAACGCCTTCGTCAACTGGGAGACGCCCCACGTCCATCCGCTGGAGCTGACCCCGAACCGCGCGCTGCTCCTGGCGGTGAACCTGCCGGACAACCGGCTGGAGGTCTTCGGCCTGCAGAGCGGGACCCCGGTGCACCTGGGCTCGATCCCGGTCGGGCTCGATCCGGTGTCGGTGCGCGCGCGGAGCAACTCCCAGGCCTGGGTCGTGAACCACCTCTCCGATTCGATCAGCCTGGTCGACCTCGCGAGCGGCCAGGTCGAGTCGACACTGGCCACCGACGACGAACCCTGCGACGTGGTCTTCGCGGGTTCTCCCCTGCGCGCCTTCGTGAGCTGCTCGCAGGCCAACACGGTGCTCGTGTTCGATCCGAGCAACCGCTCGTCGCCGCCGCTGCGCATCACGCTCGACGGCGAGGACCCGCGCGCGCTCGCGCTCAGCCCGACAGGCGACAAGATCTACGCGGCGATCTTCGAGTCCGGCAACCGGACCACGATCCTGCCGAGCGGCGGCGTCGCCCCGAACGACTTCCCGCCGGACGTGGTCAGCTTCCCGAACGGTCCGTACGCCGGCCAGAACCCGCCGCCGAACTCCGGCGCGTCGTTCGATCCGCCCATCGCTCCGGGTCTGCCAACGCCCCCGCCCGTGGGCCTGGTCGTGCGCCAGAATGCGGCTGGACAGTGGCTCGACGACAACGGCGGCGACTGGAGCCCCTTCGTGAGCGGCAACTTCGCGCCGTTCACGGGCCGCGTGGCCGGATGGACGATGAGCGACCACGACGTGGCGGTGATCGACGCGACCACGCTGTCGGTCTCGTACCTCGACCGGCTGATGAACCTGTGCATGGCGCTGGCGGTCAACCCCGCGAGCGGCGAGGTCGCGGTGGTCGGCACCGACGCGACCAACGAGATCCGCTTCGAGCCCAACCTCTCCGGGCGCTTCCTGCGCGTCCAGCTCGGACTGGTCGATCCGGCCGCGCCCGCGACGCCGAGCCTGGCCGACCTGAACGGACACCTCGCCTACGACGTGGCGACCGTGCCCCAGTCCGAGCGCGACAAGTCGCTCTCCGACCCGCGCGGGATCGTGTGGAACACAGCGGGCACACGCGCCTACGTCAGCGGCATGGGCACGAACAACGTGGCCGTGCTCGACGCGAGCGGGGCGCGTGCGGGGCTCGCGCCCACGATCGAGGTCGGCGAGGGGCCGACGGGCATCGTGCTCGACGAGCCGCGGCAGCGTTTATACGTGCTGAACAAGTTCGAGGCCTCGCTCTCGGTCGTGAGCACGGCCACGGAGCTCGAGCTCGTGCGCGTGCCCTTCTTCGATCCGACGCCGGCCGTGATCCAGGCCGGGCGCAAACACCTCTACGACGCACGCGCGACCTCGGGCCTGGGGCTCACGGCCTGTGCTTCGTGCCACGTTGACGCGCGCATGGATCGCCTGTCCTGGGATCTCGGCGACCCGAGCGGCGCGCTGCAGGGGCTCGACGGCCTCAACCTCGGGGCCGGTGTCCCGGGCGTCGACGGCTTCGTGGACTTCCACCCCATGAAGGGCCCGCTGCTGACGCAGACGCTGCAGGACATCATCGGCAAGGAACCGTTCCACTGGCGCGGCGACCGGCTCGGCCTGGAGGAGTTCAACCCGGCCTTCCAGAGCCTGCAGGGCGACGACGAAACGCTCGACCCGACGGAGATGCAGCAGTTCAAAGGCTTCCTGGCCACGATCCACTTCCCGCCGAACCCTTTCCGCACGCTGGAGAACGAGCTCTCGACCGATCTCACGTTGACCGGGCACGTCACGACGGGGCGCTTCGCGCCGGCTGGACTGCCGCTGCCCGACGGCGACGCCATGCACGGCCGGGAGGTCTTCTCGCAGCAACTGGTCTGCGCTTCGTGCCACACGCTGCCGAGCGGCCTGGGCACGAACTCGACCTGGAACGGCACGAGCTTCGAGCCGATCTCCCCTGGCCCGCAGGGCGAAGCGCACACCACGCTCATCCCGCCGACCTTCCGGCGGTCGCAGAACTTCAAGATCCCGAGCTTCCGCAATCTCTACGAGCGCGTCGGCTTCGAGGGCTCGAGCCCCACCAGTCGGGCCGGCTTCGGCACGCGTCACGACGGCGCGGGCGACTCGCTCGCGCGCTACATCGCACGCCCGTTCATCCCCGTGACGAGCGACCAGGAGGTGGCCGACCTCGTGGCCTTCATTCTCAGCATGAGCGGCGGCATCGAGGCCGAAGGCACGAGCACCGACATCGACCTGCCGCCCGGTTCGGCCAGCCAGTCCACGCACGCCGCCGTCGGCAAGCAAGTGACCTTCAACGGCACGCCCAACCCGGCCGGCACAGCGCTCTTGACCGCGCTGCTCTCCGAGGCCGAGCAAGGCGACATCGCCCTGGTCGCCCGCGCTCGCCTGGGCGCTCTCGACCGCGGCTTCTACTACCTCGAGGACGGGCGCTTCCAGTCCGACCGCAGCACCGAGCGCGTCACGCTGAGCGCGCTGCTCCTCGCCGCCAGCGACGCTACGCCCCTGACCTTCACGGCCGTGCCGCACGGCAGCCAGCGGCGCATCGGCGCCGACCGCGACGCGGACGGCGCGCTCGACCGCGACGAGCTCGACCGCGGCTTCGATCCGGCCGACCCGGACAGCCATCCCGGTCCCCGGACGCGACCGAGGTAGGCCGCGGGGACGGCCTGGCTCGAGAGAAGCCGCCGAGGCGAGGCGCTTCCAAACCCGCCGCCTGGGCCGTCCTGAGTCGCCGGCGCCAAGGTTCTCGCCGCTCCGCGCGTCGCGCAG
>JANOGB010000505.1:0-3280 GCA_031413955.1 Planctomycetota bacterium | reverse complement strand
TGGCTCCGCAGCTCGCGCGGTATGCCGAGGCTCCGGCCCGATCCAGGCAATGACCGCGGACGAAAAGCAGCTCTACACGGCCGACGACTTCAGCCAGCTCTTCGTGTACGACGTCCAGGACGGCGCGCTGCTGCGCTCCTTCGCGCTGGGTATCGGGCAGATCTCCGCGCTGGCAGTGTCCGCCGGCACGGTCTTCGTCGGCACCGAGGACGGACTCGTGGCGGGCATCGATCCTGTTTCGGGAGACGTGCTGGACTGGCGCACGATTCCGACCAGCGTTCATGCTCTGCTCGCCCACGACGGCTTCCTGTTCGTCGGCGGCGGGGACGGCGCGCTCTACCGCGCTCCCGTCGCGAGCGGCGCCTTCGAGTACTTCACCTGCTTCTGCTTCTCCACCGTCCGCGCCATCGTCGTGGACGCGGGCGACCTCGTGGCCGTCGACGATTTCGGGCTCGCCGCGCGCATCGATGACGCGACCGGCCAGATCCTGACCGCGTTCTTGGTGGGCGCGACCAACGTCATGGCCGTGAGCAACGGCCGCTTGCTGCTCTACTACGACGGCGGCACGATCCCGATGGCTGACGCGCAGACGGGCCAGCGGCTGCCCGACAGCTTCTTCAGCCCGATCGCCGTGGAGGCCATGCTCGTGATCGACGCGCCAGAGCACAAGACTCGGCCGGTACGCGGCAATCCGCGCAAGCCGTAGTCCGCGCCGCCGAGCCTGCCTCTCTCGGCGAACTCTCCTCCGCGAGAGCTGCGATCCTGCAAGGGCTTGTTCGAACGATCGGGCCTCCTTGATACGCGTCGGAGATCGTGCGCCCTCCAGGACAGCAAGGGTCTCCAAAGCGAGCTCGCCATCCGAGAAGGACCGCCCGCCCACCACCTCCCACCGAGGCTGGCCGGCCGGCGGCGCGACCCCCGATCGACCACTCTGCTCTTCCTGGCTCGGGCGGGCTCCACTCTGGGGCCCGCCCGCTCGTTTCTACTGTTCGCGCGCGACGCCGCCCAGGAGCGTTGCGAACTGCGCGCGACTCGCGGGCAGGAGCAGGGCGCTTGCCCGCTCCGCATACTGGGCCCGCGCCGAACGGCCGCGCTGCGCCGAGCGCTCCAGGAAGCGGCCGAGCGCGACGTGCGCACCCGCTCCGGCCTGCGCACCGAGCAGCACGAGCTCGTGCGCCAGCTTGGCCTGGACTTCCGCGTCCTGGATCGTCCCGAGGATGGCCTGCAGCCCCTTGAGGTGCGCGAAGCACGTCTGGAGCTCCGCCTTCGGAGCGAGCCCGCGACAGCACTCGAGCAGGTAGCGCAGCTTCTTGCAGGCGATGCGCAGCTCGTGCAGCTCGGCGCAAGGGCTGCCTGCCCCCAGGTGCTCGGCACGCGTGAGCACGTCCCGCAGCCGGCGGCGCAGACGCTTGGCGAGCAGGCTCGCGAAGGACTTCGCCGCCCGGGGTCCGGCATGCGCGCGCATGCCCTGCGTCGAGAAGGCCGCGCGCAGGCGGGTCATCAGCTCGGCGCACCGGGCAGAGTCGAGCTCGGCCACGAGTCGCTCCTGCTGCCGCGCGCGCTCCTCTTCCAGCGCCGAGAGCACGGGCGCGAGCTCGGCGCGCAGCTCGGGTTCGGTCAGGCGCAACTCGAAGAGCAGCGTGTCCAGGTCGCGCGCCGGTCCGGTGCAGCCCGCCAGCCAGCGCAGCTCGTCGACCAGGTACGCGCCTGTCTGCGCGTCGAGCACGCCCCCGAGCTGTCCGAGCAAGGAACGCAGCCGGCGCAGCGCGATCCGGCTGTCGTGCAGGTATTCCGCGTCGTGGTCGGCGCGCAGCCCCGGCGCGTTGGCCGCGAAAACCTGGAGCTGCGAGCGGGCGATGCGCGCGAGGCCCACCCCGGCCCTCACGCCCGGGACCAAGACCGGCCAGCGGCCTGGACGCCTGGCCGCGCTCGCGAGCTGCGCCCGCGCATCGAACGCCACCTCCGTCGGAGCCAGCCCGCTCGTGCCCGCGAGGACGCGCGCCACGCGCTCGAAGTCCAGGTCGTAGCCGCGCAGTCCGCGCAGGAGCAGCCGGTGCGCGCTCACCGCGCGAGGAGCGCCGCGCCCGGCAGGCAGGAACCGGTGGCGCTCCTCGTCGATCCAGGCCACGACCTTTCCCTGGTCGTCGAGCACGGCCCAGCGCGCGAGGCTCTTCTCGTGCACCCCGATCGGCCCGACCGCGCGCGCTTCCAGGATCCGGGCCAGGGGCAGGGCCTGGGCCGGAGGGAAGTCCCACGCGAAGCGGGGCGGGTGCTCCAGCACGAGGGTGCAAGCCAGCGCGCCCTGCGAGTCGTCGTTCCGCTCCGCCGGGAACGGGGCCAGTCGGCAGGCGACGCGCGGCGACGCCCCGTTCGTCGCGAGCTCGATCCCCGCGCGCCCGAGCCGCCGATCCAGGCTGTCGAGCAGGGTCTCGCTGACCTTGCTGTGCCCCTCGGGCCGCAGCGTCGTCGCGGGGAAGGCCTTGTGCCAGCGCGCTCCGCCGGGCCCGAGAACAGCGAAGGCCCGGCACGGAACGGGCCGTCCGGCCGCGCCTCTGGATCCGTCCGGTTTGGTTCCGTTCAGCCCCATTTCACGCCACAATGAAGGAAAGCGCAGTGTGGCACAGAGAGCCACGAAAGGGCCAGCCCGCACGTCCTCCGCGTGTTCTCCGCGGGCGCGCTGCTACGCGGAAAGCCGCTCGGCGAGGCTGCGCAGCAGGTGTCGCAAGCCGCGCTCACGCACGCGCTCGATCGCCCGCTCCAGGCGAATCCACTCGCGGTTCCGGAAGTCGTCCTCGCTCCAGCGGCGCAGCTCACGCGTCACCTGCAACAGGAAGACGTGCACGATGCGAGGCTCCCGGCCCTTCAGGTACTCGTAGGACCCGAGCGGCCGGAGCCCGATCTTGCCGAGCAGCCCAGCTTCTTCCGTGGCTTCGCGCCGGGCCGACTGGCGCGGAGTCTCGCCCGGCTCGACGTGCCCCTTCGGGACGATCCAGCTGCCTCCCTGGCGGCGCGTGATCAGCGCGATCTCGAGGCGGCCCGAATGCCAACGATACGGGATCGCCGCTGCCTGGATGACTCGCACTGCGCTGGCTGCCTTCATTGCGTTGACCGCGCGAGTCTAGCCATACGGGCACGGCGTTTTCCACCGCCCACTCGCCGGTGCTGCTCTTCTCACCCGGGAGCGCCGGGCTCCAGCCCGGCTCTTCTCTTCCTCCGCTCTTCCTCCGCTCTTCCTCGATCACGCCGCTCGCGAGCCGGGAGGAAGAGAACGAAAACGAAG
>JANOGB010000504.1:0-4891 GCA_031413955.1 Planctomycetota bacterium | reverse complement strand
GAGCGCAGGGGCGCGATGGACTGGACCTTGACGCCGAGGCGGGCCGCGATGTCGCCCGAGCGCTGCGGGCCCGGGCCGAGATCGGCCAGCGCTCGCAGGTAGTCCTTCTCGCGCGGGGTCAGACGATCGAAGCGCACGCGGAAGAAGCTGCCGTCGAGCTTCTGGATCGCCACGGTCCTGGCTGCTTCCACGACTTCGAGACCGATGGGAGTTCCGGGCGCGAGGTTCCAGGCGGCGTAGCCCAGCTCCTGCAGGAAGTAGGGGTAGCCGTGCGTGAGGTCGAAGATCGCCTCCAGCGCCGGGGCCGTGAACGCGACGCCCTGTTCCGCGACCGGTGCTCGTAGCGCGTCCTTGGCTTCTTCACGCGAGAGCGCGCCGACCGCCGGGTACTGGAAGAGACGTTCGGCGTACGACTTCGAACGGCCGGCCAGCGCGACCAGTTGCGGCAATCCGGCACCCACCAGCACGACGGGCAACGAGCGCTGAGAGACACGGTGGATCGCCATGATGAGCGCGCTCATCTCCTGCTCCGTCAGGTACTGGATCTCATCGACGATGAGCGCGACGGCGCTGGCGCGGTCCTTGGCCGCTTCCCCGATCGCCACGAGCAACTCGCCCAGATCGGCCCCCAGGTCTCCGCTGTCCGCCACCCCGCGTTCCGGATCCACGCTGAGGCCGTACTCGAACTCGCCGACGCTGAGCTTGACGCTGCCGATGAAGCTGCGCAGCACCCGCAGCGCGCGCTTCGCCTTCGCGCTGACCCCTTTCATCAGGTCGAGCTGGAACAGGACCTTGCGCAGAGGCGGGATGAACAGCTCCGGCAGCGAACGACTCTCGGCCGCCTCGATCGTCACGACGCCGTACCGGGCCTCCTCCGCCATCTCGGCGATGCGGTTGAGGAGCACCGTCTTCCCCACCCCGCGCAGGCCGGTGAGCATGAGCCCTTGCTCGTGGCGACCGGACTTCACTCGCGCGAGGGTGATGCGGGCTTTCTCCAGCAACACCTCTCGCCCGGCCAGCTCGGGTGGCGGGCTGCCCGCGCCCGGGGAGAAGGGGTTCTGGAGGGGGTCCATGTATTGGGAGGTTATCCAAGTATGGTCGGTTTATCTGTGCGGAGGATAAACTTGCTATACATAGCCCTGGGGCAGTCTGCACAGGCCGCAGACCGGGTTGCCGGCCTGGGGGTCACAGCCCCTGAAGCGGATCCTCGCCCGGCCCGAGCTGGGCCCCCGAGGCACGCAGGAGGCTGGGGGCACGGAAGTACCATGGCCCGCAAGCAGTCGTGGCGCGGTCCACTCGCGCGGCCGCTGGCCATCCATCCCCCTCCATGAGAGTCGCACTCGTCTTCCCGCCCCAGGGGCACTTCACGCAGCCGTACCTGAGCTTGCCGTCGCTGGCGGCGTACCTGCGCGCGAACGGGTACCCGGAGGTGTGGCAGCTCGACGAGAACATCGAGGCCTACGATCATTTCCTGTCGCGGGAGCGGCTGGAGCGTTCGCTCGAGCGCATCCAGGCGCCGCGGCGGCTGGCAGAGCTCGAGCAGCGGCCCGAGCTCGTGTTCTCGGAGATGGAGCGCTACCAGACGCTGTCCGAGATCGCGTTGATCGGCGAGGAGGTGGCGCGCTCGATCGACGAGGCGAAGCAGGTGCTGCGCTCGAAGGAGGAGTTCTACGACTACGAGCGCTACCTGTGGGCCGGGCGCACGGTCGAGCAGGGTCTGCGGATCTTTTCGGAGGAGCATGCGCCCACGCGGTTGACGGCGCACGGGTTCGTGATGCGCTATCGAGTCGAGCGCAGTCGCGAGATCGTCGCCGCGCTCTCGGACGAGCGCGAGAACCCCTACCTCGAGTTCTTCCGCGAGCACACGCTGCCGCGCCTGCAGGCGATCGATCCCGATCTCGTCGGCCTCTCGATCACGTTCCCGAGCCAGGCGATACCGGCGCTCACCCTGGCGCGCTTGATCAAGCAGTGGAAGCCCGCGGTACACATCACCGTCGGCGGCGGGCTGATGGCCTACGTGGCCGAGAAGCTCTCGAAGCGCCCCGAGCTGTGGTCGTTGATCGACAGCATCGTGCTGCTCGAGGGCGAGCGGCCGCTCCTCAACCTGTGCGAGGTCGTGGAGGGCAAGCGCTCACTCGCGCAGGTCTCGAACCTGATGTACCGCGACGCAACGAGCGGAGAGGTCGTGAAGACGTCGCAGATCGACCCGCTCGACATCAAGACCCTGCCCACGCCCGACTTCGACGGGCTGCCGCTCACGAAGTACTTATCGCCCGAGCTCGTGCTGCCGCTCGCCGCCACGCGCGGCTGCTACTGGGGCAAGTGCGTCTTCTGCACGCTCTACACCGTCATCGGCCCGGGCTACCGCGGGCGCACGATCGAGCAGACAGTCGAGGACATGAAGATCCTCCAGCAGAAGTACGGCGCGAACTCGTTCTACCTCGCGATCGAGGACCTGCCGCCCAACATGGCCAAGCGCTTCCCCGAGGCGATCCTGGAGGCGGGACTGAAGGTGAACTGGTGGTGCGACGCGCGCCTGGAGCACGACGTGTTCACGGCCGACACGTGCCGGAAGCTGGCCGAGGCGGGCTGCAAGCGCATCGCCTACGGCTACGAGAGCTCGTCGCAGCGCGTGCTCACGGCCATGTGCAAGGGCATCGACCCGGAGAAGAGCCTGGAGCTGATCAAGAACACGCACGCGGCCGGGATCTCGGTGACGCTCTACGCCATGGTCGGTTTTCCGACCGAGACGCGCGAGGAGGCGCGCGCGACGCTGCGCACGATCCTCGCGCACCAGGAGCACATCCAGGAAGTCAGCGTGCGCGTCTTCTACCTCGACGAGACCTCCGAGATCTTCCGGCGCCGGAGCGAGTTCGACATCGTGGAGATCTACCCCGACCCCGAGGCCGACCTGCAGGTCTACTACGACTTCAAGACCGGCAGCGGCATGACGCGACCCGAGGCGCGCCAGACGTATCTCGAGTTCACGGCCGCGCTGCGCTCGCACTTCCCCGTGTTCCAGAACACGAACATGCTCTACCACGAGCTGAAGAGTCACTACTTCCTCTACCTCGTGAAGCACGGGAGCTGGGATGCGCTGAGGGAGAACGTGCTCGAGAGGAGCGTCGGATCGAAGAGCCTGGACGCCCAGCCGCGCCAGAAAGCGGCACTCGTCGCGCGCGAGCTCGCCTACGACCGCGGCGAGATCGACCGCAGCGTGTCCTCGATCGACTCGGCCACCGTGCGCCCGCGCTACCAGTCGGACCTGTTCGAGCCCGAGGACCTGGCGCGCTTCGACCGCGAGCTCGCGCCGCTCCAGCCCTCGCCCTCACGCCTGGTCTACGACCCGCGCACAGGCGAGGTGCAGTGCCTCTCCCCCGCCGCGGCCGAGGTGCTCGAGCGCTGCGACGGTTCGCGTACCCTGGCCGAGGTCGTCGAGATCTTCCCCGAACCCGTGCGAGCCGAGGCCGAGCGTTGCGTCCACGACATCGCGCGCGCCGGCCTGCTCGTGTGATCTAGAGGAGCCCCGCCATGAAGGACGAGAAGAAGCCGAGCGAAGCCGAGCCCAAGCCAAAGACGCCCGCCACAGGCGAGAAGAAAGACGAGTCTGGCCCTCCGAAGAAGCCCGGCTACGTGTTCAAGATCGTGCCGGCCGACCCGAAGAACGCCTTCGACTTCGAAGACGTGGCGGACAAGTAGCTCCACCGGGAGCGCCGGGCTCCAGCCCGGCGCTTTTGTCCATTCTTCCCTTCCTCTGCGCTTCGAGAAAAGAAGAAGAAGAAAGGAAGAGCCGGGCTGGAGCCCGGCGCTCCCAGATGACCATGAGCATCCTCCTGCTCGCCGCGGCCGTCCAGCCCCAGGCTCCGCCCGAGCCGCGCCTGCGGGCCGAGGTGACGGTCGAGATCGTCAAGGTCGTCGACGGCGACACGCTGAACGTCCGGCTCGATGGGGAGGTCGTGCCCCTGCGGCTGCTCTCGGTCGACACCGAAGAGAAGATCAGCGGGCGCCCGCTGGGCTCGCCCACCAAGCCGCAGACGGTCTTCGGCGAGGAGACGGCGCAGTGGGCGCGAGAGTTCTTCGCCGCGCTCGGAGAGCCCGCGCACATCGGGCTCGCCTTCCCCGAGGGCCGGCGCCGCGACGTCTATGGGCGGCTCCTGTGCCAGGTGCTCCTGCTGGACGGGCGCGACTTCAACCTCCTGCTGGTCGAGCAGGGCCGGAGCCCATACTTCAACAAGTACGGCAACAGTCTGGTCGCGCACGAGGCCTTCGTCCGGGCCCAGTCGGCCGCACGCGCGGCGCAACTCGGAATCTGGAACGCGGCGACGAACCGCGCCAGAACCCCGGGAGCGCCCTCGGCCGTGCGCCCCTACGAACAGCTCCTGCCCTGGTGGGAGGCACGCGCTGCGGCCATCGACAGCTTCCGGGCACGAGCGGCGCGTGAACCCGAAGCCGTGCTCGCGCACGAGGATGCGCCCGGCCTGCAGCGCGCCTTCGAGCTCTGCCGGGCGGATCCGGCCCGGCGCGTGACGGTTTTCGCGCCGATCGAGCGCTTCTTCGACGAGGATGACGGCTCGCTGACCGCGCTGCTGCGCTCGGGCGACGAGCACACGGCCCTGCGCGCATCCATCCCGGCGGCACAGCGCGCGGAGATCGAGCCCAGACTGCGCGCGAGCACCGCGGAGTTCCGCCAGAACTACCTCTACGCCACCGGCCGGATGGCGCGCAACGAGCGCGGATTCCTGCTGATTGGTGTCGCCTCCGCGGACTGGAAGCTGGCCGAGCCCGAGTACCCGCCGCGCTGATCCTCATCCGGGAGCGCCGGGCTCCAGCCCGGCTCTGCTCTTCTTCTTTTCTTCTTCCGCGCCCGAGAGAGCGGAAAAAACCAAGCAAG
>JANOGB010000503.1:0-3536 GCA_031413955.1 Planctomycetota bacterium | reverse complement strand
CGAGCTCTTCGACGACGCCCTGATCGCCGACGTCCACCGCATGCTCACCGACGCCGTGGAGTGCGAGACCCTCTTCGCCCAGGACCTCCTCGGCCAGGGCGTCCCGGGCCTCTCGGTGAGCGACATGCGCACCTACCTCGAGTTCGTCGCCGACCAGCGCCTGGCCAACCTCGGCCTATCCCCGCGCTTCGGCGCGAAGAACCCCTTCGGCTTCATGGACCTGCAGGACGTCCAGGAGCTCTCGAACTTCTTCGAGCGGCGCGTGAGCGCCTATCAGGTCGGAGTCACCGGCGAGGTGAGCTTCGACGAGCATTTCTAGCGCGCGTTTCTGAGGAGGCGAATCCCGGACTGCGGCCCGCGCCCCTACCGTCCGCTCCCTCCGCGCTTCCAAATACGCGGATCCCGTGCGGTGTGAAGGCAGGCCACCACCGCGATGCGCTGCGCTGCTCCGCAACGTAGAAGACTCCGTAGGGGAACCTGGCCAAGAGCGCACGACGGATACGACCGACAGCGACAGGAAAGGCCAGGGGCCGTTCCCGGATCTGGTTCAGTTTGCCCTCGAGCAGAGCTTCGAAGACCTCACCGAGTCCAGGCTCTTGCCGGCCATACCAGGCCACCGCGCTCTCCACGTCAGCGACGGCCTCTGGTAGGAACCAGATCTCGACCACGATGGCACCGAGCGCGCCTAGCCGAGGGACTTCTTGACGTCTTCCCAGGTCTTCCCGGCTCGTGGGTCGCGCTCGTACTCCTCCAAGCGCCGCTGGAGCTCCCGGCGCTGCGCGTCGGTCACCGGAACGGCTTCCTCTGAGGTGGCGATCGAGTCCCAGATGTCCCCGACCAACTTGATGCGATCGGCGATCGGCAGCCGTTGAATGTCTTCGAGCGAGAAGGACACGTTCACTGGATTCTCCCTGGTGGAATGTAGGGTGACAAGTGGTCGCAGGGTTTCTCCAAGGACTCGCGCGGGGAGCTTCCGGTACGCGATTCTCGGGAAGAGTATCGCGGTGCCTCGCCTGCCACCCAGGGTGCCGGGCCTCGTCATCGAGTGGGCCGCCAGGCATCCTGTAGAATTGCTGGACAACTGGGAGCGAGCGCGACGGCTGGCGAAGCTGAAGCGCATCGCGCCCCTGGAATAGCGGCCATGCTGAAGGACATCGTCGAGGTTCGAGCGCTGGGTGGCTACCGCGTGCGCCTGCGCTTCGAGGACGGAGTCGAGGGCGAGCTCGATCTCGGGAAGATGATCCGCTTCAAGGGCGTGTTCGCGGGGCTCGCGGACGAGCGCGAGTTCGCCAAGGTCCGCGTCGATCCCGAGCTCGGCACGATCGTGTGGCCGAGCGGGGCGGATCTCGATCCCGACGTGCTGTACGCGGAGGTCACGGGAAAGCCGATCCGCTCGCCGAAGGCCGGGTAAGTAGACTGGAACCCGCGGATCCGGGAGGTATCGCGATGACCAAGAAGAAGGGCAAGAGCCATGCACTGGCAAGTTTGGCGCCGTGGATCGAGGCTCGTGGACGCTTCCGACTCTCCAACGATCATGTCCAGATGGCGCGCGAGCTCGGTATGAACCCGAAGACGCTCGGCAAGCTCGCCAATCACAAGCAGGAACCCTGGAAGGCCCCTCTCGCGCAGTTCATCGAGGAGCTGTACCTGCGCCGCTTCGGCCGTGCCCGGCCGGAGCGAAGCCCTTCGCTGGAAGCGCGGGCGCGCGAGCTCGATGCCAAGAAGCTGGAGCGTCGAGAGCGCAAGTTGCAGCGGGGAATGGCCAATGCGGTACCGGAGCACGGCGATCCCGCTCCGCGGCCCAGCGACCTCGAACGCCATCCGTCGAAGAGTGGCGGAGCGTAGCGCCAGGGACGCGCTCTGCAGTCGGCTCCCATACGCCTGCCGCCTCTGCTAGCCTGAGGCCGTGAAGTTGCCCATCTCCATCGATCAGAATGGCCTCCGGACCTTCTGTCACCGGCATGGTATCCGCCGCCTCGCGCTCTTTGGCTCCGTCCTACGCGACGACTTCAGCCCCGCGAGCGACGTCGATGTGCTGGGCGAGTTCGAAGCCGGGCGCACGCCCGGGTTCTTCGGACTCTTCGACATGCAGGATGAGCTCTCGCAACTCCTCGGTGGACGCCGGATCGACCTGATGACTCCCGAGGACCTCAGCCCGTACTTCCGGGACGAGGTCATCCGGACTGCGCGCCCTGTCTATCACGCGGCATGACGACGGGGTCCGGATCCGTCACGCGCTGGACGCCGCACGAAAGATCGTCGAGAGCACGAAGACCTGGCGCCGAGAAGATCTCGACCTCGAACAACTCCCGACGCTCGGGCTGATTTCCGCGGTCGAGGGCCTGACCGAAGACGGACGGTTCGTGTTCGCCTACTTGGCTGTGCGGACCCTCGCCATCATTGCGATCCGCGTCGAAGGCTACAGCACCTTCAGCAGCCACTCGTCCCGAGCGCGCCGGACCTCGTCGTTCATCCAGTGGTCGCAGTCGTACCACTGCACAAGCGGCGCGTGCTCGCGGGTCGCGAGCTGTGTCAGCTCGGCGTCCCAGGGGCTGATGAACTCGTCGCGGCGCGCGAACTGGAAGAGGAGCCGCGCGCGCGTCTCGCGCAGGTAGTGCACGGCGTCGAGCGGCGCGATGCCGTCCAGGAACGCGCGGCGCTCCTCGGGGCTCGGGATGATGCGCAGCGCGAGCGCGTAGCGGCCCGGGCCGTGCTCGGCGACGCGGCTCTCGGCGCTGAAGCCGGCGACGAGCGCGGCCACCTTGATGCGCGGCTCGATCCCGACCAGCACGCCGCCGAGCGTTGCGCCCAGGCTGTGGCCGACGAAGCCGAGGCGGGCGGGGTCGACCTCGGGACGCGCCGCGAGCAGGTCGAGGCCGCGGCGCAGGTCGGTGAGGAGCTGGGCTTTGTCCTCCAGGGTCGCCGCGACGTCGAAGAAGCGCGCCTCGGCGAAGCGGTAGTCGGGACGGTTCTCGGTGCCGTCGATCGAGAGCGAGACGACGCCTTGATCGGCCAGCGCGACCATCTCGTCGAGGAACGTGCCGCGGTTGCCCTGGCCGTGGTGCAGGAAGAGGACGGCGGGATGCTTGCCCGGGAGCTCGGGGAGCGCGAGCCAGGCCGGCACGCGCCCGGAGTGCGGGCTCGCGTAGTCGAGGTCGACGAGGCGCGCTCGCCCGCGCGATTCCGTGACCTTCTCGCGCACGTCGAGCGGCTGCGCCGCGTCGTAGGCGAGCAGGCTCGCGCCCGCGGCGCGCGCGCTCACGCTCCTCGGTTCGAGCTCGGCCCACGCCGCCTCGGCCACCTCGCGCGGGCGCAAGAACTCGAGCACGGCCTGCTCGAACGCCTGCGGCTGCTCGAGCGCGACCTCGTGCCCGGCGCCGGCGACGACGATGCGCTGCGCGCGCGCGAGGCCGGCCTCGAGCATGCCGGCGTGCGCGTGAACGTCCGGGATGTCGTGCTCCCCCACCAGGATCAGCACCGGCGCCGCGATCTCGCCCAGACGGCCGAGCGCGGGCGGAGGATCGTCCGGCCAGCGC
>JANOGB010000502.1:0-2286 GCA_031413955.1 Planctomycetota bacterium | reverse complement strand
GTTCGGCCCGAAGGAAGCGGTCGAGTCGCCGCTGCTGACGAACAGGATGAATTGGTGGCTCGCGCTCGCGGGCGAACTCGAAGAACAAATCGTGAATGCGCCGACCACGGACGCCAGAACCAGTAGTCGCTTCACGTTCTGGCACCTCCTGCGCGTACGCAGCCCGATCAGCGGATGGGCAGCAGGAGGGGATGCCACCAAGTTGTTGGCGAAAGTCTATCCGATCCCGAGGCGCCGGTGCGACTCTTGCCCACATTTTGCCCACGCTTTTGTTGGTGATCGATGCCGAAAGACGGGAACAAACGCAACTCAGTTGCTGAAATTAGATACGAAACGCGCTCTAACTGCAGTTGTTGGGAGTTCTTGGGACGAAGCTGGCTGAACTCAAAAACCGTTGGGCCGCAAGGCTCACGTGGGTTCGACTCCCACCTTCGGCACCAAATTCGAATCTAAAACGGACGAAACATGGGCACGTTCTGCACGGGCTCGAGACCCTGAGCTTACCCCCCTTTCCCGGACACCTAGACTGTTGGCGAAGGCCGACAGAGAAGGGAGTCCAGGATGGCCACGAGGTATCCACCAGAGTTCCGGCGGCAGGCAGTCGAGTTAGTGCGTCTGGGTGAGCAGCCGATCAGGAAGATCGCTGCCGATCTCGGCGTCTCCGACCAGACGCTGCGCAACTGGATCAAGCAGATCGATATCGACGAGGGCCGGCGCGGCGGGCTGACGACGGAGGAACGCCAGGAGATGGTGCGCCTGCGCCGGGCCAATCGCGTGCTCGAGATGGAGAACGAGATCCTGAAGCGGGCGGCGGCCTTCTTCGCGCGCGAGAACGTGCTCCCAAAATGACCTTCCGGCTGGTCCAGGAGCTTGCCGCAGACGGCGTCCTCGTCGCGGTGACCTGCCGGGTGCTGCGCGTCTCTTCGTCGGGCTACTACGAGTGGCGGGGCAGGGCGCCGTCGCTGCGTGCCGTGGCGGATGCGGCGCTCACAGAGCAGATCGAGGCGATCCACACGATGTCACGCGGGTCGTACGGTGTACCGCGCGTGTACGCCGAGCTGCGGCTGGGCTGTGGCGTGCGCTGTGGTCGCAAGCGCGTCGCGCGGCTGATGCGCAGCGCAGGCTTGCAGGGAATCTACGTGCGCCGGAAGCGGCGCAGCTGTCCGACGACACCGGTCCACGACGATCTCGTGCAGCGGCACTTCGTCGCCGACGCGCCGAACCGGCTCTGGCTCACCGACATCACCGAACATCCGACGCGCGAGGGCAAGGTCTACCTGGCGACGGTGCTCGACGTCTACGCGCGCCGCATCGTCGGCTGGTCGATCGCGGACCATCTCCGCGCGGAGCTTGTCGTCGACGCGCTGGAGATGGCGCGCTGGCGGCGTCGGCCCGCTCCCGGTCAGACGGTGCTGCACTCCGACCGCGGTGCGCAGTACACCTCGTGGGCCTTCGGCCACCGGCTGCGCGATGCGGGCCTGCTCGGGTCGATGGGTCGCGTCGGATCGGCGTACGACAACGCGATGATGGAGTCCTTCTTCGGCACGCTGCAGCGCGAGCTGCTGGACCGCAAGGCATGGACGACCAGGAAGGAGCTGGCATCGGCGATCTTCGAGTGGATCGAGGCGTGGTACAACCCTCGCCGGCGTCACTCACGACTCAGCTATCACAGCCCGATCGAGCACGAACGCCTGTACACCGCACCGGCGCATGCGGCATGATGCGCCAAGAAACCAACTGTCCGGAGAACCGGGGCAACCTCATCCCTCCTGCGATAGACGACATCGAATCGCAGTTTTGTGTTTTTCGCGGCGGTGGCTGGGTTTATCGGTTCTGACTGCGGAGGCCGACGTGGGTACGCGGGTATTGTGCGGCGACTCGGGGGCGAACGCCTAGCGGCTGGTGGCACCACCTGCGGCGCTGGGCGATGGAGGGCTCTAAAGCCCGCGCCAAGATGCTCGCCACGGATCGGAGGGCGAGTCCTGGCAGGCCATGGCTTGACGCTCTGCGCCCGTTTCGACCGCCTCACGCCCCGCCGGCCATGGGGTATTTTGCCGCGCGGCTCAGGCGAACGCCTAGCGGTGCGAAGCACGGGCAGGCGCTGGTCGGACTTGGCGGCCTCGAAGCCGATAGCGGTCCCAAGAGGGATTCCTTTCCGGGCGGTATTGACATTAGTCTGCCTAACGTCGTAATATACCGTCAGGTTAATTAAACACATGGTTTCCTACGCCGCACCAGACCGTCTCGACAGCACCTTCGCCGCCCTCGCGAATCCGACGCGGCGCG
>JANOGB010000501.1:0-3302 GCA_031413955.1 Planctomycetota bacterium | reverse complement strand
CCTTCGTAGACGTAGAAAGTGAGCTGTGTCCCGTCGGCGTCGAGATCCACGTCGGCGGCGAGCACGCTCGCGAAGCGTTCGTCCCGGCACAGCAAGGTGCTGACCGAACTCGGGTACGGGAGGTCTAGCACGCCCTCGGAGCCGCTCCGCACCGTCTCGATCGCCCCTTCGAACCCGACCAGCACGCCGGGCAGTCCGGCCCCGCTCGCGTCGAGCACTCGTGCGTGGATGCCGGCCGTCCGGATCGACCTCGAGAATCGTGGAGGCCCTTCCCACCAGGATACTTGTGCCTGCGTCGTGGCCCACGCCCTCGTGGTGAGATACGATCCTGTTTCCGATGCAGGATCCCTCCCCCAAGCGAGAGCTAACGTCCCGCATCCTCCGTCCGGGAGACCCTCCGATCGAGGAAGACGAATGGGCCGGCACGACCGCGGCCGAGCGCATCGAAGCCGTCTGGACCCTCACGCTGCAGTGTCTCGCCTGGCAAGGACTGGGAGACGATGAACCGCGACTTCAGAGATCTGTTGTGCGCATTCAACGACCAGGGCGTTGAGTACCTGGTCGTGGGCGCGCACGCGCTGGCGGCCCACGGGCACGTGCGCGCGACCAAGGACCTCGACCTCTGGGTGCGGCCCGAGGCCGCGAACGCGAGGCGCGTCCTCGCCGCCCTGAACACATTCGGCGCGCCGCTCCAGGGACTCACCGAGGCCGATCTCTCGCGTCCGGGGTTGATCTTCCAGATCGGCGTGCCGCCCATGCGCATCGACGTGCTCACCGCAATCGACGCGGTCGAGTTCGACGAAGCCTGGAGCACGCGTATGCGCACTCAGCTCGCGGACCTGGAGGTGCCGGTGCTCTCGAAGGAGCTCCTCATCCAGAACAAGCGCGCCGCCGGCCGCTTGCAGGATTTGGCGGACGTCGAGCGTCTCGAGCAACGGTCCGCGGCCCGCCGCAAGAGCTGAAGGCGAAGAAACGCTGCCGATGCGCGGCAATACGGAGTCGCACCAATGCCGCGCGGCTACTGCTGGGGTGAAGGGGCGGTCGTCCTGGGTTTCAATGCCTGGATCGCCCCCGTCATGTCCGCAGCCATCTCCGCGTCGAGCTCGCCATACCACGCCCGCGTCAGCACACCCAGGTCGTCCACGAGCAGGGTCGCAGGCACAGCCGGCAGCGACGCGAGCCAGCCCACGGGAGGCAGCGGCACGGCCAGACTCGCGGGCAGACCCTCGAGCGCCATCGGCACGCCCTCCGTCACGTCGGTCTGGATGCAGAACACCCGCACGTCGAGCCGCGCGGTCTCCTCGACGGCACGTCGCCACAGCGGCAGCGTCGCTTCACACGCATCGCAGGAAGAGGAATGGAACAAGAGCACCGTTCCCGAGGCTTCCCCTTCGTAGCGCACGGCGATCGGAGCCCCGTCTGCGTCGCGCAACGTGACCGGCCCGAGCACCTGGCCCTCTTCAAGCCCACTCTCGCGCGCCTTCGTGGCCGCCATGGCCACCAGCTGCTCCCGCAGGCGACGATTCTCGCGCACCACCAGGGCGAGCGTCGCGCACAGCACCGCCGTGAGCGCAGCGAACAAGAAGGTCCAGGGCCGCCTGGCTGTCACGTGTCCTCACGCCTCGAGGACGATCCCATCCGCGTAGCATATCCAGCGTGGCCGCCGGACACGTTGACAGACCTGGCGACGGGCGCATACTTCCCCACCGGGCGGCGCTGGAGCGCCGTCAACAAAGCCCATCACCCATGGAGATCCCATGACCAAGCAAGTGTTTGCCCGTCTGTCCGCCCTGGCCCTGGTTGTCGTCGTCGGCGGCGTGCTGGCCTCGGCCGTGGAAGCCGCAGGCGGCCCCCCGCTCTGCCCGGACCTCTACGCACCTGTCATCTGCAGCAACGGCAAGGTCTACCCCAACCAGTGCTACGCCGACCGCGCCAAGGCCAAGAACTGCGTCCCCTACGGCGATATCTGAGCGCCGACAGCGCGACCCATTCGGTTTCGGGGGGGGAGTGCATCCCAGAGTGCATCCCCCTCCATGCGCGCTGCGGCACCGCCCGGGCTGCGCCTACTTCCAGCGCACGCTCACGTTCGCGCGTCCCATCTCCCGCACGTGGTCGAGGGCTTTCTTGAAGCCAAGGGCGTGCGCCTTGGAAACGACGCTCTTCACCGATCTCCTCAGGCTCCTGGCGATCTCGAGGTTCGGCTGGTTGGAATAGTTGTTTCTGAGGGTCAACAGCTCCGCGGTACTCCAGCGCGGCATCCGCGTCGCGGGCGCGCCGCGCGACCTGCGCACGAAGGCCTTGTCCTTGGAGAGTCCGTGCTCCCCGTCCAGCCGGCGAACCTCCTCCATGCTGCGCCCTAAAATGCGCAAGAGTTCTTCGTCCGTGCGAGTCCCGTAGATGCGCTTGAAGTGCGCGAGTTCGGTCCGCTGGCCGCGAGCGATGAGCTTCTCTTGGACCATTCCGTTCCTCATGGGCCCACACAGCTCCGGCCCATGTTCGAGGGAGATGCCCACCGCCGGGTGGAGGTCGTCCCGGCGGTGGACTCCTTCTGAGCAGGAACCGCTCTCGACTAGAACGGCTCGCTGACCAGGTTGCTGGCCCGGCACGAGGACGGTTCCACCGCTTGGAAGTGGAACGTCTTGCCCGCGCTCCCGGCGGGAGGCGTCATCCTGAAAGTCGCGACACCGGCCGCGTTGGCCCGCACGCTGCCGAGCAGGCGGAAGGGACTGGCGAGGCCGATCGGAATGCCGCCGCAATTCCCGACCTGGACGGTCGACGCGCAGGCGCCGCGACTCCCGTGACCGCATCGAAGTGGTCCGGGCCGGCCGAGCCCTGGATGCTCGAGATCCCGAGGAAGTTCGGCAGCGGAGCCGTGCGACCCGCGGCGCCGACCGCGGGAACCCGCAGGAATCTAGCGTCCGCCAGGAGAGCGGCCCGGCCGGCTCCGCGCCGCTCCCGAAACCCCTTGCACGCAACGGTTTCGGGACGCTCGGTCTCGCTCTCTTCGCTCGGCCGATCAACGCACCTTGGTGTCGATCGCGCCGCACTTGCGCGTGGTTCCCTCGCCGCAGGGATCAGGCGCGTGGCACTCGATAGTGCTCCGCCCGCCGGCGCGCGGCGACGAGCGTCTTGCCGCCCACGTGGACGAGGAGGAAGCGCTCGCGCGTGGGCGGATCGAAGTCGCCCCTGGACTGTTCCTCGATCACCACTTCGGTGTCGGAGGCCGTGGCCGTGAAGCGCGCGTCACGGAAGGCTCCACGCTGGTGGGCGTGGCCTTCGCCCTCGTCCTCGTACAAGCGGCC
>JANOGB010000500.1:0-1945 GCA_031413955.1 Planctomycetota bacterium | reverse complement strand
CCGGACATCCGGGACCCGGAGCGGGCTGGTTCCCGCCGTTGCCGGGCTCGCCGAGGTCCTCGCAGTGGACGTCGAACCAGTGGAGGCTGACCTGCGGGATGACGCGCGGGTCGGTCTTGAACGGACCGCTGGTGACGTTGCTGAACTTTCCGATTCCGCAGAAGTCGACCTGCTTGGCGGGCGCGGGGTTCGAGGCAGGCTCGCAGTTGCCCGGGTCGCTGCACTGGACCATCGAGATCTCGGTCTCGTCGGGCGAGCTCGCGGTACCGGCGTGGAAGGTGAACTTGCCCGCCGGGCCGCGGCGCTGGGTGTGCGTCCACTCGCCGCACGGCTGCGGCTGGGCGTGGGTCGGCGCTCCGACCTGCCCGCCCACCGACCAGACGTTGAGCGTACGGGATGGGACGTTCTTGATGCTCGCGCCCGCGGTCAGGCGACAGCCGAGGTCGAGCGCGCTGAACCCGAAGTCGTTGGTCGGATCGTCCGTGTCGTCCGTCGCAAGCGTCACGAACCGGGGGCTGCAATCGTTGTCGCGCGTGTCGTCCGCGCCGACGTCGCAGGCCGCGGCCGAGAAGGCGTCGGGCAGCGTGCTCGTGTCGACTTCCAGGACGTAGCTGCCGGCGCAGAGTCCCCTGAACTCGTAGAAGCCGCTGGAGTCGGTGATCGTCGAGTCCAGGAGCCCGCCCGGCCCGCTCAGGAGGACGACCACGTCCGGGATCCCGGGCTCGCCGGCTCCCTGGATGCCGTCGCCGTCCAGATCGTTCCACACGAAGTCGCCCAGCGAGCCCGCGCACTCCTCTCGCACGTGGTACCCGAAGTCGATCTTCAGCGCCCTGTGGTCGTTGTCCGGGAGCGCGATCTCGACCGGCTGACAGTCGCTGTCCTTCGTCCTGTCCGTGCCAGCTTCACAGGGTGAGCGGACGAAGCCGTCGGGCAGCGTGCTGTCGTCCACCTCGATCACGTAGGGACCTGCGCACAGGTTGCCCCCGAGGATGTAGAAGCCGTTGCTTTGCGTGATCGCGTCGTCGAGCAGGTTGCCGTCGGGATCGGTGAGGACGACTCGCACGCCGCCCAGCCCCGGCTCGCCGAGGTTCTGGATGCCGTCGCCGTTCAGGTCGTTCCAGACGAGGTTGCCGATCTTGCCCGTGCAGCCCTGAGGAGACGAGGGCGAGGGCACGGCAGGGTGAAGACAGAGTGCGAGCGCAGAGAGGATGCTGAGAGCCATGGTGAAGTCGCGGAGACGCTTGCGGGGACCGAAGGCGCAGCGGGGGATCCGCGCTCTTTCCGGCAGGAATACACACAGAGTATCACGGCCGTCATCTCGCGGTCGGCGCGATGTTGCTTGCGCGAGCGCCGGAGACGAGCGAGGTCACCGTGAAAAGGATTCCAGTCGCGGCGCGCGTGATCGCCGCGGACGAACGACGCGCGCTATCGGTATTGCGGACGCAGGATCTCGTCGGGCGCCACGTTCCCCTCTGCGTCACGTGACCGGAATAGTTGGCCATCGTGGAAAGCCCGAGCACGACCTCGAACACCTGTGCAGGAGTGAAGCCGGCGGCGAAGAAGTCCTGGAGCGCCTTCGCCGTCGGCTTGCCCCGCTCCTGGATCATGGCTCGAGTCAGTCCGACGAGCGCCGCGAGGCGCGCATCCTCGGGACTCACGTTCGAGCGAAGGCGTTCGACCGCCGCGGGAGCCAGTCCGGCCTTCAGCGCGAACGTCGCATGGAGCGCCCGCTCCCAGACGCGGACTACACGGTAGCCCTCTTTTTCAAGAAGGCCTCGGTGGCCACCTCAAATGCGGCCAGTTGTGGCCACCCCAAAAGCGGCCAGTCGAGCGGGTGCTCGAGACGGGTGATGGTGTAGCGGACGGTTGGGTGGCCTGACAAGGGGTTGGAGGGTCGGCGAGCGTGGTTGAGGTGGTCTCGGGGGGGCGAGTCTTGTGTCCGGAG
>JANOGB010000499.1:0-27137 GCA_031413955.1 Planctomycetota bacterium | reverse complement strand
CCCCGCGGCGGAGCCAGCCCGACGGGTCGGGCCGCAGGGCGCCGCGCCCGGGCCGCGGCCGGCGCCGCCGCCGCCGCCGCGCACGGCCGACACGCCGCAGCCGACCGAGTCGAGTCCGGAGCGCCCCGCGCGCCAGCCGAGCCCGCCCGCCCCGCGGACGGCCGCATCCGAGGCAAGACCGGCGCGCGCCGAGAGCGAGCCCGCGCCGGAGCAAGGCAAGCCGCGCCTGGCGGTTCCCCTGCTCGGCCTGGGACTGCTCGCGCTCGCGGCGGCGCTGTACTTCTTCCGCGTGCAGGTGTTTGGCGGCGCGAGCGAGACGAAGCCCGCCTCCGCGACGCCGGGCTCCGAGGCTCCGGTCGGACCGGGCTCAGCGCTCCCGGACGGGGGCTGAGGCGCGCGCGGCGCTGCCGCCGCTGCGCGGATCGCTGGCGCCCACGGGCTCGCCGCCGACTTCGACCGCGATGGCCTGCACGCTGCCCCACGCTTCGGGGGCGAGCTCGACCTCGTGGCCGTGGTTCTTGAGCCCCTGCACGAGGAGTTCGTTCCAGCCGGGCTCGAGCTTGGTCGCGGATGGACTCCACTGCTGGTGCAGGCGCGGCGCGGCCACCGCGCTGGCGAGGTCCTGGTCGTAGACGACCGTGCGCAGCAGCACGCCGAGCACGCTGGTGATGATGCGCGGCCCACCCGGGCTGCCGAGCACGTACTTGACCACCTGCCCACCGTCGCGCACGACCACCGGAGTCATCGAGGAGAGCGGGCGCTTGCGCGCAGCGAGCGCATTGGCCGCGCCGCCGATCAGGCCGTAGGCGTTGGGGGATCCGGCCTGGAGCGCGAAGTCGTCGATCTCGCAGTTCAGGAGGACGCCCGTCACACGCGCCAGGATGCCCGCCCCGAAGCTCGTGTTGAGGGTGGTGGTGAGACTGACGGCGTTGCCCTGGGCGTCGAGCACGGAGAGATGGGTGGTGTGCGTGCCCTGCGGCGCGCGCGCGGCCAGGGCGCGTATGCCGGGGTTGGCCTGCTCGCCGATGCTCACGCGCTGGGCGTTGATGCGCTCGGGCGAGAGCAGGGTCTCGACAGGTACGGGCGTGAAATCGGGATCACCGAGGTACTCGGCGCGATCGGCGAAGGCCAGGCGCATGCTCTCCACCCACCAGTGCAGCGCTCGCCCGGAGAGTCCCACCGGATCCCGCGGTTCCTCGGCGCGCACGCGTATGCGCTCCTCGTCCAGCGGAAAGCCGTCGAGCAACGACAGGATCTCGAGCAGCGCGATGCCGCCGGAGGAGGGCGGGGGCGCGGTGACGATCTCCAGCCCGCGGAACCAGCCGCGCAGCGGCGTACGCCAGACCGCGTGGTACCCGGCCAGGTCGGAGAGCGTCAGCACGCCCTGTGCGGCCTGTACCTCGAGCACGATGTCCTCGGCCACCTCGCCCTCGTAGAAGGCCGCGGGGCCGCCGCGCGCATAGCGCTCGAGCGTGCGCGCGAGCGCCGGCTGGCGCAGGATCGCGCCCTGCGCCAGGGCCACGTCACCCGCGAAGAAGAGCGCGCGCGCCCCCGGGTGGCGCGTGAGCTTCGCACGCTCCTCGAGCAGCGCGGCCGCCAGGGACGCGTCCACGGAAAAACCATTCCTCGCCAGGGCGATGGCCGGTACGGCCACGCTCTCGAACGGAAGCTGTCCGAGCCGGGCGTGGAACTCGTGCAGGCCGCGCGGGCTGCCGGGCACGCCCACGCCCAGCCCCGTCTCGAGCGAGCGCTCGGGCACGCGCTTGCCCTGCGGGTCGAGGAACATCTCGGCGCGCAGAGCACGCGGTGCGGTCTCGCGAAAATCGAGGAACAGCGGGTCCTCGGCCGGGTCGTGCGCCACCCACACCGCGAAGCCGCCCCCGCCCAGGTTGCCCGCCTGCGGATGGACGACGGCCAGGGCCAGCGCCACCGCTACGGCCGCGTCGGCGGCGTTGCCGCCCTGCTCCAGGATCGCCACGCCGGCCGCGGTGGCGAGGGGTTGCTCGGAAACGACCATGCCGCTCTTCGGCGGCGGCCACGGTCCGCCTTCGTCGAAGCGCGGCAGGCCCGCGCAGGCGGCGTCCAGGCAAACCAGCGCGAAGAGGGCCGCGAGTCTCACACCCCGCGTGAGTCTTCCTCGCGGATCTCCTCGACCGTCACCCCGCGCTCGCGCAGGTAGATCACGGACTGGTCGATCTTCTCGGGCGAACCCTCGATCTCCACCGCCACCAGGGCCACCTGCTCGGTGATGCTGGCCGCGCGGATGTTCGGGATGACGCCGAACTGCGCGTTCAGGGTGTGGCTGATGATCGGTTCCTTGATCAGCTCCTGGGGGAACGTGCAGAAGTACTTGCGCAGGGCCATGATCGATGTGGGTTGCTTCAGCGCGCGCGCCGCTCGGAAGAACCCGGGGGGTGCGACCTCCGAGCGAGGACGGCGAGCGCGCATCCCACCACAAGCACCGCGGGCCCCGCAAGATTCCCGGGGTAAGCCCTGCGCTGGAACCACTCGACGCCGGCGCGCGAATAGACCTCGGGTTGCGCGTGGGTCCAGTCCCAGCCGGCGCAATCGAACACGAGCACCAGCGGGGAAACGTCCAACAGCCGCGCGGCGAGCCACGGGTACGCGCGGGCGAGCTCGGTCCCGCCGGCGACGAGGCCGAAGCCCTGCCCCGCCCCGGCCAGGACCAGTCCGAGGTAGAGCAGCGCGCCGGCCGCGACGAGTGGTGAGCGCAGGGGCGTGCGCGAGCGTTCGCCCCAGGCGTGCCCGAGCGCGAACAGGCCGCCCACGGCGCAGGCCGCCCACGGCAGCGTGGGGAACCCGCGCTCGGCACGCGCCTGCAGCAGTGTGAGGAACAGGACCCAGAGCACGGGAACGGCGAAGGAAAAAGGGAACAGCGCCAGCCCACGCGCGCCGCACAACGCCCCCGCGGCCGGCGCGAGCAGGGTCATCCAGCCCAGCACCGTCACCGGATCGAGCGCACCCGCGACGCCCGGCAGCGCCCCCAGGGCGCCCGCGGCGGCGCACGCCGCGAGCGTCGCGAGCTGCAGCGCAGCAGGAGGTGAGAAGCGCCCGAACACGCACGCATCGTAGCGTCGCGTCTCCACGGGAGCCCGGGTCAGGGACCGCCCGCGTAGCCGAGCGCGCGCAGGAACTCGAGCTCCTGCGCCGTGCGCTCGACGCGCAGGGGCGCGCTCCAGAAGCGCACGCTGTTCTCCATGGCTGCACGCAAGCTCCGCGCGCGCTCCTCGTCGTGGTCGATGCGGTTCGAGAGCTCGCCCGGATCTGCGACCGCATCGTACAGCTCGGCGGTCGCGCCGAAGGCCGACCAGATCAGGCTCGCGCCCAGGGCGTCCACGCGCCTCACTCCGGTCCACTTCTTGTCCGCGCGCGCGTCGTCGACGCGGTCGAGGTACTGCGAGGCGTAGCGCACGTCGCGCGCGTGCTGCGTGCCCCAGGTCGTGAGGTCCAGGCGCGGATTGCGGGCCAGGTCCTGCACGAGCGTGAACAGGTCGCGCGACTCGAGCGGCGCCTCGACGCGCCCGGCGCGGCCAGCGGCAGAGTGCCCGTCGGAAAAGTGCACGAACAATGGCACCCACACCAGCTCCTTGTAGAGCGCGTGCCCGTGGCCCCACTCGTCGTGCTCCCAGAACTCCTCGCCGTGGTCCGAGGTGAAGACGATCGCCTTCGGGCCCGGAAGCACCTGCTCGAGCTCGCGCACGAGGAGCGCGAGCTGGCGGTCCAGGTAGCGCAGTTGCTGGCGGTAGAGCCCGCGCTTGCGCTCGCGCGGGTCGGAGCGCGTACCGGCCTCGGGCGGCTCCAGGTAGGGCGAGTGCGGATCGAGGTAGTGCAGGTACAGGAACAGCGGCTTCTCGGGATCGCGCGCGGGGCTCGCCAGCCAGTCGAGCGTGCGCTGGTTGAGGACCTCGGCGCGCGCGTAGGCCCCGCGCACCTCGCTCTCGCCGGCGCCCGCGCCGACCGCCCCCAGGATCTCCGCGCCGCTCATCAGCTCGTGGAAGTCGCCTTCCTCGAAGCCCTGGGCGAAGCCCGTTTCCCGTCCGACCTGGACCCAGTTGGCGATGAAGGCCGCGGTCTGGTACCCGGCTGCGTGCAGCTTCTCGGGCAGCGTCAGCCAGTGCTCGGAGAGCCGTTCGTGAAAGCGCGCGGCGCCGTGCTCCTCGGGCAGGAGCCCGGTGAAGATCGAGGCGCAGGAGGCGCGCGTCCAGCTCGCATTGGCGTGCACGTCGGTGAACAGCACCGAGCGTTCGACCAGCGCGTTCATGGCCGGCATCACGTTGTTCGTTCCGCCCAGGCCGGCCAGGGCGTCGGCGCGCAGGGTGTCGAGCATCAGGAACACGATGTGCGGCGGCTTCTTGGGCACGACCGGCGCCCCGCCGGCTCCCTCCGTGTACTCGGAGGGCTGGGCCAGGCGCGCGCGCCGGCCCCACAGCGCCTCGCGCTCGGCCAGCAGCGGACGCGCGTCGAGGTGATAGAGCGGGGTCCCGAACAGACGGTGGTGCGTGAAGAGGTGCCAGCGCAGCTCGTCGCTCGCGCGCGCGCCGAAGAACGTCGTGACGGTCAGAGCGAGGAACGCCGCGTAGGCCTGGAACAGGAAGCGCGGCGCGAGCGCGCGCGCGCGCGGCGCCGACCAGCGCAGGAACCAGAACGCGCCCGCCGCCACGGACAGCACGAAGAGCGCCAGGACCAGCGGATGCTGCAGGACCTGCGCATCGATGCGCAGCTGTCCCGCGGGCGCCAGCGCCAGCGCGAGACACGTGGGCACGCCCCACACCGGCCCGGCCCGCACGGCGAAGCGCGCGCTGAAGAAGAGCAGCAGCGCGAGCAGTCCGTAGAGCAACGCCACGGCCGCCAGCGCGAGCAGGGAGTGCCGGCTGGGCGTCGCCTGGATCCCGACCCAGCTCAGCCAGACCCACAGGAGCAAGGGCAGCGCCCATTGTGCGCGCTCGCGCAGCGGTTGCACGGCCTGCGGCGCCGCTCGCGGCGCGGCCTCGGGAGCGGCGCTGGACGCAGCCTTGGGCGCAGCTCGGGACGCGGGGGAAGGGGTGCCAGCCATCGGCGAGCATCCTTTTCGACCGGGGGGCGGCCTGGAGCGAAGGGTCCTCGGGTCCGCGTGACCAGAAACGAATCCTCGCGCCGCGGCCTGCCGAGTTGATTTCGCTCTCGTAGGGCCGAACGATGCGCGCAGCCTTGCCGTTTCCCGCGCCCTCCTCGGCCGTGCCCGCTCCGGCTGCGCTCCGAGCACGGGGCGCGCACAGCGAGCTCGCCCTGGCGCTGGCCGTGGCCCTCGTCCCGCTGGCGCTGTATGCGCGCGTTTTTTTCTACCCCGCGCTCGAGGTCAGCGACGAGGGCCTGAGCGCCTTCGCCAGGGCGAGCGAGGCCCTGCGCGCGGACGGCCTGGGGGCACTCACGCTGTACCTGGAGGGCGCGGGGTCCGCCGCGCTCCCGTTGTTCTCGCGCTGCGTGTCGCTCGGCCTGCACGCCGGCGCGACCCTGCTGGTCTTCGCGCTCGCACGCCGTCTGGGAGCCGCGCGGGGCGCCAGTGTGTTCGGCGCGCTGCTCTTCGCCGTGCATCCGCTGCGGGTCGAGGCCGTGGCCTGGCTGTCGCAACGCGGCGTGCTGCTGGGCGGCTTCTGCTTCTTGCTGGGCCTGTTCCTCGCTCTGCCTGGACCCGGCGTGCGCGGCGGAAAGGCCTGGCGTTCGTTCGGCTCGCGGGCTGCGTTCCTGCTCGCGCTCCTGGCCGATCCACGCCTGTTGCTCGGCCTGGTCGGGTTGCCCCTGGTCGAGCGTCGGATCTTCGCCCGCGGCCCCTCACGGGCGCGGATCCTCGGCGATCTGGCGCTCCTGTGCCTGGCGTGCGCGTGGCTGCTGCGCGTGCCGGCGCGCGAACTCGCGCCGGACCCCGGCTTCCTCACGCGCCTCGCCCACGCGCCCCTCGCGCTGGCCGCGCTGGGCAGCCAATGGTGTCTGCCGGCCGGGCTCAGCCAGCACCATCCCCACCCCGCCCTGTCGAGCGCCCCCGTCGCGCCCTGGGTGCTCGGGTCGAGCTGGCTGGTCTGCGCTGTTCTCTTCCTCGCCCTCTGGCGCATGCAGCACAAGCGGCCGCGGATCGCGCTCGCCGGACTCGGGTTCGTCCTGCTCGGCCTGCCGCAGGTGCTCTTCGTGCACGATGCCACGCTCTTCCGCGAGTCGGCCGCCTACGTGCCTGCGCTGGGGCTCGAGCTGCTGGTCGTGTCCGCGCTGCAGGCCGTCCCGCCCCGCGCCGCGCGCCCCGCTCTCGCGCTGGGCGGACTCGTGCTCTTCGCCTGCGCATTCGGCACGGCGGCACGCCTCCGCGCTTGGCGCTCCGAGCCGGCCCTGCAGGAGTCGGCCCTGGCGCTCGCCGCCGAGCCGCGCGCGCACGAGGCGCTGGGCCGGTGGCACCTCCTGCACGGCCGGTTGAGCCAGGCCGAGCGCGCCTACCAGCGCGCGCTCGAGCTGCAGCCGCGGTCGGCGCGCGTGCTGCTCCACCTCGGCGAGCTCGAGCTCCGCCGCGCCCTGATCCCGGGCCAGGAAGCACACCTCGGCCGAGCGGCGCAGCACCTGGAGGAGTGCCTGGCCGCTTTTCCCGACTGGTCGAGCGCGAACGAGCTCCTGGGCGAGGTCTACCAGCGCGCGCAGCAGGACGAGCGCGCCCTGGCGCGCCTCGAGGCGGCGGCCGCGCGCACGCCGAGCGGCCGGGCGCTCACGCGTCTCGGCATGCTGCGGCGCAGGCTCTCGGACCAGGACGGCGCACGCGCAGCCTTCACGCGCGCCACCGAGCTCGATCCGCGCGCGAGCGACGCCTGGTGCGGGCTCGGCCTCGTGCAACTGCAGGCCGACGAGCCGGACGCGGCGCTGCGCTCGCTCGAGCGCGCGCTCGCGCTCGAGCCGGAGCACGTCGAGGCGCGCGCCACGCTCGCGCGCATGCAAGAGCTGGGCGGCGAGCGCGCCGCGGCCGAGCGCAACTTGCGCCGCGCGCTGGGCGTGAATCCGAGCTTCGTGGACGGGCTGTACGCGCTCGGAATGCTGCTGTCCTCCACGGCGCGCGCGGACGAGGCCCTGCGCTACCTCGACCACGCGTGCGAGCTGCCCCGCGGCCAGCCGCACGTGCGCGCCCACCTCGAGAGCGCGCGTCTGCGTATGGCGCGCGGTGAGGTCGCGGTGCCGCGCGAACGGCTGCGCGCGGTGCTGGACTTCAACCCCGAGCAAGCCGAGGCGCTCGGGCTCCTCGCGCGCCTCGGCGCGGACGGGACCGAGCGATGAGCGGCGGCGCCGAGGTCGAGACACGCGCGGCGGCCGTGCGCTCGACGGCGCTGGTCTCGCTGGCGCTCGTGCTGGCCGTCGTCACGACCTATGCCGCGGTCGGCAGTCTCGGCTTCGTGCGCTACGACGACCCGGACTACGTGCTCGCCAACCCGCCCGTGCGCGCGGGACTCTCGTGGAGCGGCGTGCGCTGGGCCTTCAGCGCGGCGCACGCCTCCAACTGGCACCCGCTGACCTGGCTCGCGCACATGTTCGACGTGCAGTGCTTCGGCCTCCGGCCGGCGGGCCACCACTGGACGAGCGTCGGCCTGCATGCGCTGGGTTCGGTGCTGTGCTTCCTGGCGCTACGCGCGCTCACGCAGCGCCTGTGGCCCAGCGCCTGCGTGGCCTTCCTGTTCGCGCTGCACCCGCTACGCGTGGAGTCGGTGGCCTGGGTCAGCGAGCGCAAGGACGTGCTCTCGGGCTGCGCTTTCTTCGCGCTCCTGTGGGCCTACGCACGCTACGCGCGCGCGCCGGGCGCGGCGCGCTACGCCCTCGTGCTGCTGTGCTTCGCGCTCGGCCTGCTGGCCAAGCCCATGCTGGTGACGGCGCCGTTCGTGCTGCTCTTGCTGGATCTCTGGCCCTTGCGGCGGACACGTTCCTGGCCGAGCCTGTTGCGCGAGAAGGCGCCGCTCTTCCTGCTGGCCGCGCTCTCCTCGGTCGTGACGGTCTGGAGCCAGCGCCGGGGCGGTGCGCTCTACGCGCTCGAGGTCTTGCCGCTCGCCGAGCGCCTGGCCAATGCGCCCCTGGCCGTGCTGCGCTACCTCGGACACTTCGCCTGGCCCCGCGGGCTCGCCTATTTCTATCCGCATCCGTTCCTGGTGGGCCAGCAGGCTGGCCAGCACGCCTCGCCCTGGAACGGCAGCGTGCTGCTCGCGCTGGCGGGCGTGCTGGGTGCGAGCCTGGTCGCGTTCGCCAGCCGCCGCCGCTTCCCGGCGCTGTTCGTCGGCTGGTTCTGGTTCCTCGGCATGCTCGTGCCCGTGCTCGGAATCGTGCAGGTCGGCGAGCAAGCGCTGGCTGACCGCTACGCCTATCTCACCCTGGTCGGAGTGCAGCTCGCGCTGGTCTTCGTGCTGGCCGAGCTCGCGCAGCGCCGCCGCGCACTGCGCGCGCCGCTTGCAGCCCTGGCCGTGCTCGCGTTCCTGGCCTGTGGGCTCGCCAGCGCGCGCCAGGTGCGCGTGTGGCAGGACTCCGAGACGCTCTTCCGCCACGCGCTCGCGGTCACCCAGGACAACTACCAGGCCTGGCTCAGCCTGGCGAACGAGCTCGCCGAGCAGGGCGAGCTCGACGAGGCGCGCCGCGGCTACGAGCGCGCGCTCGCCATCCACCCGCGCTACGCGCCCGCGCTCTACGGCCTGGGGCTCTTCGAGCAGGAACACGGCGACGCTTCACGCGCGCCAGAGCTCTATCGCCGCGCCGCGGAAGCCCTGCCCGGGCTCGCGGCCGCGCACCTCAACCTCGGCAGCTTGCTCGCGCAGGCCGGCCAGGAGGTCGAGGCCGCGCAGGCCTTCGAGCGCGTGCTCGAGCTCTACCCCGAGCAGCCCGACGCGCACTACAACCTGGCGTTGCTCTTGCTCCGCCACGGCCAGCTCGCCGAGGCCCGGCCGCACCTCGAGACGGCGGTCCGCGCGCGGCCCGAGCACGCCGCGGCCTGGGAGAAGCTGGGCGAGCTGCACGAGGCGCTCGGCGAGCACGCGGCCGCGCTCGCAGCGCTGGAGCACGCCCTCCGCGACCCGGCGCGCGTGGACGCTGCCCGGCTGCTCGCCTGGATCCTCGCCACGGGCAAGGAACCCGAGCTGCGCGACGCGCCGCGCGCACTGGAGCTGGCGCGCCGCGCGGTGCAAGCGAGCGAGCGCCGCGACGCGCGCGCGCTCGAGACCCTGGCCGCGGCCCAGGCCGCCATGGGCGAGTTCACGCGCGCGGCCCAGATCCAGGACGAAGCCCTGCAACTCCTCGCGCCCGGCCAGCAGGCGGACGCGCATGCGCGCCGCGAGCTCTACCAGCGTGGGCAAGCTTTCGAGCACGAGCATTGACCGGAGGAAAACGCACCGCGGAGAACGGAGGAGCGCGGAGGAAGCAATCGCAAGAGATGGGCCTCCAGGCCTTCGGCTCTCCGAAACTCGGCCATCCGGAGGCCCAGGCCTCTTCATCCGCGAGACTCCGCAGCTCCGCGGTGCGCTCGGGTTTGCGGGCGTGAGCCCGCGCCAGGACAGCGCCGCGCGAGCAGGTGGACGACCCGCGCGGCGTGTGCTGGAATCCCGCCCCGATCCAACGGCCCGGACCGCCCGACGTACGCGCGCCAGCCTGCGCGTCCGGCCCGCCGCCCTTCCCATGAACCGAGAAGAGTCTTCCGCGCGCGGGCGCTGTCTGGGAGCCGCGGCGCTCCTCGCGCTGCTCACCTGGGTGCTGTACGCGGGCGTGGGCCGCTTCGAGTTCCTGAACTACGACGACCCGGACTACGTCACGCACAACCCGATCGTGGCGCGCGGCTTGAGCCTGGACGGTGTGCGCTGGGCCTTCGGCGGCGACTTCTTCGCAGCCAACTGGCATCCGTTGACCTGGCTGTCGCACATGCTCGACGTCGAGCTCGGTCTCGGGCCGGGAGGGATGCACCGCGTGAACGCGGCCCTGCACGCGCTGAATGCCGGCCTGCTCTTGCTGGCGCTCGTCGCCCTGACGCTGCGCTTCTGGCCCAGCCTGGTGGTGGCGGCGCTGTTCGCCGCGCATCCCTTGCGCGTGCAGTGCGTGGCCTGGATCTCCGAGCGCAAGGAGCTCCTCGCCAGCGCCTTCTTCTTCGGCCTCTTGATCGCCTACGCGCGCTACGTGCGCACGCGCAGCCGCTGGGCCTACGGGGCGGTCGTTGCTTGCCTGGCGCTCGGCTGCATGGCGAAACCCGTGCTCGTGACGGCGCCGTTCGTGCTGCTGCTCCTCGACGTGTGGCCGCTGCAACGTTTCGGCCTCCGCCCGGCCCCGGGCGGTTCCGCGCGCGTCTGGCTCGAGAAGCTGCCGCTCTTCGTGCTCGCGGCGGTTTCCTGCGTGCTCACCGTGCTGGCCCAGCGTGCCGGCGGCGCGGTCGGCGAGCTGGCCGCGCTCTCTTACCTCGAGCGCCTCTGTACCGGCGGCGCCGGCGTGCTCGCCTACCTGCGCGCGAGCGTGTGGCCGAGCGGGCTGGCGGCTTTCTATCCGCACCCGTTGCTCGGCGGCGGGAGCGTGCTCGTGCCGGGCATGGCCGGCCTCGCCGTTCTGCTGCTCGTCTCGCTCGGCGCCTGGTTGGTGCGCGCGCGTCACGGCGCGCTGTTCACGGGCTGGTTCTGGTTCCTCGGCATGCTCGTGCCCATGCTCGGGCTGGTGCAGGTCGGCGATCAGGCCTGGGCCGATCGCTACGCCTATCTGCCCACGATCGGACTGTACGTCGCGCTCGCGTTCGGGCTCGCCGAGGCCCTGCGCACGCGCGCAGAGCTGCAGACGCGTCTCGCGTGCGCCGGCCTGGCGGCGGCCGTTTCGCTGGCCATCGTGAGCGCGCGCACGCTGCCCCACTGGCGTGACAACAGCGCGCTGTTCGAGCGCGCGCTGGAGGTCACCGAGGGAAACTTCATCGCCCACAACAACCTCGGCCTGGTGTACCTCGAACGGCGCGAGAGCGGCCGCGCGCGTGAGCACTTCGAGGCCGCGCTGGGCCTGCGCCCGAGCTTCGTCCAGGCGCGCTACAACCTGGCCCTGACACAGGAGCTCGACGGCCAGTTCGCGCAGGCCGTGGAGACCTACCAGGCCGCGCTCCAGGTCCGGCCCGGGCACGCCGAGACGCTGATCCGCCTGGCGGCCCTGGCGCGGGCCGAGGGCAGCGACGACCAGGCGCTGGAGTTCTTCGAGCAGGCCATCCAGGCCAACCCCGCGCACGCGCCGGTGTGGACCGGGTTCGCGCGCCTGCTGCTCGAGACGGGCGACGCCGACCGCGCCGGGAACTGCGCCGCGAGCGCGCTGAAGCTCGACCCTTTGCAACCCGAAGCGCACGTGATCCTGGCCGAGATCGCGCTCAAGCGCGGCGAGTTCGCCGAGGCCGGCCAGCACCTGGCGCGGGCCGAGGACCTGGCCCCGCCGTCGGCCGAGACGCGCGCGCTGCGCGGGCGCATGCTGTTCATGCGCGGCGACCTGGCGGGCGCGCGGGCCCAGTTCGAGCAGGCCATTCTCGTGGAGCCGGATGCCGTGCGCGCGCGCTTCGACCTCGGCACCCTGCTCTTGAACCTGGGCGAGGTCGACGCCGCGCGCAGCCAGTTCCAGGCCGTCAACGACATCCGCCCCGGCGATCCCGAGGCCTCGATCGCGCTGGCCGTCATCGCGACGAGCGAGAATCGCCCGCGCGAGGCGCTCGAGCTGCTGCAGGGCGTGCTGCGACGTTCGCCGGGTTTGCCGCTGGCGCTGACCAACCAGGCGGCGATCCACGAGCAACTGGGTGAGTGGGCCGAAGCGCTGGCGTGCTACGACCAGTCCTTCGAGACGGGCCAGCCCATCCCCGGCGCGGCCTGCGCGGCGGCCTGGATCCTGGCCACGGGACCGGACGAAGCCTTGCTCGAAGGCGAGCGCGCCGTGCAGCTCGCGCGCTATGCGGTCCAGCGTCAGGCCGACAACGGGCTCGAGGTCCTGGCCGCGGCCTACGCGCGCACGGGTGACTTCGAACAGGCCGTGCTGGCCCAGGAGCAAGCCATCCAGAACGCGCCGAACGCCGAACAGCGGCGCGTGCTGGAAGAGCGCCTGGAGCTCTACCGCGCCGAGCAGGCCTACACGCGGCCGCGATGAGCGCCGGCGAGCGAGCGGGAGCACGTCCCGTCTCCAGGTGGACGGATCTCGCGCTGGGTGTCCTGCTCGTGCTGGTGGTGGGCGCGCTCTACGCGCAGACCGCGCGCCACGGGTTCGTGTCCTACGACGACGACGCATACCTGGTCCAGAACCCGCACGTCGCGAGCGGGCTCAGCGCCGCGAACGCGCGCTGGGCCTTCAGCGAGTCCCACTCGGCCAACTGGCACCCGCTGACCTGGCTGTCGCATCAGCTCGACGTCGAGCTGTTCGGACTCGAAGCGGGACCGCACCATCTCGTGAGTGCCGCGCTGCACGCGCTGAACGCGGTGCTGTGCTTCGTGTTCCTGCGGCGTGCGACGGGGAGCGCCGCCTCTGCTGGCGGAAGGTGGCCGAGCGCGCTCGTGGCGCTCCTGTTCGCCGTCCACCCGCAGCGCGTGGAGTCGGTGGCCTGGGCCGCGGAACGCAAGGACGTGCTCTCGGGCACATTCTTCTTTCTCACCCTGCTCGCCTACGAGAACTTCGTCCGCGCGCGCTCGCCGGCGCGCTACGCCGTCCTGGTGGTGACCTTCGCGCTCGGGCTGCTCGCCAAGCCGATGCTCGTGACGCTGCCGGTGGTCCTGTTGCTGCTCGACTCCTGGCCGCTGGGCCGGATGGGTGGCGAGCACCGGGCGCGCGGCCTCGTGCGCGAGAAGCTGCCGCTCTTCCTGCTGGCCGCAGCCTCGGCGCTCGTCACACTGGTCGTGCAGCGCGCCGGAGGTGCGGTGCAGCCGATGGAAGTGCTGTCGTTCTCCGAACGGGTGGCGACGGCGCTGCTCGGCACCGTGGCCTACCTGGCGCAGGCCGTCTGGCCGGCGGGCCTGGCGTTCTTCTATCCGCACCCGGCCCTGATCGTCGGCGGGCATTTCGAGCCGTTCGGCTGGAGGGTCGCGCTGAGCGCCCTCGCCCTGGTCGGCGCGACGCTCGGGGCCTGGCGGCTGCGCGCGCGCTGCCCGTATGTCTGGGTGGGCTGGCTGTGGCTGCTGGTCATGCTCGCGCCGGTGATCGGGCTGGTGCAGGTCGGCTCGCAGTTCTACGCGGATCGCTACGTCTACCTGCCGCTCGTCGGGCCGACCTTCGCGCTGGTCTTCCTGGCGCGCGAGCTCCTGTGTACGCCAGGACTCGCGCGCGCGGCCTACGCCGTCGGACTCGGGATCGCAGCGCTCTTCGCCGGCGTCGCCTACCAGCAGATCGGCACGTGGCGGGACAGTGGAACGCTGGCGACGCGCGCGCTGGAGGTGACCAGAGGAAACTACGTCGCCCACGAGCACATGGGCCTCTGGCTCCATCGCCAGGGCGAGCTCGAACGCGCGCGCGAGCACTACCTGGCGGCGCTCGCCAGCGCTCCGGCGCTGCCGAGCTCCCACGTCGACCTCGGCGCCATCCACGCGCAGCTCGGCCAGCGCGAGGAAGCCAAGGCACAGTTCCAGGAAGCGCTGCGACTCGCGCCGGACCACGAAAAGGCGCGCCTGAGCATGGGCCTGTTGCTGGAGCTCGAGGGCGATCGCGAGGGCGCGCTGCAGCACTACGAGCTGGCCGCGCGCCAGCACCCCGGATCGATCGACGCCTGGCGCAAGCTCGCCGAGGTCCTCTTCGCGCTGGCGCGACCGGCCGAGGCACGCGCGGCCCAGGAACGCGTGCGCGAACTGACCGGCGAGGACAGGTGAGCCATGCAGTCCGTCGTGCTGCGCCGACCGGCCGTGCTCGCTGCGCTGCTGTTCGTGCTCACCCTCGCGCTCTACTGGCGCACGGGCACGTTCGAGTTCCTGAACTACGACGACGACGTGTACGTGACCCAGAACGCGCACGTGCGCGGCGGCCTCACGTGGGCGGGAGCGCGCTGGGCCTTCACCACCGGCCACGGGGCCAACTGGCACCCGCTGACCTGGCTCTCGCACCAGCTCGACGTCGAGCTGTTCGGGCTGGAGGCGGGCGCGCACCACCGCACGAGCGCCGTGCTGCACGCGCTCAACGCAGCGCTGTGCTTCCTGGCGCTGTGCGCACTGACAGGCGCGCGCGGAAAGAGCGCGCTGGTGGCGGCCTTCTTCGCGCTGCATCCCTTGCGCGTCGAGTCGGTGGCCTGGGTCAGCGAGCGCAAGGACCTGCTCGCGGCGAGCTGTGCCTTCGGATGCCTGTGGGCCTACGCGTCCCATGCGCGCCGCGGCGGAAGGGCCCGGCTCGGACTGTGTCTCGCGCTGTTCGCGCTCGGGCTGCTCGCGAAACCGATGCTGGTGACGCTGCCCGGCGTGCTGTTGTTGCTCGACGTCTGGCCCTTGCAGAGGTTTTTTCGGAAACCTGCGCCCGGCGCCCCCGTCCCCTTGCCATCCCGAGCCCCCACCCACCCGGGGGAAGTGACCGGAAGCCGCGTTTCGTACGGGATTTTTCTGGAGAAGCTGCCGTTCCTCGTGCTGGCCGGCGCCGCGGCGCTGGTCACGCTCCTCGTCCAGCGCTCGGGCGGCGCCTTCGGCAGCTCCGATGCGATCGGGCTCGAGGCGCGCCTGGCGAACGCGCTCTCGGCCGGCGGGCTCTACGTCTGGAAGACCTTCGTCCCGACCGGGCTGTGCGCGTTCCATCCGCACCCAGCGCTGGCGGAACCGCCGCGCGGACCCTGGTCGCCGGGCGTGCTGGCCGGGCTGGCACTGCTGCTCGGCGCCAGCGCGCTGCTGCTCGTCTTGCGGCAGCGCGCGCCCTACGCACTCGTCGGCTGGCTGTGGTTCCTGGGCATGCTCGTACCTGTGATCGGAATCGTCCAGGTCGGATTGCAAGGCTGGGCCGAGCGCTACACCTATCTGCCGTCGGTCGGGCTCGGGCTCGCGCTCGTGTGGGGCGTGGATGCGCTCGCCGGCCGCGTGCGGGCGCGCCGCGCGACGCTGGCGTGCGGCCTGGTGGTGCTCGCCGCCCTGGCCGTCGTGAGCGCGCGGCAGATCGGCGTCTGGCGCGACACGCGCACGCTGCTCGCGCACGCGCTGGAAGCCGACGAGAGCGATGTCGCGCACGTCAACCTCGCACGCGCGCTCGAAGCCACCGATCTCGCGGCGGCGGAGCAGCACTACCGGCGCGCGCTCGAGCTGCGTCCCTCGCTGGCCGGCGCGCGCCTCAACCTGGCGCACGTACTGCGCGCCGGCGGGCGCGCCGAGGAGGCGCGTGTGGAGCTCGAACGCGCGCTGGCGAGCGCGCCCGGAGTCGCTGCGCTGCACGCGGAGCTCGGCTTGCTCCTGGCCGAGCTCGGCCAGGACGCCGAAGGGATCGCCCACCTGCGCCGCGCGGTCGCGCTCGATCCGACCGAGAAGCAGCTCCAGAACAACCTGGCCTGGGTGCTGGCCACCAGCCGCGGCGCGGCGGCACCCGCGGAGGCGCTGGCCATCGCCGAGCAGTTGTGCCGGGCCACCGGCCACAACCAGGCGGGATTCCTGGAGACCCTCGCCGCGGCCCTGGCGCGCCTGGGCCGTTTCGACGAAGCCGTGCAATGGCAAGCGCGTGCCGTGCAACTCGTTCCTGCCCAGCACGAGGCGCGGCTGTCCGCCGTCCTGGCGCTCTACCGCGCGCAGAAACCCTGCCTGAAGACCCCGTGAGCACCAACCGCATGCGACGCGCGGCCGTAGCCGCCCCGAGCGGCTGGATGGGGCGAAGCGCGTGACGCGTCTCGGTACCATTCCGCTCGGTGACCGCCCCACCCGCATGCGCTTCCCTCCTCCGTCGCAAGCCACGCTGCTGACTACGCTGCTGACTACGCTGCTGGCCGCCTTGCTCGGCACAGCCTGCGGGAAGCGCGCGCAGGGACCGAACATCCTGCTCATCACGCTCGACACCACACGCCGCGATCATCTGGGGCTGTACGGCTACCCGCTCCCGACCTCGCCCAACCTCGACCGGCTCGCAAAGGACTCGCTGGTGTACACGCAAGCCTACGCGGTCTCGAGCTGGACGCTGCCCACGCACGCCTCGATGTTCACGGGCAAGTTCCCCTCGGCCCACGGCGCGAACTACGACCCGGAAGGTCCCCTGAATCTCGGCGAAGGCATCGGCGCGCAATACGGCGCCTACCGTGCGCGGCCGATCGCGGCGGACGAGGTGACCCTGGCGCAGCTGCTCGCGCAGCACGGCTACGCGACCGGGGGGATCATCGCCGGGCCCTGGCTGCTCCAGCGCTTTCGGCTCGGAAAAGGCTTCGAGCACTACGACGACGAGGGCGTGACGGCGCTCAACGGCCGACCCGCCGAGGACGTCACGCGCGCCGCGCTCGAGTACGTCGACGAGCACGAAGACGACGCCTTCTTCCTGTTCCTGAACTACTACGACCCGCACAGCCCCTGGTGGAAGGAGCCGCCGAAGGACGAGGCGGGCAAGCCCACCGGCGCCCCGGAACCGCTGCAGGACATCCACCCCGTGTTCCCGCCGGGGCTCGACGCCACGCGCATGGATGGCGTGACCTACGCGAAGATCTGCTACGACGCCGAGATCCGCTACATGGACCGCGAGATCGGCCGGCTGATCGAGCACCTCAAGCTGCGCGGGCTGTACGAGAACACGTGGATCTTCGTGCTGGCGGACCACGGTGACCTGATCGGCGACCCGGTGCTCGGGGAGAGCGGCCTGTGGGGCCATGGCGACTCGCTCACGCAGGCCGAGATCCACATCCCGTTCTTCGTGAAGGCGCCCGGGGCGGGCGCGCGCACGGGCGAGGACTCGACCCCCGTCCAGCAGGTCGACATCCTGCCCACGATCCTGACGCGCCTCGGCATCGCCCTGCCGCCCGACGTCCAGGGCCTGCCGCTGGGCGGGAAACATCCGATCGTGGCCGAGCTCTACAAGCTCCCGATGATGAACCAGCGCTCGCAGGGGCCGAACGCCAAGGACTGGCGCCACCTCGGCGACTGGCGCGTGCTCGTGGACGGAAAAGACAAGTTCGGCTGGAGCAGCAACGGCACGCCCTTCCTGGTCGATCTCGGCGCGGATCCGCTCGAGCGTCGGAACGTCCTCGAGCAGAAGCCCGCGCTCGCGCAGCGCCTCGAGCAGGCGCTGAGCGCCTACATCCGCCTGCTGCCGAAGCCCGGATCCACGGGCACGGTCGAGCAACCCTCGGCCGAGGAACTGGAGTTGCTCAAGGGTCTGGGTTACGTCGGCGACTAGTGTTCCTTCCCCGCAGTAGCGCCAACAAGGCGCCGTGATGGATCGTCGGGGGAAGGGACACTAGCTTGCGCACATTGGACGCTCCCTCGCGCCCGCGCGCCTGGCTCGTCGCGCTGCTCCTCTTCGGCGCGACGCTGGCCCTGTACGCGCGCACGGCGGGCTTCCCCTTCATCGAGTTCGACGATCCCGGCTACGTACGCGACAACCCGCACCTCGCGCAGGGTCTGACGAGCGAAACGCTGAGCTGGGCCTGCACCAGCGCCGGCTACCAGTACAACTGGCACCCGCTGACCTGGCTGTCGCACGCGCTCGACGTGCAGCTCTTCGGGCTCGACGCGGGGCGACACCATCTCGTCAATGCGCTCCTGCACGCGCTCAACGCGGCGCTCCTGTTCCTCGCGCTGCGCGCGCTGACGGCAAGAGCGTGGCCGAGCGCGCTGGCCGCGGCGCTGTTCGCGTTGCACCCGCTGCGGGTCGAGTCCGTGGCCTGGGTCGCGCAGCGCAAGGACGTCCTGGCGGGCACGTTCTTCTGTCTGGCGCTGCTCGCCTACGCGCGCCACGCACGCGCTCCGTCCGCTGCACGTCTGGCGTGCGTGGCGCTGGCGTTCGCCGCCGGGTTGATGGCCAAACCCACGCTGGTCACTCTGCCGTGCCTGCTCTTGGTGCTCGACGTCTGGCCCCTTGGCCGCCTACGCCCTGCGGCCGGTCCGAGCCTCGGACAGCTGGCGCGCGAGAAACTGCCACTCTTCGCGCTCAGCCTCGTCTCGATCGTGCTGACGCTGGTGGCCCAGGGCGCGGGCGGCGCGCTGCGCGTGTCGATCGCGCTCCCCGAGCGCCTGGCGAACGCGGCGCTCGGCTATCTCGTCTACGTGCGCCAGGCGCTCTGGCCAGCGGGGCTGGCCGTGCTCTATCCACACCCGGCCCTGGCCGAGCCGCCGCGCTCGCAGCTCCTCGCCGGGGCCGGCGCGTTGCTCGCGCTTGCGTTGCTCACGTGGGGCGCGTTGCGCGCACGGCGCCGCCGGCCGTGGCTGCTGCTCGGATGGTGCTGGTTCCTCGGCCTGCTGGTGCCGATGATCGGGCTCGTGCAGGTCGGCAACCAGGCGCACGCGGATCGCTACGCCTATCTCGCGCTGATCGGCCTGGAGCTCGCGCTCTCCTGGAGCGTGGCGGAGCTCGTGAGCGCGCGGCGCATGCTGGTTGCGCCAGTCCTGGCCGGACTGGTGGCTCTCGCCCTCGTCAGCGCGCGTCAGATCGGTTTCTGGCGCGGCTCGGAGGCGCTCTTCGAGCATGCGCTGGAGGTCACGGACCAGAACTTCGTGGTGCACAACAATCTCGGCCTGGTGCTGGGCGAGCGAGATCTCGACGCGGCCCTGCGGCACTTCGAATCCGCGGCCGCGATCCGACCGGGCTTCTTCGAGGCCGAGCTGAACATCGGCAAGGCTCGCTACCAGAGGGCCGAGTTCGTCCTCGCGCTTGGCGCTTTCGAACGCGCCGTCGCGGTCCGGCCGGAGAGCGGCGAAGCGCACCTGTTGCTGGCGCTCGTGCTCGCGCGCGAGGGCAGCCTCGAGCGCGCCGACGCCGAGCTGGCCCGGGCGCTGGAGTGCGCTCCCACACTGGCCGGCGACGCGCGCGCGCGCAGCCTGGGCGCGGAGCTCCTCGAGCGCCTGGGAGACGAGTAGCGCCCATGACCAGCCGGCGCACGACCTGGTCGCTCGCTCTGGCGCTCGTGCTCGGCGTCGTGCTCGTGTACGCGCCCGTCGGCGGCCACGACTGGGTGCGCTACGACGACGACGAGTACCTGCTCGAGAACCCGCACGTCAACCAGGGCCTCGCCTGGAACGAGATCCAGTGGGCCTTCACCCATCAGCACGCCGCCAACTACCACCCGCTGACGTGGATTTCGCACATGCTCGACGTCGAGCTGTTCGGGCTCGAACCCGGGCCGCACCACTGGGTCAGCGTCGGCTTGCACGCTCTCAACGCGGTGCTCGCCATGCACCTGCTCCTGGCCTTGCTCCAGAACATCTGGGCCGCAGGCCTGGGCGCGGCACTCTTCGCGCTGCATCCGCTGCGCGTGGAATCGGTGGCCTGGGCCGCGGAGCGCAAGGATGTCCTGTGCGCGAGTTTCTTCCTGGCCGCCTTGCTCGCCTACCTCCGCTACGGCCGCGCGCCGTCGCGAGCGCGCTACCTGGTCGTGGCCGGGACCTTCTGCTTGGCGTTGCTCTCGAAGCCGATGGCGGTGACCTTCCCCGTGCTGGCGCTGCTGCTCGACTTCTGGCCCCTGCGCAGGCTCGCGCGTGGACCCTCGCCCGCCATCGGCGAGCAGCCCATGCGGCGGATCCTCATCGAGAAACTGCCGCTCTTCGCCCTGGCAGGCCTGGCCGCGCTGGCCACGCTCTCGGCCCAGTCGCAGGCGGGTTCCACCAGCTCGTTCTCCTCGCTCGCGCTCGAGCTGCGCCTGCTGAACGCCTTGCGCAGCGTGGGCGTGTATCTCGCCCAGAGCTGCGTGCCAGGCGGGCTGTCGGTCTTCTATCCGCACGCGGCCAGCACCTCGGCCGAGCCGGCGCGTGCCTTGCTCCCCGGCGCGCTGGCGGGCGCCGCGCTGGTGGGCGCCGGACTCGTGCTCGCCTGGCGCGTGCGCCGCAGCGTCCCGGTCGTCACGGTCGGGATCGGCCTGCACCTCGTGACCTTGCTGCCGGTGCTCGGCCTGCTGCAGGTCGGCACGCAGGCCCACGCCGACCGCTACACCTACCTGCCCGCGCTCGGCCTCGTGGCGGCCGCCCTGGGCGCGGGACTGTGCCTGCGTGCGCGCCTCGCGCCCTGCGCGCTCGGTCTGGCCGCGGTGCTCGCGCTGGGCGTGCTGGCGCGGCGGCAGGTCGGGTACTGGCAGGACACGCGCACGCTGTTCGAGCACGCGCTCGCGCTCGACGAGCACAACTACCTCGCGCACACGAAGCTGGGCGAACTGGCCCTCGAGGCAGGCGACGAGCCGCGCGCGCGCGCGGCTTTCCAGCGCGCGCTGGCGCTCCATCCACGCGACGCGCACGTGCTCGACAAGCTCGCCCTGTGCCATCTCGCGCAGGGCGAATTCGAGCGCGCGCGCGAGTGTCTGCTGCGGGCTCTGGCACTCGAGCCCGACGACCAGGAGAGCCTCCTCAACCTCGGCACGGTGGAGCTCGAACTGGGCGACTTCGGCGCGGCCCAGGCGTACTTCGAGGCTTGCCTGGCACGCCATCCGCCCGCGACGGACGCGCTCTTCAACCTGGGGGTCCTGGCCCAGCGCGCCCTGCGCATGGAAGAAGCCGAGCAGCGCTTCGAGGCCGTGCTGGCGCTCGACTCCGCCCACGCCGACGCCTGGAGCAACCTCGGACAGGTGCGGCTCGCGCGCGGGCGGCTGAGCGAGGCCCTGGCGGCCTTCGAGAAGGTGGTCGAGCTCGCACCCGACGATCCCTTCGCACGCTACAACCTCGGTTCGGCGCGCGCGCGGCGCGGCGACGTGCTCGGTGCCCGGCAGGCCTTCGAGCGCGCGCTCGAGCTCGATCCCACCTTCGAGCTGGCCGGTGCGGCGCTGCAGGGTCTCGAGGAGGGCGGGTAACGACCATGCGCGCGCGGATGAATCTGCTGCTCGCCGCACTGGGGCTCGTGCTGGCGGTCTCCGTCCTCTACTGGCCCGTGCATGCGCACGGCTTCGTCGCCTACGACGACGAGGTCTACCTCAGCGCCAACCCGCACGTCGCCCAGGGGCTCGACTGGGAGGAGATCCGCTGGGTCTTCACGCACGACCACGCGGCCAACTATCACCCCTTGACGTGGCTCGCGCACATGCTCGACGTCGAGCTGTTCGGGCTCGAGCCGGGGCCGCACCACCTGGTGAACGTCGCGCTGCACGCGCTCAACGCGTTGCTCGTCCTGCTGCTCGTGCGCGCGTTGCTCGCGAGCACGTGGGCCGCGGCGCTGGCGGCCGCGCTGTTCGCCCTGCATCCGCTGCGCGTGGAGTCCGTGGCCTGGGCCAGCGAGCGCAAGGACGTCCTGTGCGCGGCCTTCTACCTGGCGGCGCTGCTGCTCTACCTCAGGCACGGCCGCGCGCCCTCGCTGGCGCGCTATCTGCTCGTGCTGCTCGCCTTCGTGCTGGCGCTGCTCTCCAAACCGATGGCGGTGACGTTCCCGTTCGTGGTGCTGCTCTTCGACTTCTGGCCCCTGCGCAGGCTGGGAGCCGCGCGCACCGGCGCGGCCGACCGCACGCGCGCGCTGTGGCTCGAGAAGCTGCCGCTGTTCGCCCTGGCCGTCCTCGGCGGGCTCTCGACGTGGTTCGCCCAGGAGGTCGGCGGGGCGGCGAGCGGCACCCTGGCGGTACCGCTCGAGCTGCGCTTCCTGAACGCGCTGCGGAGCTATGGCATCTATCTGGGCGAGACCTTCTGGCCGACGGAGCTGTGCGTGTTCCATCCGCTGGCTGCGATCGTGGCGGACGAGCCGCGCGCGGCGCTGCTCCCGCCTGCACTCCTGGCGGCGGTCGTGCTCGTGGCCGTGAGCTGGCTCGCCTGGCGTACGCGCACGCGGCTGCCCTGGTTGCTGCTCGGCTGGTGCTGGTACCTCGGACTGCTCGTACCGGTCATCGGGCTCAAGCAAGTCGGCGCCCAGGCCCACGCCGATCGCTACACGTACCTGCCGCTCATCGGCGTGGCCTGGATCGTGGCGGGTCTGGCCCAGGCGCTGGTGCGCCGCCGCCCTGCCCTGCGCTGGCCGGTCGTGCTCGCCGCCGCCACCTGCGTCGCAGCCCTGACCGTGCGCGCGCGAACCCAGCTCGCTTCATGGCGCGACACGCGCTCCCTGTTCGAGCACGGCCTGGCGGTCGAGCCGCGGAGCTACGTGGCCCACGCCGGCCTCGGAGCCTACTACCTCGAGCAGCGCGAGCCCGCGCGAGCGCGCGCGCACCTCGAAGCGGCGCTCGCCATCTATGGGCTCGACGCCACCGCGCTCACCACGCTCGGCCGCCTGGAGCTGCAGGCGGGAAACCTGGCGGCCGCCGAGCAGCACCTGAAGCGCGCCAAGCAGGTGCACGCCTCGAAATGGGTGCGCTACCAGATGGGCCGGCTGAAGCTCGCGCAGGGCAATCTCGACGCGGCCGCGCGCGAGTTCTCCGCCGCGCTCGAGCTCGACCCTTCGCTGGTCGACGCGCGCTTCAACCTGGGGCAAGTGCTGTTCCGGCTGGAACGCAAGGACGAGGCGCGCGCCTGTTTCCAGGCCACGCTCGCGCTCGCACCCCGGCATGCCGGCGCGCACAACGGCCTGGGCGTCTCGGCGCTCGAGGCGGGCGACGCGCTCGCAGCCGAGCAGCACTTCCTGCGCGCGCTCGAGCTCGACCCCGCCTACGCCGACGCGGTGAACAACCTGGGGGTCGCGTTCGAACGGCAGGGACGGCTGGCCGAGGCCCGAGCGCGTTACGCCGAGGCGCGCAGGCTGTACGAAGAACGCGGCCGAAGCCTCTAGGCTCGCAGCAGGGAAACGCACCGCGGAGACGCGGAGGAAAAAGAAGAGAGAAGAAGAAGAGATCGGAAAGGATGGGCCTGCGGGGCTCCAGCTCTCCGAGAGTCGACGATCCGGAGGCCCATCCTTACTTCCTCCGCGAGGCTCCGTGTCTCCGCGGTGCGTTCGGGTTGTGGGCGCAGCCCGCGCTGAGCGTCAGCTCTTGACCGCCACGGCCGGAACGGCCGGCTTGGCTTCGAACAGCGGCGAGCGGAAACCGAAGCGGTGGCCGTACCACTGCGCGAAGGTGCGCAGGGTCTGCAGCGCGTAGGTGGCCGAGCGGCGCAGATTGATGCTCGAAGCCTCGTCGAAGTAGCGCACCGGCACGGGCACGTCGCCCAGCTTGAAGCCGAGGTGCACGCACTGCACCAGGAACTGCGAGTCGAACACGAAATCGTCCGAGTTGCGCTGGTAGGGCACGCTCTCGAGCACGCGCCGGTTGTAGGCGCGCAGCCCGGAGTGCCACTCGCCCAGGTTCTGGCCCGCGAGCAGGTTCTCGATCATGGTCAGGCCGCGGTTGGCGAAGTACTTCGACTTGGGCATGCCGCCCGCGAGCGCCTCGGAGCGCGTGCGAATGCGGTTGCCGAGCACCACGTCGCAGATCCCGAGCTCGAGGATGTTGAGCGCGGCCGGCAGGATGCGCGCGTCGTACTGGTAGTCCGGGTGGATCATCACCACGTAGTCGGCGCCGCGCTCCAGGGCGCGCGCGTAGCAGGTCTTCTGGTTGCCGCCGTAGCCCTGGTTGACCTCGTGCCGGAAGACCGTCAGCCCCAGGCGCTCGGCCACCGCGACCGTGTCGTCGCGACTGTGGTCGTCGACCACGATCACCTCGTCGACGAAGTCCTTGGGCAGGTCGAGGTAGGTGCGCTCCAGCGTGGCGGCGGCGTTGTAAGCCGGCATCACCACGATCGTGCGCTGGCCGCGGGGCATGCGCGGATTCTGCGTGAAGGGAACGGGTGTGACAAGTTGGAGGCTCGCGCTGGTCTGCGTCTTGCCCGTGGTCGCGCGCGCCGTTTCGCGCTCGAAAGGCAACGGCCTCACGCCTCGAGGGCATCCTCCAGCACGTCTCTCCGCGCCTCGAAATCCGGCAGCCGCACCGCGCGGGCGATGCGCGCATCCAGCGCGAAGCGCGGCGCCAGGCCGACCAGCTCCGCAGCGCGCACACGCACGCCGCGCTCGCGGGCCAGGCGCTCGACGGCCGCGAAGACCGTCTCGAGGCCCGTACGCTGCGGGTCGCACAGGTTCACGCTGACCTGGACGCAGCCGGCGCGCGCGAGCTCGAACCCCAGCGCGCGGATCCCGGGCAGGCCGCCGTCCCGCTCACGGATGGCGCGCGCGATCGAGCGCGCCAGGGCGAGGTCCGTGCTCTCGAGGTCGACGTTGAAGGCCACTAGGTAACCGCGCGCGCCGATGGCGATCGCGCCCGCGCGTGGATGCAGCCGCGCGGGTCCCTCGTCGGGACGGCGCGCGGGGTCGCGCTCGATCGCCGCGCGCAGGGCCTCGAAGCCGCCGCGGCGGACGGCGGGCAGCTCGCGGCGCTCTGCCGTGCGCGCGGCCGCGCCGTAGAAGTACACGGGCAGGCCGAGCTCGCGCCCGACGCGCTCGCCCAGGGCGTGGGCCACGCGCACGCACTCGGCCATGGTGCCCGTCTCGAGCGGCACGAACGGGCACACGTCGGTCGCACCGATGCGCGGATGGACACCCTCGTGTTGCGAGACGTCGATGAGCTCGCACGCGCGCGCGATCGCGGCGAAGGCGGCCTGGGCCACGGCCGCGGGTGCGCCCGCGAAGGTCGCGACCGAGCGGTTGTGGTCGGCGTCGGAGTGCCAGCCGAGCAGCTTCGTGCCGGGCACCGCGCGCAGCTCTGCGCGGAGGTCGGCGGCCACGGCCGGGTCACGTCCGTCGCTGAAGTTCGGGACGCACTCGATCACGCTCATCGCGCGGCGGCCACGGCGGGTTCGCGCTCCAGCACCACGCGGCCGCGCACGACCACGGCGCGCACCGGATTGCGGCCGAGCTCGTAGCACAGGTGCCGGTGGTTCGGCTGGTCGAGTACCACCAGGTCGGCGCGCTTGCCCGCCTCGAGCGAGCCGATCTCGTGCCCGCGCCCGAGCGAGCAGGCCGCGTTGAGCGTGGCCGCCGTCAGGCACTCGGCCGTACTCATGCGGTAACGCAGGGCAGCCCAGGCCAGCACCTCGGGCATGCTCTGCAGGTAGCACGAACCCGGGTTGAAATCGGTGGCGAGCGCGGGCGCGAGCCCGGCCTCGATCATGCGGCGCGCGGGAGCCTCGCGCTCCTGACGCAGATAGAGCGGCACGACCGGGCACAGGACGGGCACGACCCCGGCCTGCGCCAGGGCCGCGATGCCGGCCGCGCTGACATGCTCGAGGTGGTCCGCGCTCGCGGCGGTGAGCTCGGCCGCGAGCTCGGCTCCGCCCAGGGCGCTGAGCTGGTCCGCGTGCAGGCGCAAGCCGAGGCCGAGCTCGCGCGCGCGCCCGAACAGCGCGCGCGTGTCATCCAGGCCGAAAGTGTGGGCCTCGGTGAAGGCATCGCAGTACTCGGCCAGGTTCCGCTCGGCGACGCGTGGCAGCATCTCGTCGCACAGCAACGCGAGGTAGTCGGCTCTGCGCCCGCGGTACTCGGGCGGGATCTCGTGCGCGCCGAGGAAAGTAGGCACGCACTCCACCGGCTGGCGCCGGCCGGCCTCGGCCAGCACCTCCAGGCAGCGCAGCTCGTCGACGAGCGTGAGCCCATAGCCACTCTTGGCCTCGATCGTGGTCGTGCCCAGCTCGAGGAAACGCGCCAGGCGCAGGAGCAGGAGCTCGAGCAATGCCGCGGAGGAAGCGGCACGCACAGCGCGCACGCTGGAGAGGATGCCGCCGCCGGCCTGGGCGATCTCGAGGTAGGTCTTGCCCTGCGTGCGCAGCTCGAACTCCTCCTCGCGCGTGCCGGCGAAGAGTGGGTGCGTGTGCGCGTCCACGAAACCCGGGACCAGCGTCCCGCCGCGTGCATCCAGGGTGGCCGCGGGGACGAACGCAGCGCGCAGCTCGGATTCCGGTCCGACCGCGACGATGCGCTCGCCGCGCACCGCCACGGCCCCGGCCGGCAGGACCTGGATCCTCCCGAGCTCCGCTCCGCCGCGCGCCGTGCTCCCGAGGGGCGTGGCCAGCTCGGCGGCTCCGGCCACCAGGAGGTCGATCGGGACGGGACGTGCCGGCACGCGGGGCGAGAGTGTACCTCTCGCCCGCGACGGATCAGGCCACGAGCTCGGAGAGGGGGCGTTCGGCCGAGCCGCGCATGGCCGCGCGCATGCGACGGGCGAGGCGGCGGCGCGAGCGGAAGACGATCATCTTCATGTTCGAGCGCCGCACTTCGAGCACGCGTCCTGCCTCCTGGTAGGAGAGTCCCTCGACCTCGACCAGGTGCAGTGTGCGCCGATCGCGCTGGCTGAGCTCCTTCCACGCTGCCGCGTAGAAGCAGAGCAAGAGCATCCAGGCGCGCCGCAACTGCTGGGATTCGTCCTCCTCCAGGACCCGCTGGGCCGGGCCGCCCTGCTTGTCCTCGATCTCGGGCGAATCGGGGAGCTCCTGCTGCGGACTGCGACTGCGCGCCAGAGAGCTGCGGCGGACGACGTTGCCCGCGATCGTGCGCACCCAGACGCGGAAGCTGCCGCCGTGCTCGTCGCGAAACGCGCCGGGGTAGCGATACACGTTCACGAAGGTGTCCTGGAGGATCTCCGCCGGATCGACCTGCAGGAGGTCGCGCCCCAGCAGACTGCTGATCCACTGCTCGACGCTGGGACGGGAGAAGGAGTACAGCGCCTCGAAGGCGAGCGGATCGCGGGTGTCGCGATAGAGCGCCATGAGCGCCGTGCTGATCCGGTTCTCGTAGGCGTCCCGGCACTCGCCCCGACGCGGCTCCACGGCGACCCCGCGTTGCTCGAGCTCGGAAACGAGACCGGGCGAGTCCGGTCGAAAGCTCGAGAAAGGCCTGGGTGCAGGGCAAGGGAGGAGCATGAGCCTTGCCCTTACACGGACCGTTCCAGGCGCGCTCGGCTCGGAAGGAATCTCCTAACCTATTGTCTCTGAGGCATTTCCATGCTCCCCTCCCGGTCATGTGCGATCCCGCGCCCGGCCCCATGTTCGTCTTTCCCGGGCGCTGGGTGCGGATGCGCACCGGCGCTAGGAAAGAGCAAGGACAACGAGCGACTTCGCTCGAAAGGGCGCCGATCCGGGCGTCGCCCGACCGGTTAGGATGACCGTGGTCGGGCCGAATCCGGCCGAAAGTACGCTCCGTGCTCGCAGCCTGGCTTC
>JANOGB010000498.1:0-3012 GCA_031413955.1 Planctomycetota bacterium | reverse complement strand
CGCTACGGCGTCAACATCCGCGACGTGCAGGACGTCATCGAGATGGCGCTCGGCGGCATGAACCTGATGGAGTCGGTCGAGGGCCGCGAGCGCTATCCGATCCGCATCCGCCTGGCGCGCGACTTCCGCGAGGACTCCGAGGCCATCCAGCGCATCAGCGTGCCGACTTCTTCGGGCGCGCAGGTGCCGCTGGCCCAGCTCGCTAGCATCACCACCGTGCTCGGCCCGCAGGAGATCAAGGGCGAGCGCGGCCTCCTGGTCGGCTACGTCACGATGAACACGCGCGACCGCGACGAGGTGTCGGTGGTCGACGATGCCGAGGCCCTGCTCCAGCAGGCGGTGGAGGACGGCCGCCTGCGGATCCCCGCCGGCTACTACTGGGAATGGTCGGGCCAGTTCGAGAACCAGGTCCGCGCCACGGCGCGCATGCGGATCCTCGTCCCGATCACGCTGGCGATCATGTTCGTGATGCTCTACCTGGGCTTCAGGCGCTGGTGGATCGCCCCCGTGATCTTCTTCGGAGTGCTGGTCTCGGCCTCCGGTGGCTTCGTCATGCTGGCGCTGTGGGACGTGAACCTCTCGGTCGCCGTGTGGGTCGGGTTCCTGGTCCTGTTCGGCGTCGTCGACGACGACGGCGTGGTCATCGCCACCTACCTCGAGGGAACCTTCCAGGATCGGCGCTTCGAGTCCGTCGCCGAGATCCGCGCGGCGACCATCGACGCGGGCTTGAAGCGCATCCGCCCCTGCCTCATGACCATCGCGACCACGGTCTTCGGCCTCATGCCCATCTTCTGGGCCACCGGCCGCGGCGCGGACGTGATGCAGCCGATGGCGATCCCGTCGGTGGGCGGCATGGCCGTGAGCTTGATCACGCTGTTCATCGTGCCGTGCGTGTTCTGCGCGGTGGAGGAGTGGAAGTGGAAGCGCAACAAGGCGGCGTAGCAGAAGGAAGGGCTCCTGCCCCGTCACGGGCTTGGCATGCCCTCGATGAGGGGGCTGTCCTGGCCATGCTGTCCTCGTCTCGCTCCGGATTGTCGCAGGACGTGGCCGCAAGGCGGCTCGAAGAGCGCGGTCCGAACGAGCTACGCCAGGCCGCACGGATCCGACCGGTCACGCTTCTCGTCGGCCAGTTCAAGAGCCTGATCGTGTGGATCCTGGTCGCCGCCGCTTTCGTCTCCGGGATCATGAGCGAGTGGGCAGATTGCATCGCGATCCTCTCGATCGTCGTCGCCAACGGACTGATCGGGTTCTACCAGGAGTACAACGCCGAACGCTCCCTGGCCGCCCTGCGACGCATGACGGCGCCGAAAGCGAGAGTCCGCCGCGACGGGCGCTCGCTCTCCATCCCCGCGGGGGAGGTCGTGCCTGGGGACGTGCTCGAGCTCGAGGCCGGAGACCTCGTTCCGGCCGATGCGCGCGTGCTCGAGGCCGCCGCGCTCAAAACCGTCGAGGCGGCGCTGACAGGCGAGTCGGAAGCCGTGGACAAGGTGGCCACGTGTCTCGAGCGCGAGGACGTTCCCCTCGGAGATCGCCGGAACATGGTCTTCCTGGGGACGAGCGTCGCGACCGGGAAGGGGCTCGCCCTCGCCGTGGAAACGGGCATGGGCACCGAGATCGGCCGGATCGCAGATCTCCTGGCAGGCGCGGCGAGCGACGACAAGACCCCACTACAGAAGCGGCTGCACTCCTTCGGCCGGATCCTCGTCTGGGGCTCGCTCGGGATCGTAGCGCTGATCTTCGCGCTCGGCTTGGTGCGCGGCATACCGGCGCTCGAGCTGTTCCTGACCTCGGTGAGCCTGGCCGTCGCGGCGGTGCCCGAAGGCCTGCCGGCCGTGGTGACGATCGCGCTCGCGGTCGGCGTGCAGCGCATGGCCGCCCGGCGAGCGCTGGTGCGCAAGCTGCACGCGGTCGAGACCCTCGGCTCGGCCAACGTCATCTGCACCGACAAGACCGGGACGCTGACCGTGGGCGAGATGACGGTCCGCGCGCTGTGGACGGCGGGGACGACCTACGAAGTCACCGGCGAAGGCTACGGCCCGGAGGGCACGATCCGCGCCGAAGGAAGCGGGCTCCAACCCGGACAGGAAGGCCCGCTGCGCGAGCTCTTGACGGTCTTCGTCGGATGCAATGGCGCGAGCCTCGCGCAACAAGACGGCGCCTGGAAGGTCGTCGGCGATCCCACCGAGGGAGCACTGCTCACGGCGGGTGGCAAGCTGGGGCTCGGCGCGGCGGACATCGAGCGTGACATCCCTCGCGTCGCCGAGATTCCCTTCGACTCCGATCGCAAGCGCATGACGGTGGTCCGAAGGCGCCCGGACGAAGGCCTCCTTGCGCTCACCAAGGGCGCGCCCGATGTCCTGCTCGGACTCTGCACAGGCGTTCGCGACGCGGCAGGCGTGCGCGCGATGACCGACGAGGATCGCCGCGCGATCCTCGCAGAGAACGCAGCGATGGCTCAGCGAGCACTGCGCGTCCTCGCCGCGGCGTCACGGGATCTCGAGCCGGGAAGCAACCCTTCGAGCGCGGGAACCGTCGAGCGCGACTTGGTCTTCCTGGGCCTTGTGGGCATGTACGACCCGCCGCGTTCGGAGGCCAAGAGCGCCGTCGCGCTGGCGCGCAGCGCCGGGATCCGCGTGGTGATGATCACGGGCGATCACCCCCATACCGCGCTCGCCGTGGCGCGGGAGCTGGGGATCGCCGGACCGGAGGATCTCGCGCTCTCCGGGGTCGAGCTGGATCGCCTCGACGATGGGGCCCTGGGTGAGCGGGTCGAGCGCGTCGCCGTGTACGCCCGCGTCACGGCCGCGCACAAGCTGCGGATCGTGCGCGCGTGGAAGGCCCGCGGCGGAGTGGTCGCGATGACCGGCGACGGCGTGAACGATGCACCCGCGGTCCAGGGCGCGGACATCGGGATCGCGATGGGGCGCAGCGGGACGGAGGTCACCAAGGAGGCCTCCGACATGGTGATCACCGACGACAACTTCGCCTCGATCGTGGCCGCCGTCGAGGAGG
>JANOGB010000497.1:0-12842 GCA_031413955.1 Planctomycetota bacterium | reverse complement strand
ACGAGTCCGCCGGAACCGCCGCGCACTCCTGCGCGAACTCGGACTCGCGCGAAACCGTGCCAGGCTCCGTACTTTCGCCCCCGCTGCTTATCCGGGGTCTTGAGTGCTCTTGATCGACGAACAACAAACGACCCCTACTGTCGCGGGTCATGGAAGGCACGTCAGGGGAAATGACTCTCCTGCGGCACGGACGAACCTCAACCTCGACAGCCAGCCAATACCCCCAGAGAGAAGCGACATGAATCGTACTGCAGCAACCCTCCTCATTGCCCTCGCCTTGGCAGGAGTCGCCAACGCGAACGGCAACACCCCCATCGTCAAGACCACGGACATCACTGTCAGCGAGACGTGGACGGCGAACCACGTCTACGACCTCCAGGCGCAGGTCTACGTGCGCAACGGCGCCACCCTGACGATCGAAAAGGGCACCGTGATCGCCAGCAGCCCCGGCTTCGATGGCGCCCTGGTCGTGACCAAGACCGGCACGATCATGGCAATGGGCACCAAGGACTGCCCGATCGTCTTCACCTCCACCTCCGATCGCGCGACCTGGGTCAACTGCGACCCGCGCACCGGCAAGTGGCGTGAAGCCGCCAACGAGTGGGGCAACGTCACGATCATGGGCAACGCGTTCATGAACGACCACAACGTGGGCACCAACGTGTCGACCTGCAACGCGGCCAACCGCGGCAACATGGAAGGCCTCACGCGCGGCACGGCGGACGACCAGTACGGCGGCGGTGACGACGACGACGATCGCGGCGTGTTCAAGTACGTGTCGTTGCGCTATGGCGGCGACTCGGTCGCTCCCGCCGTCGAGCTCAACGGCCTGTCGCTCGGCGCCATCGGCCGCGAGACCGACATCCATCACATCGACATCATGAACAACCTCGACGACGGCATCGAGGTGTGGGGTGGCACGGTCAACCTGAAGTACCTCAGCGTCTGGAACATCGGTGACGACAGCCTCGACATCGACCAGGGCTACCGCGGCAAGATCCAGTTCGTCCTGGTCGTCCAGGGCTACAGCACCCAGGCCGCGCAGGGTGGCGGCACGGGCGACAACGCCTTCGAGATCGACGGCGCGGAAGACTGCCACTGGCAGCCCGTGACCACGACCCGCATCTACAACGCCACGGTCATCGGCCAGCCCGACTCGCCCGCCGCCGTGCCCCCGCGCACCGGCAGCGACCACGCCACGGCCTGGCGCTCCAACGCCCGCGTCCAGTACCGCAACTGCGTCTTCCTGGACCTCGGCGACCGCCTCATCGGGTTCGACAACACCGATGGTGCTCCGGACAACTCCTGCGGCTACGGAGCCAACGGCACCCTGAGCTGGGCCAGCACCTGGACGACCGACTGGAACATCCCGACCGCGCCCTGCGGTTTCACGCCCCAGGTCGACGGCAAGCTGGCCGAGATCAAGGACAGCGTCTTCTACAACAACCTCAACGCCGCCGCTTACACGGAATCCAATTCTCGCGGCGTGACGGTTCTCGGCGACGATGCTCCCCTCCAGGACAACATCGTGGCCTCGGCTTCGCCGATCAGGAGGCTCGAGCGAGCCGCTGCGGTCGATTACCTGACCTTCCGCATGCAGCGGGTGATCCGACTCGATCCGCGTCCGGCCAACGACGCCGTCACGAGCGTGGCGTCCGCGCCGAATGACGGCTTCTTCACCCCGGCCGCGTACCGCGGCGCGTTCCAGCCCGACCAGAGTGGCCTCGAGATCCGGCCCTGGGTCTGCGGCTGGACCGCCGCCGCCATCTACGGCTTCGTGAGCCCGTGTGACGTGTCCGCCAGGAAGCAACCCCCGGCTCCTCTCTAGTCGGGTCGCTGCGACCACGAGAGTCCGTCTGGAGGCGAGGCCCCGAGGCCTCGCCTCCTTTTTCGTGTCTCAGGGGGAAGCGGCGCGCCAAACCCGCCCGGGGCCAGACGCGCACGTGGAGTGGACGAAGGCGAGGTTGCGGGATCCGAGGGGTCGAGGCTCGTCGAGACTATCGTGATTCCGGAGCTCCCTGGCGGTATTGCGCGAGGCGCCGCCCGATCAGATCGGCCATGCGCTCGTTCTTCTGGGTGCGGGCCAGTCCCAGGGCGCGCTCGGCGGCCGCGAGCGCGGCATCGAGGCGCCCGGCGCCCGCGTACGCATCGGCGAGGAACATGAGCGCGTCCATGTCGCTCGGCCGCAGCCGCGTGAGCTCCTCCAGCCATTCGACTGCTTCCTCCGACCGGCCGAGCCGCAGCAGGTGCAAGCCGAACGGCAGCAGCGCGTCGGCGCGTTGCTCGCCCGCGAGCGCCTGGCGGTAGAACCCTTCGGCTTCAGGGTCGCGTCCGAGCCGCTCCAGGGCCCGTGCCAGGTGCACCTCCACCTTGCCCGTCGATTCCTGCAGCCGTTGGAACTCCTCCAGCGCCTCGCGATCGCGGCCGAGCTTGCCCAGCGCGACCGCCAGATTGAAACGGACGCTGCTGGCGAAGGTCGTGTAGGACGCGTGCGCCGCCGCCTGCTGCAGGAGCTCCAGACCCTCCTCGTTCGAGCCTCGCTCCAGGGCCAGCTTGCCCAGGTTGTTGTACGCGACCCAGGCCTCCGGGTTGTGTCGCGCCGTGGCTCGCCAGGCCGATTCGCTGTCCTCGTAGATCGAGGCTTGCTTCCACGTCATCGCGGCGAGAGCGGCGAGCACCACCGCGCCGGCGCCGTGCACCCATCCGCGCGGCGGCAGGCGCGTCGCGAGCGTCGCCACGATCAGCGCGAGGATCCCCAGGCTGGCCAGGTACGCGTGGTGATCGGCGACGAACGTGTAGACCATCAGATAGACGTTGAAGAACCCGAGCGCCGGGAAGATCGTCGCCGCGTAGAAGGCGAGCGCCAGCGCCGGAGCGCGGGTCCCGCGCCGGTAGGCCACCGTCGCGACTCCCGCGACCGGCAGGATCACCGCCAGCGGCCAGTGGGCCGCGAGACTCACGGCCTCGGGTTCCAGGCGCGGATAGACGAGCATCAGCGGCCAGGGAGCCAGGAGCTTCTGCGGATAGAAGAGGAGCGCGCGCCCGGCGATCTGCACGCGCTCGGCGAAGCTGAAATCGAAGTCCGGCCCCAGCGCGCCGAGGACACGCTCCAGGTGCGCCGTGTGCAGGCCGAGCACCATTCCGATCAGGAACAGGGGGGCCAGCGGCCACAGCCGGCGCAGGGTGAGTTCCTTCTGCTGCCACAGCATCATCAGGATCAACGCAATGGGCAGCGAGCACGTCACCGTCTTGGAGAGCAGCGCCAGGACGAACAGCGCCAGCGCGGCGGCGTACCAGGGCGCAGGTCGCGCGCCACCCGGGCCCGCCGGCGAGGCGAGCCCGGTCGCGCTCGGACCCTCACGCTCCTCTTGGAACTTGAGATAGGCCAGCGCAGCCAGCAGATAGAAGCAGCCCGACAGTACGTTCTTGCGCTCGGTGATCCAGGCCACGGACTCGACGTGGAGCGGGTGCAGCGCGAAGACTGCGCCGACATACCACGCGCCCGGGATCCTCAGCTTCCGGCACAGCTTCCAGACCAGGAGTGCATTGAGCGCGTGGAGTGCGACGTTGACGGCGTGGTACCCCGCTGGTTCCAGGCCCCACAGCTCGTGCTCGAGCCAGAACGCGGTGAACACGGCCGGGTAGTACTGCGAGGTCTTCCCGGGGATCCACACGCTCCTCAGGCCCTCGAGAGTTCCGAGATGCGGGTTCGCGGTGAGGAAGACGTTGTCGTCCCAGATGAATCCGGCCTTGAAGGCCGGCAGATACGCGAGCAGCGTGACCAACACGAGCAACGCCCCGAACAGGCGCGGCCTGGAGCGCGTCGTTCGTTTGCCCATCACGTTGTCCGAATCGCAGTGGGGTGAGAGGAGTCCTCGCGAGGAACCGCGCGGACATTCAAACCCACGGTCGAAGAGCCGTCCATCGTGGGGCCGCAGCTCGGAACCACGACCTCGCGCGACCGCCCTTCGAAATGCTGCTCTCCCCAGGCGACCGCTGCGAGCTTGTCGCGTCACGACGGGCGCACCACGTCACGTCTGCGAAGCCGCCAAATCATGAAGAAACTGCAAACTCTTCGGTTGTTCTACAGCTCGGTCGCCCGGCGGGGCGCGCACTGCGCCACTTGTCGCGCCACGCCGTAAGATTGGGCGCGTCGAGGCCCCGATGAAGACCGAGATGAAGACCGATGAGAAGCAGCCCAAGGTCGTCGAGCTGTCGTTCCGGGAGTTCCTGCACCTCCTGATCTCTCGCCGACCGCTGAAGCGCGTGCATCACCACCGCCGCGACTGGAGTCTCCGGGGAGCGCTGGTGGATCCCGAGACCGGCACGATCTATGCCCGGAGGGTCCAGACCGCCAGTGTGTGACCGGCGGCCTTGCCTTGCGCTGCACGGCCCATTTCGCCCGCAATCGCCGCGCGCCGTCGAGGACGTCGGACCGAATCTCATGCCGTCCCGGGGCTACACTGCTCTGCGTGCGCGTGCACCTCGTCGACGGGACGTACGAGCTCTTCCGTGCCTGGTTCGGCGCACCCTCCGCGCGCGCTCCGTCCGGGGTCGAGGTCGGCGCGGCGCGCGCGCTCGCGCGCCAGCTCCTGAAACACGTGCGCGACGAGTCGATCACGCACGTCGGCGTCGCCTTCGACCATGTGATCGAGTCGTTCCGTAACCAGCTCTTCGACGGCTACAAGACGGGCGCGGGGCTCGACCCGGAGCTCCTGGCGCAGTTCGAGCTGGCGGAGGACGTGACCCGTGCGCTCGGCTTGGTGACCTGGCCGATGGTCGAGTTCGAGGCCGACGACGCGCTCGCCAGCGCCGCGGCGCGCTGCGCCGGGGATGCGCGCGTCGAGCAAGTGCGCATCCTCACGCCCGACAAGGACCTGGCGCAGTGCGTGATCGGGAGACGCGTCGTCACGGTCTGGAAGGAGCGCCTGCTCGACGAGGACGGCGTGCGCGCGCGCTTCGGCGTCGCTCCGGCCTCGATTCCCGACTTCCTCGCGCTGGTGGGCGACGACGCCGATGGGATCCCGGGTCTGCCCGGTTTCGGCGAGCGCTCCGCGGCGGCTCTGCTCGGCGCCTACGGCCACATCGAGAAGATCCCCGACGATCCGGCCGACTGGAACGTCCGCGTGCGCGGCGCTGCGCGCCTGGCGGAAACCCTGGCCGGACGACGCGCGGACGCGCTGCTCTACCGCACGCTCGCCACGTTGCGCACGGACGTGCCGCTAGAAGAGGACCTGAACGCGCTCGAGTGGCGCGGAGCCGATCGAGCGGCGCTCGCCGGCGTGTGCGCGCGTCTCGACGATCCGCGCTTGCTCGAACGCGTGCCGCGCTGGGCCGGGTGACGAGGCCGGCCTTGGCCCAGGCCTGCGTGAATGCGGCGCCGATTTGCGAGAAGAGGACGCGACGGTTACGACCGTGCTCTCTGGCTCGCTCTCCTGCTCCTGCCGTGCTCGCCCGCAGATCCAACCTCGAGTGCCTTCCGTGCATCGCGCTCTGCGTACAGGCCGGGGGCGGGGGAAGCTTCGATGGCGGTGGTGGAGGTGGGGGCGGTGGGTCGGGCGACGGCGACCTGGGCGGGCTCATCGAGCTGATCTTCTGGGTGCTCCGGCTGACGTTCGAGTACCCGAAGGTCGGTGTTCCGCTCCTGGTCGGCGGCGTGCTCTTCGCGCTCATCGGCGTACGTCTGGGCTGGTGGAAGCACCAGGAGAGCACGATCCGGCGCGCGCGTCCCGAACGCCGCGTGCGGGCCTCACGCGCGTGGGCCGAGACCCTGCGGGCGAGCGACCCCGCGTTTCACGAGACCCGCTTCCTGGAGCGCGCGCAGCTCGCGTTCCAGCGCGCCCAGGATGGCTGGTGCGCCCAGGATCTGGAACCCCTGCGGCCCTTCGTCTCCGACGGCGTGTTCGAGCGCTTTTCGCTGCAGATCGAGGAACAGCGAAGCGACGGCTGGCGGCAGGGCATGCTGCTCGCGGGCGTCGGACCGCTGGCCATCGTGCACGCCCGGCCGGGCCGGCACTTCGAGACGGTCACGGTGCGCACCCCCTTCCGCGCGGACATCCATCGCCTGAGCTTGACGACGGGGAAGCGAATGCGAGGCTCGCAGCTCGCGCGCGAGAGCTTCAGCGAGTGCTGGAGCTTCGTGCGCCGCAGTGGCGCGAAGACCATCGCGGGCGAGGGCTTGATCGAGGGCAAGTGCCCGAACTGCCGCGCCGCGCTGCGCATGAACCAGTCGGCCCGCTGCGAGCACTGTCAGTGTCTCGCGCGCAGCGGTCAGTTCGACTGGGTGCTGACCGAGATCACCCAGACGAGCGAGTGGAGCGCGGCGGACGAGCGCGAGATCCCCGGCCTCGCCCGCATCTTGGAGCGCGATGCGGGCATGAACGTGCAGATGCTGGAGGACCGGGCCTCGGTCGCGTTCTGGCGCCAGTCCGCCGCGGACCGCCGGGGACGCGTCGATCCGCTGACGCGCATCGCGGCAGAGGACCTGTGTCGCCGCCAGGCCGCGGAGTTCGCCGCGCTCCCGTCCGGTGAGCGCTCCTGGACGGCCGACCGCGCCGTCGGATCGGTGCGCACCCTGGGGCTGTTGCCCGGTCCCGAGCGCGAGCGCGCCATGGTCGAGATCGTGTGGGACGGCCGGCGCGCCGTGCTCGAAGCCGACGGGAAGAGTCGTCTCGAACCGACGCGCGAGCTACGGCGCACGCTGTTCGTCTTCGCGCGCCGGACGGGAGCCGAGACGCGCCTCGAAGAAGCCTTCACCACGGCGCACTGCCGAACCTGCGGTGCGCACGACACCGGCGGCACGGATGCCGCCTGCCCGTATTGCGGTTCGCCGCGCGTCGGGAACGAGTCGGAGTGGATGCTCACCGACGTACTGGAAGCGGGGACGAGCGCGGCGCGGGGCCTGCGCGCAGAGCTCGCGCGAAGCGGGCGCGAGATTTCTCCCACGCCGCCGACCGACGCCACCGGCCGCTCGCCGGCCGAGCTCGTCCACTGGGCCGTGGCCCTGGCGCATGCCGACGGCGTGCTCGTGGACAGCGAGCGGCGCGCCATCCACGCTCTCGCCGTTCGCGCCGAGATGCCGGTCGAGCGCGCCGACGAGCTCCTGCGCACTCCCGGCGAGTCGGAGTTCGTCGCCCGACCCCGTAACGTGCACGAGGCACGCACCTGGCTCCACCAGTTGACGAGGATCGCCCTGGCGGACGGCTCCTTGAGCCGGGGCGAGCGCCGTCTCCTGTACCACGCAGCCGTGGGCGTCGGCCTGGGGCGGCCCGGGTTCCAGCACGAGCTCGCGAACGCGCGCACCGCACTCTACCGGGAATCACGCGTGGCGAAGCGCGGCCTGGCGGCGGACGGCCACGGGACCGCAGTCTCGACGACCGAGCCGCGCTGAACGGGGAGTTGCACTTCTCGGGCGACGGCGACGGCGACGCGCCGCTCAGCGTGGGCGCAGCGCTCGGCGAGAATCCGCGAGAATCACGACGTGGGGGCTAGGCACCTGGCCAATTTGCGCGATCCTATGTGGAAAGGGTTTCCGCCTCGGGAAACGGTTTCCGGGATCACGAATGGGGTCGCGCATGTTGCTTCGCCAGTTCCTCGTCACGTTCACGCTCACGCTTTGGGCCCTGGAAGCCCCGGTCTCGGCCCAGCTCGGGCCAGGCACGGTCGAGCGCCTCCAGAAGATCAGCAATACCCAGGGTGGATTCGCACCCAACCTGCAGACCAACGATCAGCTCGGACGATCGGTCGCGGTCCTCGGCGACCTGGACGGCAACGGGGTGCCCGATCTCGCCAGCGGCGCTCTCGGGGACGACGACGGGGGCCTTGATCAGGGGGCGGCCTACGTGATCTTCCTGCGCCCGAACGGGAGCGTGCTGAAGGCGCAGAAGATCAGCGAGCTCGCTGGCGGCTTCACGGGGATCCTGGACGAGGGCGACCAGCTCGGTCGGGCGCTCGCGGGCATCGGCGACCTGGATGGCGACGGCTTGGAGGACCTCGCGGTGGGCGCCAACTACGACGACGACGGCGGCTCGAACCGCGGAGCTCTTTACCTCCTGATGCTCAACGCCGACGGCACGGTCAAGAGCACCTCCAAGATCTCGAGCACCCAGGGCGGCTTCGCCGGCCAGCTGCGCGCCAACGACGAATTCGGGCGCTCGGTGGCCTCTCTCGGCGACCTGGACGGCGACGGAGTGACCGACATCGCGGTGGGCGCTCCGACCGACGGCACGGGAGGAACGCGGCGCGGCGCGATCTGGATCCTCTTCCTGAACTCGAATGGCACGGTGAAGCGCCACGTGAAGATCGCGAGCGGGCTGGGCGGCTTCACGGGCCGGCTGAAGAACCTCGACTGGTTCGCGTTCTCGCTGGCGAACCTGGGGGACTTCGACGGCGACGGCGTCGTCGATCTGGCCGTCGGAGCGGCGCTCGACGACGATGGGGCCGTGAACGCCGGGGCGGTGTGGCTGCTCTATCTGCGCTCCGACGGGACCGTGAAGGAGCACCGCAAGATCAGCATGCTCTCCGGCGGCTTCACGGGCCTGCTCGAGTCGCCGGACCAGTTCGGCACGTCGGTGGCTCCGCTGGGCGACCTGAACGGGGACGGCATCACCGAGCTCGCCGTCGGCGCCGTGAAGGACGGAGACGGTGGCAAGGAAAAGGGCTCGGTCTACGTGCTCTTCCTGACGGCGCAAGGGACGGTGGCGTTCCACCAGAAGATCAGCGCCCTGGAGGGCAACTTCCCGCGCCTGGCGCTCAACTCCTGGGACTGGCTGGGCTCTGCGCTCGCGCCGCTCGGGGACTTCGACCTCGATGGCGTGGTCGACGTGGTCATCGGCGCGCGCAACGACGACGACGGGGGGCCGAATTCCGGGGCCCTGTACCTCACGTTCCTGAACGGGTCCGCTGCGGCCATGGCAGCCGCGGGTCCGGCGCAGGGGCGCGCCGCGCTCGCCGCCTTCGCGCCCGAAACCCTGGAGGTCGACGAGGACGACCCGAGCCTCCAGACGCGACTCGCCTCGACCACTTCCTTCGGCCACGGGCCGGAACCGGAGGGGACGCTCGAGCTCGTCGAGGGCGACGGCAGCCCCGACACGAACCTGACCTTCCGCCTGCCCGTGCCCCCGACGTTCTCGGGCAAGGGTGCGGTGGCTCGCTTGCTCGTGTCCGCGCGGCGTGGCGAGGACCTGGCCTTCGCCGAGCGCACCGGCTTCCTGCTCGACCTCCACACGCTCCTCGGATCGAGTACGGCCAGCGCCACGCCGGGGCACACCGAGGTCGAGATCACGCTGCCAATCCCGCGCGCTACCAGGCTCGACACGCTGGCCTTCCAGGCCGTGTGGCGCCGGGGCGAGCGGCGCGAGTTCACGGACGCCGTGGAGCTCACGTTGGCGCGTTGAGAGGAGCGGGAACCCCGAGACGCGCAGGCTCGCGTTCCTTCTCCTTCTCCTCGAACCTCCGCGAGCCTCCGCGGCCTCCGCATCCGCGCGGTGCGCTCGCCTGGCGGCAACGGCGCCGCCAACCCCGAGGCCGTACGCGAGAATCTGCGCCGGCGCGCCGCGCGCACGAGCTAAGGTCTCGCGCCATGAAGACCAAGGCCAGCCGTCCCTCCCCCCGTCTGCGCGAGCTCTTCCCCGAGATCGAACCGTACTCCACCGGCAAGCTGCAGGTGTCGAAGCTGCACACGCTGCACTACGAGGAGTGCGGCAACCCGCGCGGCCAGCCGCTCGTCTTCCTGCACGGCGGCCCGGGCGGCGGCATCGATCCGGCCTACCGGCGCTACTTCGATCCGAAGAAGTGGCGAGTCGTGCTGTTCGACCAGCGCGGCTGCGGCAAGAGCACGCCCCACGCCGAGCTGCGCGAGAACACGACCTGGGACCTGGTGGCGGACATCGAGCGTTTGCGCGAGACGCTCGGCATCGAGCGCTGGGTCGTGTTCGGCGGGAGCTGGGGCAGCACGCTCGCGCTGGCCTATGCCGAGACCCATCCCGCGCGCTGCAAGGCGCTGGTCCTGCGTGGGATCTTTCTCTTGCGCAAGAGCGAGCTCGAATGGTTCTACCAGGAGGGCGCGAGCCAGATCTTCCCGGACGTCTGGGAGACGTACCTCGAGCCCATCCCGCCGCGCGAGCGCGGCGACATGATGCGCGCCTACCACAAACGCCTGACGAGCCGCGACCGCAGCGTACGCCTGCGGGCCGCGCGCGCCTGGTCGGTCTGGGAGGGCACGACCAGCAAGCTCATCACCGACCCGCAACTGGTACGGAAGTTCTCCGGCGGCCACTTCGCCGAGGCCTTCGCGCGCATCGAGGCGCATTACTTCGTCAACGGCGGCTTCCTCGAGCGCGACGACCAGCTCCTGCGCGACGTCAAGCGTATCCGCCACATCCCGGGCGTGATCGTGCAGGGCCGCTACGACGTGATCTGCCCGATGCGCTCGGCCTGGGACCTGCACCGCGCCTGGCCCGAGTCCAAGCTCATCGTCGTCCCGGACGCCGGCCACTCGATCAGCGAGCCCGGCATCCGCAGCGCGCTGATCGAGGAGACCGAGCGCTTCACGCGACTGCGGTAGCTCCGACGTCCGCTCCCGTCGTTACTTCGACGCGCCTGGTTCGCCCAGATGGTGCCGCAGGCGCTCCAGGCCTTCCACGCCAGGATTCCTACGGCTCCACGTCCGTGATGCGCACGCCGTAGTGGCCGTCGATCGTCACGATCTCGCCGTGGGCGACGACCTTGCCGTTGACGAGGATGTCGGCCGGCTCGTGGGACTCGCGATCGAGCTCGAGCAGCGCGCCGGCCTTCAGGCGGCACAGGTCGCCGAGCGTCAGGCGCGCGCGTCCGAGCTGCACGGTCACGGGGATGGGCACGCCGGAGAGCTGCTGCAGCGACAGGTCCGCGCCGCTCGGGCCGGATTGGGCCAGCTCCTCGAGCTGCCGGGTGCCGACGACGACGGCGTCGGCCGCCTGGTCGAGCGCGTGCTCGAAATCGCTGTCGGCCACGAGCTGCCTGGGCTTGGCTTCGCTCATGCAACCGCCCCCGGTTGGACGTCCAGGCGTTCGATGCGCACGGCGAGGCGTCCGCGGTGGCGGCCGAGACGCGCCTGCGCCAGGGTCAGACCCTCGATGCTCAGGGTGGTGGGGTCGCCGAGGCGCGCATCGAGCGGGATCACGTCGCCCGCTTCGAGCGCCAGCAACTGGTCCAATGTGATCTCGCAGCCTCGCAGACAGGCGCTGAGCTCGACCTCGACGAGTTCCAGATGTGCGGGCAGCGTCTCGGGCGCGAGTGCGTCGGCCTCCGCCTCTTCGCTCGCGATCCCGGGCAGGTAGAGGCGCAGGGTGCTCGACTGCTCCCCGAGCCGCACGTCCAGCGGGACCTCGAAGCGGTACGATTCGGCCTCCGCTCCCGCCTCGTGCCAGGAGCCGAGCTCGGCCTTGGCCTGTACGCACGCGAAGTCGGAGACGGCGAGCCCGAAAACGCCCGCGACGGCGCGCACGATCTCGGTCAGGAACTGGACGGCGATGCGGGTCTCGGTGGGGGAGAGCTTGCGCGCTGCAGTCGCAGCGCTTTTCGCGCCCAGGATGGACTCCACCACTCCCGCGGCGGCGGCCGGGTCCCAGAAACACCACGCGGGCGCCTTCTGGCAGCGGAAGCGCAGCACGCACGGGGTGTCGGCCGCGCGCGCGAGGATCGTCTCGGCGTCGGCTTCGGCGAGCGTTCCGAGCGCCAGCACCAGGCGCACTCCGGTCGTCTCGGCAAGCTTCTTCTCCAGCGCTGGCAGCAGGTTCTCGAGCGCGAGGTGGAACACGCCGAGGCGCTTCGCGCTCATCCGTCGCGGCTGCAGGAAGTCGCGCGCGGCCACGCCTTGGGCCGGCTTCTTGCGGCCGAGCACGGCCTGGATCGTGCTTGCAGCTTGGCTCACAGGGTCAGGTCGCTCACTGGGTCAGGAAGGTGTTGAAGTACACGTTGCGCACGCGGCCGAACGTCCCGACGCCCACCTCGCCCAGGAAGTCCTCGTGCAAGGCGCTCACGTCGACGTACACGCCCTTCCCACGCGCGTCCGCGACGAACAAATCCGTCTCGTCGCCCTGGAAGGCGACGTCCTTGCCGTCGTCGAGACGCAGGCTTTTCCGCGCCGCGTCGACGTGCAGCGCGTGCTCGTAGAAGAGCCCACGCATGTTCGACCTGGAGATCGAGCGCCCGAAGCGCAGGCCGCTGAGCGCGTGCGGGTTGTCGGGCGCGTGCACGTCGCCGACGTGCACGGGGAACAGGACCGGGTCGAGCGCGACGCGCAGCTCTTCGCGGAAGACCTCACGGCCCACGGCGTTGTCGAGCTCGCCCTTGGACTTCTGCGAGGCCGTGCGCAGCACCGCGTCGGTGAGCTTGGCCTGATACAGGGGCTGCGACGCGCGCGCGCCGGCATAGCCTTCCTCGAAGGCGTCCACCTCGACGTTGAGCTTGAGCGAGAGGTAGTGCTTGCCGCCGTCGCCCGACAGGTTCTCCTGGAAGCCGGCCGAGGGCGAGACCTCGACCACGAAGGGACCTCCGATGCGGTGTTCCACTTCGTGGTGTCCGCCGGATGGCACGGCCACGATCGAGAGCGCCCAGGCAGAAGCGATCAGACCGACGACGCCGCCGCCGAGGAACAGGCCCTGCTTCTTGGCGGGCCTGGCGGTCGCGGCGGCGCCCTCGGCGGGCGCCGGGGTCTGGTCGGGGGACTTGTTCTCCTCGGCGGACATGGAGACAGGGAGGGAGCTCTGGGGTGGAGGGACCGCGCCCTTATCGGCTTGCTGGTGGCGCTCCTTGACCGTGAAGGAGGCCAGACGGAAACAGTTTCACCCTGGGAGCGCCGG
>JANOGB010000496.1:0-11963 GCA_031413955.1 Planctomycetota bacterium | reverse complement strand
CGAGCTTGGTCTTCAGCAGCTCGAGCCAGCGGATGAGCTGGGGGCGCGTGGTGCGCGCCTCGATCACGTCGTCGACGAAGCCGCGCTCGGCCGCCATGTAGGGGTTGCTGAAGGTCTGCTCGTACTCGTTGGTGCGCTGCTTCTCCTCGGCGGAGGGGTCCTTGGCAGCCTGGATCTCGCGCCTATGGATGATGCGCGCGGCACCAGCCGCCCCCATCACGGCGATCTGTGCGCCCGGCCAGGCGAGGTTGAGGTCCGCGCGGATGTGCTTCGAACCCATCACGTCGTAGGCGCCGCCGTAGGCCTTGCGCGTGATGACGGTGAGCTTGGGCACGGTGGCTTCGGCGTAGGCGTAGAGCAACTTTGCGCCGTGCAGGATGATGCCGTTCCGCTCCTGCTCCGTGCCCGGCAGGAAACCCGGCACGTCCTCGAAGGTCACGAGCGGCACGTTGAACGCGTCGCAGAAGCGGATGAAGCGCGCGCCCTTCTTCGAGGCATCGATGTCCAAGCAGCCGGCCAGGACCGCCGGCTGGTTCGCGACCACGCCGACCACGTGTCCGCCGAGGCGCGCGAAGCCCACCAGGAGGTTCCGCGCATACCCCTGGTGCACCTCCAGGAACGACTCGCGGTCGACCACCAGCCGCACGACCTCGCGCATGTCGTAGGGCTTGCTCGCATCCGCGGGCACGAGCGCGTCGAGCGCCGGCTCCGTGCGGTCGCGCGGGTCGTCGCTCGGGACGAAGGGCGCGCTCTCGGCGTTGTTGAGCGGCAGATACGACAGCAGCCGCCGCAGGAGCGCCATGCAGGCGCGGTCGTCGGGGCTCGTGAACGCGGCCACGCCCGAGCGTGTGGCGTGCACCTCTGCTCCGCCGAGCTCCTCCGAGGTCACCACCTCGTGTGTCACGGTCTTGACCACGTCCGGACCGGTGATGTGCAGGTAGCTCGTGCCCTCGACCATGCAGATGAAGTCGGTGATCGCCGGGCTGTACACGGCTCCGCCCGCGCACGGCCCGAGGATGGCCGAGATCTGCGGCACGACGCCGGAAGCCTGCACGTTGCGCCAGAAGATCTCGGCGTAGCCGCCCAGGCTCTTCACGCCCTCCTGGATGCGCGCGCCGCCCGAGTCGTTGAGGCCCACGATCGGCACGCCGACCTTGAGCGCCGCGTCCATCACCTTGCAGATCTTCTCGGCATGGGTCTCCGACAGCGAGCCGCCGAAGACCGTGAAGTCCTGGCTGTAGACGTACACCGGCCGGCCGTCGATCAGGCCATGCCCGGTGACGACGCCGTCGCCCAGGATGCGCTGTGCCTGCATGTCGAAGTCCGTGCAGCGGTGCGCGACGAAGCGGTCGAGCTCGACGAACGAGCCCTCGTCGAGCAACAGGTCGAGGCGCTCGCGCGCGGTCAGCTTGCCCTTCTTGTGCTGGGCCGCGATGGGCTCGCGGCCGCCGCCGGCGAGCGCCAGCTCGCGCATACGTTGCAATCGTCCCAGGGGAGTCTCGGATTGGCTCATGCTCGGGGGTGTGGGTCCTCGACCAGTTCGGTGAGCACGCCGTTCGCCGCGGAGGGGTGCACGAAGGCGATGCGTGTGCCGTGGGCACCGGGGCGAGAGGATTCGTCGATCAGCCGCAGGCCCGCGGCCCTGAGCCGCGCGAGCGCGGTCTCGAGGTTCGCCACCCGGTAGGCGAGGTGGTGCAGACCGCCGCCGCGCTTCGCGAGAAACGCCGTGACGGGCGAATCAGGTGCGGCCGGCTCGACCAATTCGATGCGCTGCTCGCCTGCGTGACAGACGAGCACGTTGACCTTCTGGTCCGGCACGTGCTCGACCGCGCCTGCCTGCATGCCGAGCACGTCGACGTAGGTCTTGCGCGCCGCGGCGATGCTCGGGACCACGATGGCCACGTGATGGAGGCCCTGGACGACGGACTGGAGCGCGGGGTGCATCGCTGGCGGGGATTCAGCCGGGCTCAGAAGCCCTGAGGTGGCTTGTAGCGACCGAACACGCGCTCGAGGCGCGCGCAGATCTCGCCGATGGTCGCCTGGGCCAGGACCGCGTCCAGGATCGGGGGCAGGAGGTTGGCGCGCCCGCGCGCGCCCTCCTCGAGCGCGCGCAGGGTGCCGTCGACGCGCACCGGATCGCGCTCGGCGCGCACGCGTCGCAGGCTAGCGAGCACCTCGTCGCGTGCCTGATCGGAGGGCCGGAACAGCTCCGGCTCGCCCTCCTCGGTCTGGAAGCGGTTGACGCCCACCACGACGCTCTGCTCGGCCTCGATCGCGCGCTGGGCGGCGAGCGCGGACAGGTGGATCTCGCGCTGCACGAAGCCGCTCTCGATCGCGCGCACGGCGCCGCCCCGACGTTCGACCTCGGCCATCAGCTCCAGCGCGCGCCGCTCGAGCTCGTCGGTGAGCGCCTCGACCAGCGGCGAGCCGCCCAGCGGATCGACCACGTCGGCCACGCCCGACTCGTGCGCCAGGACCTGCTGCGTGCGCAGCGCGAGCAGCGCCGAGGCCTCGCTCGGCAGCGACAGCGCCTCGTCACGCGAGTTCGTGTGCAGCGACTGCGTGCCGCCCAGGATCGCCGCCAGGGCCTGGACCGTGACGCGCACCACGTTGTTGTCTGGTTGCTGGCTGGTCAGCGTCGAGCCGGCCGTCTGGGTGTGGAAGCGCAGCATCCAGGAGCGCGCGTCCTTGGCCCCGAACTCGTACCGCATGATCTGCGCCCACATGCGCCGCGCGGCGCGGAACTTGGCCACCTCTTCGAACAGGTGATTGTGGGCGTTGAAAAAGAACGACAGCCGGGGCGCGAACGAGTCCACGGCCAGGCCCGCGTCGATCGCGGCCTGCACGTAGGTGCGTCCGTTCGCGAGCGTGAAGGCCAGCTCCTGCACCGCGGTCGAGCCCGCCTCGCGGATGTGGTAGCCCGAGATCGAGATCGTGTTCCACTGCGGCACGCGCTCGGCGCAGAAGGCCATCAGATCGGTGGTCAGGCGCAGCGAGGCCGTGATCGGGAAACGGTAGTTGCCGCGCGCCGCGTACTCCTTGAGGATGTCGTTCTGGACCGTGCCGCGCAGCTGGGTGCTCGCGCTGCCCTGCTTCGCCCCGAGCGCGACGTACATCGCCAGCAGGATCGGCGCCGTGGCATTGATCGTCATCGAGGTCGAGACCGTGCCGAGCGGAATGGCCTCGAACAAGCGCTCCATGTCCGCCAGGCTGTTGATCGACACACCGACCTTGCCGATCTCCGGCTCGGCCAGAGGATGGTCCGAGTCGTAGCCGATCTGCGTCGGCAGGTCGAAGGCGGTCGAGAGCCCCGTCTGGCCGCTCGCTAGCAAGGCGCGGAAGCGCTGGTTCGTGTCGGCCGCGCTGCCGAAGCCCGCGTACTGGCGCATGGTCCAGAAGCGCCCGCGATACATGGTCGGGTGGATCCCGCGCGTGAAGGGATAGCACCCGGGCAGGCCGTCGACCTCGGGCTCCTGGGCGCGCGGAGGTACGTAGAGCGGCTCGAGCTCGAGCCCGGACGGGGTCCGGAACGGGCGCTCGCGCTCGGGCGCCTCGGCCGTGGCCTTGGCCCAGACCGCCTCCCTCCAGCTCGCGGCCGGATCGCCCGTGGTCTCGCGAGTCCTTCTGGTCATGTGGGCCGGCCGTCACCGCGCGAGCGGTCCGGCTGCGGAGCGCGGATTCTACGAACCGGCGGAGCCCGACGCCCCGGGATGTATCCTCTTGGTCTCGGGGCTCGATCGCCCGTCGCAGCCTGCGAACACGAGCGCGTCGCCGACCGACTCGGCTCCTGTCCGCCCGAGCGGGACGCGGCGGCGCAATCCGCGCCGTTCGAATCCCAAGGAAGTTCCCCGGAGCCCCCGGGTTCCAGCCCCGAACCCGCCCCTGCCCATGAAGAAGCCCGCGCTTACCCTGCTCATCGCCGCCATTCTCTTCGTCGCCGGGTTCGCTGTCTGGCTCGCGCTCGGGAAGACCGAGCGCGGCGGAGGGTCGGTGTCGGAAGCCGCCCCGGCCTCGCCGTCGGCGGCTGACGAGGACTCGCTCGCAAAGCCGGCCCAGCCGGTCGAGCTCGTGCCAGCGGGCATGTCGCCGGACGAGGGACTCTCGCTCTCCGTGAGCTCGGCGGACGAGCGCAGGGTGGCGGAATCGGGCGCGGGGCGCAGCATCCGCGGACGCGTGCTGCTGCCAGCCGGCGCGCCCGGCGACGATTCCCTGCGCGTGGTGGCGCTGAAGGAGGCGCTCGCGCCGCGCAAGGTGTATGGCACGGGCGGCGTCCTGAGCCTACTCGCCGAGGGCAAGCGCGAGAATGCGCTCGGCAGCGCGCCCGTCGCCGCCGACGGGACCTTCACCCTGGCCCTGGCCGCGGAGGGCGACACCTGGCTCGCGCTGGACGGACGCTTCCTGTATTCGCACCAGGTCCAGAGCGCGCGGGCGGGCACGGACTCGCTCGAGCTCGCGGCGGAACTCGGCGGCTGCCTCGCGGGTCATGTGCGCATGCCGGACGGCGTGCCGGCCACTGCGCTCGAGGAAATCGAGCTCGAGCTGGGTCCGGACGGCGAGGACTTCTCGATGTCCTCGTTCGGCAGCGCGCCGCTCTTCTCGCGGCGCGCGCAGCTCGACGGCGAGGGGCACTTCGAGCTGCGCGCACTGCCGAGCGGCTTTCCACACGCGCTCGAGGTGCGCGCGAAGGAACTCGCCGACACGAAGATCTCGTCGCTCACATTCGAGCCGGGACGCGTGCGCGAGCTCGAAATCTCGCTGCTGCGCGGCGCGACGCTGCGTGGAACCGTACACGACGAGAGTGGGGCGCCCGTGGCCGGAGCCGAGGTGCTCGCGGCCGAGAGCGCCATCTGGGGTTTTCCGGGCGAGGAGCTGGCCGAGACCACGAGCGCTGCGGACGGCGCCTTCGTGCTCGAGCACGTCGCGCCCGGGAAATGCCTGCTGCTCGCGAAGAAGGACGGCTCGCTCGAGAGCGAGGCACAGAAGCTCGATCTGCGCGACGAGGAGCAGCGCGAGCGACTCGAGCTCCTGCTCGGCCGTGGGGCCGTGATCACGGGTCGCGTGCACCAGCCCGACGGCTCGCCCGCCGGCGGCGCCGAGGTCCAGGTGAAATTCGACCCCGAGGCGATGGTGGGCATGGGCGCGTTCAACGCCGCGCGTGGCGCCTCGGGCGAGTCGAAGAGCGACGCCGACGGTCGCTTCGAGGTGACGGGTCTGGGCAAGGGACCGTTCGTGGTCACGGCGACGCTCGAACGCGAAGCGGCCGACGCGACGAAGGAGAAGTGGCAGGCCAAGGCCAAGAGCGTCAAGCCGGACACGCACGACCTCGAGCTCACACTGGCGCGGCCGAGCGCCGTCACGGGTCGCGTGCGCGACCTGGCTGGCGCGGCGGTGACGAAGTTCCACGTGCGCGCCGCGCAGGAGGCGGGCGGCGCCTTCTTCCTGGCCGGGGAATCGCGCGGCCAGGACTGCGACGATCCCGAGGGCGACTTCGTACTGCGCGATCTCGAGGCGGGCAGCTGGAAGGTCGCGGCCTCGGCCGAGGGCTTCGGGCCGATGGAACCGGTCGTGCTCCAGCTCCCGCGCGTGGACGAGACCCCACTCGAGCTCGTGCTCGCGCCCGCGGCGAGCATCGCCGGTCGCGTGCTGGAGCCGAACGGCGCCCCGGCGAGCGGCGCCAAGGTCACGCAGCAGGTCGACAACGCCCAGCGCATCCAGAGCATGCGCGGCGACGTGAAGTCACCCGAGACACTCAGCACCGAGGACGGGACGTTCCTGCTCACCGGTCTCGGCACGGGCCCCACGGCGATTTACGCCGAGCGCGCGGGGTTCGCCGCCAGCGAGCCCGCGCTGGTCGAGACCCGCGCGGGTGAGCACAGCGAGGGCGTCGTGCTGACGCTGCGCAAGGGCGCCCTGGTCACGGGCGAGGTCTATGGCCCGGACGGCAAGCCGGCCGGCGGCGTGCGCATCGTGGCGCAGGAGCAGGGCAACTGGAACACCAACATGAAGCGCGCCGACGGCGAGGGGCGTTTTCGGCTCGAGGCCCTCGCGCCGGGCTCGTGGACGATCACGGCCCTGCTCGAGGAGAGCGACCTCGACCTCGAGGGCGGCGCGAGCGAGGCCACCGCTTCCATGCTCGACAACATGCGCTTCACCATGGTCCAGCTCGAGGACGGCGAGGAGGAGCACGTCGTGCTCGGTGCTCCGCCCAAGGATCCAGTGCGCGTGCGCGGGCGCGTGCTGCACGGAGGTTCCGCGGTCGAGGGCGGCCTGATCTCCTTCTTCGCCGAGGGCTCGAAGGGCCTCGAGGCCCTGAAGATGGCCTCGCTCGGGGCCGACGGCAGCTACCAGACCGAGCTCGGCGCCCCGGGGCGCTACGTCGTCAGCGTGCAGGTCAACGCCGGCGGCGGGCCGTTCCAGCAGGACAACGTCGAGTACCGCGAGACGATTCCGGAGGTCGAGGAGCACGTGCTCGATCTCGCCCTGCCCCTGGGCGGAATCCGCGGTCTGGTGCGCGGCGCGGACAGGAAGCCCATCCCGAGCACGCGCGTGACGCTCGTCACCGCGGATGGCATCCAGGGTGGATCGATGCTCGGCGGCCAATACGCCGAGGGCACGACGGGCGAGGACGGGCGCTACTCGTTCGAGTACCTGCGCCCGGGGACCTACGCCGTGGCCGCGGGCGGCGCCCTGTTCGGCGGCGCCTTCGGCGGCGACACGCAAGCCGGGCGCCTGGTCCGCTCTGATCTGCGCGTGGAGGAAGGCAAGGTCCTGGAGGGCGTCGACTTCGAGCTCACGGAGCCGGGCAAGATCCAGGGCCGCGTGGTCGACGCGACCGGTACGGCCGTGAAGGACGCGTCGATCTTCGTGCGCGACTCCGAGGGGCATCTGCTCGATCGCCTCTCGATGATCTCGAGCGCCGCGGATGGCTCGTTCGCGTACGACGGCGTGGCCGCGGGCGAATACCTCGTCTCGGCGCGCGGCAAGCACCTGGCGAGCACCGAGAGCGCGCCGGTGCGCGTCGAGAAGGGCGGCAGCGCGCAGGTCGAACTCGCCCTGCACCCCGGCACCAAGCTCGTCGTGGAGGTCGTCGACGACGAGGGCGAGAGCGTGCAAGCGCTCCTCACGGTGACCGACCAGAACGGGCGCGAGATGCAGGGCATGCTCGGCTTCGCGGAGATGGCCTCCAGCTTCAGCGAGGGTTTCGACAGCTCGAAGCAGACCGTCGGGCCGCTGGCGCCGGGCTCCTACACCGTGACGGCCGTCGCCGAGGGCGGGCGAAAAACGTCCAAGCCGGTCAGTCTCGACGGCCAGCCGGAGCGCAAGCTGAAACTGCGCTTGCGTTAGTGTCCCTTCCCCGAAGTAACGCCAACAATCCGCCGCACTGAATCGCCGCTGGCGGCGTTGCGCCTTCTCCGAGTATTGCAGCGAATACGCGTCGGCGGCGCGCCTTGCCAGCGACGATCCATCACGGCGCCTTGTTGGCGTTACTTCGGGGAAGGAACACTAGGCAGCGCAGTCCTCACCGTCGTCCGCGACCGTCGGGCCCCGCACGCACTTCGGCCAGCACCGCCGCCCGAGCTGCCAGGATCACCGCCGGCGGCGTGCGCCGGAGTTCCCAGGTCAGGCCGACCTTCTCGAGGCTCCACACGAACCACTTGGTGGGATCGAAGTGGTACCAGCGCACGCCGTTGCGGTAGTCGGACTGGAAGCGGTGGTGGAAGTTGTGATAACCCTCGCCCAGCGTGACCAGCGCGGTCCAGAAGCTGTCGCGCGCCGAATTCCGCCGCGAGTAGGGCTGCTGCCCGATCCAGTGCGCGACGGAGTTGACCGCGAAGGTCGCGTGCCACTGCACGACCAGGCGCAGGAAGCCGGCCACCAGCAGCGCGCCGATCGCGTCGCCCCAGAAGCTCCCCAGGAGCAGCGGCACGACTCCGGCGACCACGATCGCGAGCAGCACGTAGTGACGGTCCTGCCAGCGCAGGAGCGGGTCGGCGCTCAGATCCTTCACGTTGCGCACGGGCCCCTTCTCGGGCTTCCGGAAGAAGATCCAGCCGATGTGCGCCCACCAGAAGCCACGCCGGATGTTGTAGGGATCGGGCGTGGTGTCGGTCCGCGCGTGGTGCGTGCGGTGGTCGGCCGCCCACTTCAGCGCCGAGTTCTGCACGGACGCCGCGCCGAAGAGCAGGTAGAACGCGCGCAGGACGCGGCTCGCCCGGTAGGTCGGGTGCGCGAAGAGCCGGTGGTAGCCGCCCGTGATCGCCACGCCGCACAGGCCGAACCACAGGCACCCGAGGCCGATGGTCCAGGGGGAAGCACAGACCAAGGCGATCCAGGCGATCGCTGCCAGGGCCAGCAGGTGCGCGCAAGCGATGAAGAGGAGGTTCGTCCAGCTGATGTGCGCCATCGAGTGCGCTCCGCGGACATCTGGCCGACGTCCGTCCGAGCGCGTGGATGGACGCGAGCCTAGCACCCAGCCACCCAGACGGGCGGCTCAAATGGACTGGATCAGTAGACGCGCCGCTGGTTCGAGGAAGAAATGTCCAGGACCTTGCGGTACTTCGTGATCGTGCGGCGCGCGAGGCGGATCCCGTCGCGCTGACACAGGAGCTCGGCCAGGCGGTCGTCGGAGAGCGGATGGCTGGGGTCTTCCCCCCCCACCAGCTCCTTCACACGCTCCTGGATCGATTTCTGACTCGCGACCCCGCCCGCCGCCCGGGCCGTGCCTCCGGAGAAGAACGAGCGCAGGGGCAGGATGCCGTGCGGCGTCTGGGCGTACTTGCCGGCCACCGCCCGGCTGACGGTCGAGATGTGCACACCGGTGGCGTCCGCCACCTCGGCCATGCGCAGCGGGTGCAGGGCCTTCGTGCCCTTCTCCAGGAACGCTCCCTGGCGCTCGAAGATCGACTTGCCGATCCTGAGCAGCGTGCTCTGGCGTTGCGCGAGGGCATCGATGAACCAGCGCGCCGACCCCAGGCGCTGCGTGACCCACTTGCGCACGGCATCGCCGCGTGGAGCCTCGCGCTGGAGCTGCGTGTACTCCGCACTGATCACGAGCTCCTGGCTCCCCTCGCGCGTCAAACGGACCTGGAAGGTGCCGTCGACCTCTTCCACGACGATCTCCGGGCGGATGACCTCGGCCGGAGCCTCGCCGTAGGCACTGCCCGGGCACGGATCGAGCGTGCGCAGGAGCTCGATGGCCTGCCCGACTTCCGCGATCGAGTGCCCCGTCGCGCGCGCGATGTGCGGGAGACGGTTGGCCGCGACGTCCGCGAGGTTCTCGTTGATCAGCCGGCGCAACAGCACTTGGTCCTGGGCATCTCCGTCCACCTGCAGGAGAAGGCACTCGCACAGGTCTCTCGCGCCCAGCGCCGGATGCGTGGCATGCCGGAGCTCCTCCAGCAGCAGGGAGAACTCGTCCTCGCTGGCCCCCTCGATGCCGCACTCCTCGACCAGCAGCGCGAGCGGGCGTGGCAAGTAGCCGCGCGCATCCAGCGAGAACACCAGGAACTCGAGCATCGCGCGCTGGCGCACATCGAGCTCGATGAGCGCGACCTGGCTCAGCAAGGACTCGCCCAGGCTGTGATGGACGGCCGGGCTGTTCTGCATGGCCGCGTGCTTCTTGTCCGCGTCCTCCATCGTGCCCCGGCGGCGGCGCAGGGCGGGATCCCAGCGGTCGTGCTCGCGCATCGCCAGCACGGCGTCGAGCGCTGCGAGCTGGCCGGCTTCCCCGGCCGGGCGTGACTCCTCGAGCGCGGCCCCTCCCTCCAGGACGTCCTTGCGCTCGAGCAGCGGGTTCTCGAGCAGCTCCTGCTCGATCCGCGCCTGCAGATCCAGCGTCGAGAGCTGGAGGATCTGCATCGCCTGGATCATCTGCGGCGACTGGAGAAGTCGCTGCTCCATCCGGGCGGTCTGGAAGATTCCGATCTGCAAGGGTCCCTGCTCTACCTTCTAACCCGCGCACCCCGGGTTGGTACGGGAATACTCTGCCCAGTCGGTGGTTGGGCGCTCGCGCGGCCCAACCGGAGGGGCTCGGCCTCCACGCCTCGCGTCGAGGCCGCGCGCCCTGTCGCGAGCGGCGCGGTCAACGTCACCGTCGTGCCTCGGCCGGGTGCCGCATCGATGTGCATGCTGCCGCCCACGGGCCTGAGCTGCTCGCGTATGCCGAACAGGCCATGGCCTTGGAGGCCGATCACCGCGGGGTCGAATCCAGCCCTTCGTCCGCGACGGTGATGCGCAAGATGTCGTCCTCCGCGCTCAGCCACACACGCGCCTCGCGTGCACGTGCGTGCGTCGCCGTATGGACGAGGAGCTCGCGCACTGCGCGGAAGAGGATCACGCGTATCCGCTCGTCGGCCACGGCGGGGATGCCCTCGTCCTCGATCCGTACGTAGAGGCCGTATCGGACGACGAGGTCCTCGGCGAGCCACGAGCCACTGGAGCGCTGGCACCAGACCGAGGTCGTGCACGGACGGAGGACCGAGCTGGAAGGTGATGGAGCGCAGGGAGCGGTCCGCCTGCTCGAGCAGGCGCTCGATCCGGGAGAGCGAGTCACGCAGCTCGTCACTCGCGGAACCGCGCAGGGCCGAGAGCTTCATCTTGGTCAAGGCGATGTCTTGACCAAGACCGTCGTGCAGTTCGGCCGCCAACGACTGCCGCAAGCACTCCTCGGCTATCACGACCTCCGACGCCAGGGACCGCAGGCGCTCCTGCTGGACCTCGGCCCCGCGCTCCGCTCGCCGGCGCTCGGTGACGTCCTGCGCCGACCCCATGAGCCCGCGCAGCGTTCCGCGAGATTCGTACCAGGCAGTCTTGGTCGTGAGCAGCGTGGTCGGAACGCCGCGAAGGTCGAAGGTCTCTTCGAGGGTCTGCGGTCTCCCGGTGCTCATGACCGCGCGGTCGACGACCATGATCCGCTGCGCGCTCTCGCGATCGAACAGGGTCGTGTCGTCCTGGTCGAGCATCTCCTCCACGGACTTCCCGAACATCCCCGCTCCCTGCCCGTTGATCATCACGTAGCGGCCGTCCAGGTCCTTGGCGAAGAGGACCTCGCTGGTCCGAGCCAGGATCTCCCGCAGCAGACCGTAGCGGGCTTGCAGCACTTCCAGCATCTCCTGGAGATCTCGCAGGGCGCTCCGGATCTCCAGCGAACCCAGCGCGGTCTCCTCGTTCTCGAGGCGAGCGTGGAGCACCGTCAGCCGATGGCGTGCCCGCTCGGCGCTCGGCCAAAGGTCGTGCTCGCTCATGCTGTGTGCCGGTCCTGCCCGTGCTGGGCGCAGCACCGCGCGTTGCCGCCAGCAACCGTGCAGGCCGCCACCTCCGGTGAGGTGGCGGCCCGTTCGCGGCTGGGGCTCGGCTCACGTGCCCAAGGTGCAGAGCAACACGTTGCTGACAGACACGACCGACCGCGAGGAGAAGACCACCGCTTGGAGCGTCCACTGCGTTCCGCAGAGGCTCGGTCTCCTGGGAATGTGCATGCAGGCGTCGTTGCCGCTTCCTGCCGTGAGGAAGCGCTCGATGACGCGCGTGGACGTCGCGTCGAAGAACAAGGGACAGCTACCGAACATGCCCGCGGACGCTCCGAACGGGGTGGCAAAGATGAAGCCCATCTTCAGGGGCTGGCTCCCACTCAGGTTGATCGACGCGGACTGGCCGAGAATCGGAGGCGTGCAGGCGAGGATCGGTACCTGGGGACCACAGCCGGGTGCAAGATCGACGACCGAGGCCGCGGTTCCACAGCCGCCACCCGAGGGAACCGAGACGCTGCTGGTGTCCATCGTCACGGCGCCCGTTCGTGCCAGGGCTCGACCGGAGACGCTGGAGCCGACACTCAGGGTGATGCTCGCGAGCGCCACGATGTTGCCCTTGAAGGCGGTGCCCGCGGCAAGAGTCGCGGAGCTGCCGACCTGCCAGAACACGTTGCCGGCCTGAGCGCCGTTGATCACGTCGACCGACGAGCCGATCGC
>JANOGB010000495.1:0-7553 GCA_031413955.1 Planctomycetota bacterium | reverse complement strand
GGCTCCAGCCCGGCTCTTTTCCTTGGCGTGTTCCCTTTGTCCAAGGGAGCAAGAAGAAGGAGAACCGGAAGCGGAGCCGGGCTGGAGCCCGGCGCTCCCAGGTGAGGGGGAAACGCCGGCGGTTCGGAGGGCTGCTAGACTCCGGCCCCGATGAGCTCCCCCGCCACGCCCCCGTCGCCGCAACCCTGGAAGCGCGAGCGCAGCGAGACCGGCCCCGACCTCCTCATCGCGCGCGCGCGCTTCGACTGGGTCGAGAACCCGCGCACGAAGGAGACCCTGCGGCGGCTGGTGCTGGACACGGCCGACTGGGTGAACGTGGTGGCCCTGACCCCGGAGCGGCGGGTGGTGGTCGTGCGCCAGTACCGATTCGGCACGGGCACGGTCACCACGGAGATCCCCGGCGGCGTGATCGATCTCGGCGAAGAGCCGGAGGCGGCCGGGCGCCGCGAGCTGCGCGAGGAGACCGGCTACACGGCCGAGCGCTGGACGGTGCTGGGGCCCGTCGAGCCCAACCCGGCCTTCCAGAACAACCTGTGCCACCACTTCCTGGCCGAGGGCGCGCGGGTGACCCACGAGCTGGAGCTCGACCCGGGCGAGGACATCGTGGTGGACACGCTCGCGCTCGAGGAAGTCCGCAGCCAGATCCGGAGCGGGGCCATTCGCCACAGCCTGGTGATCTCGGCCCTCTCGCGCGTGCTCGACTTGCGCGTCGACCCGCGTTTCGAGCGTTGAACCGGGCAGGACTGCCCAGTAGTGTCGCGCGCTCCTCCGCAGCGCTCCGGGTCCCGGGGAACGAGCGCTCGGATCGTCCCTCTCCTTCTCCCTTGTCGCTCCATTGTCGCGCGCCATGTCCAAAGCAGCCGTTCGCCTCCTGCCGAGTCTTCTGCCGAGTCTCGTCTTGGTTCTTGCCGCCTGCGAGACCATCCAGCCGCTCCTGACACCGCCGCCCGAGGAGCTCGACCTGTGGCGCGATGCCGCGGCCGGTGTGGCGCAGCCCGAGCTGGCCGAGCTGTGCACCGACGTCTGGCAAGCCGGGCTGCGCCACGACCCGTTCCAGGCCACCTACCTCGGGGATCCGCGCTGGAACGGAATCGTCCCCGACACGAGCCTGGAGGGCCGCGCGCTCTGGGAGGCGAAGCTGCGCGGTTTCGCCGAGCGCCTACGGCGGCTCGAGGGCGGTGCGCTGCTCGGCGACGATCGCCTGACGGCCGAGCTGCTGCGCGCGGAACTCGAGAACGGGATCACCCGCACCCGGCTCGGCCTGGAGGACTGGGTCGTCGATCCGATCGAGGGCCCGCACATCCGCATCCTCAACCTGGCCGCGGTGCAGCCCCACGAGAGCGAGCGCGAGCGCGGGCAGCTCGTCGATCGCTGGGAGTCGCTCGCCTCCTACGTGCGCCAGGAGAGCCGCAACCTGGAGCGGGGCCGCGCGAACGGCCTGGTCGCCTCGCGCACCGCGGTGGAGAAGGTGATCCGCCAGCTCGACGAGCTCCTGGCCCAGCCGGTGCATCTCTCGCCGCTGCTCGCGGCGGCCAAGGGCGGCGGCCAGTGGGTGGACTTCCCGGCCGGCGGCAATCTCGCCGCCCTCGCACACGCGCACCTGGGCGACGCGCGCGAGCAGAGCGTGCTCATGCGTCTCAACCGGCACCTGCTTGAGCCCGCGCGCATCGCGAACGGAACGCAGGTGCTCCTGCCCTCGGCCGGCGACGCGCTCACGATCGAGGAGCGCGGCGAGTTCCTCTACGACGTGTGGCTCGCGGTCGAGCAGGGTGTCTACCCGGCGCTGGCCGGCTACCGCACCGTGCTGGCCGAGAAGATCCTGCCCGCGGCGCGCGACGACGAGCACCCGGGGCTCAAGTACCTGTCGAATGGCGCCGGCGTCTACACCAAGCTGATCCACGAGCACACCTCGCTGCCGCTCGCGGAGTGCGATGCGAAGGCGATCCACGAGTACGGCCTGGCCGAGGTGAAGCGCATTCGCCTCGAGATCGCGCTGCTCGGCCAGAGGCTGTTCGGCACGTCGAAGGTGGCCGAGATCCAGGACAAGCTGCGCAGCGATCCGGCCATGCACTTCCAGACGCGCGAGGAGGTGCTCGCCAAGGCCGACGAGGCGCTCTCCCGTGCGCGCGGAAAACTGCGCGGCTTCTTCGGCCTGGTGCCGCTCACGCCCTGCGAGGTCGTGCCCATCCCGAGCTACGAGGAGGCCGCCTCGACCATCGCCTACTACCGCCAGCCCTCCGCGGACGGCTCGCGCCCCGGGCGCTACTTCGTGAACACCTCCGCGCCCGAGACGCGCCCGCGCTACGAGGCCGAAGTGCTGGCTTTCCACGAGGCGATCCCGGGCCACCACCTGCAGATCGCCATCGCCCAGGAGCGCGAGCAGCTGCCGCGCTTCCGGCGTCACGGCGGCTCGACGGCTTTCGTGGAGGGCTGGGCGCTGTACACCGAGCGCCTGTGCGACGAGATGGGACTCTATTCAGGCGACCTGGAGCGCATGGGGGTGCTCTCCTTCGACGCCTGGCGTGCCTCGCGCCTGGTGGTCGACACCGGGTTGCACTTCTACGGCTGGAGCCGCGAGCAGGCGCTCGAGTACCTGTTCGAGAACACCCTGCTGGCGCGCAACAACGTCGAGACCGAGGTCGACCGCTACATCGCCTGGCCGGGCCAGGCCCTGGCCTACAAGCTGGGACAACGTGAGATCCTGGCGCTGCGCGACCAGGCCAAGAAGGCGCTCGGGGCCGCCTTCCGCTATTCCGAGTTCCACGACCGCGTGCTCGCGAACGGCGCCGTCACGCTGCCGGCTCTGCGCAGCGTGATCGGCGAGTGGCTCGGGACCCGCGGGCGCGAGCCGATCGAGGCGAGCGTCGGAAAGTGACGCGGTACTCCTAGCGCGGGCTCTGCCCGCAACCCAAACGCACCGCGGAGGCGCCGAGGACGCGGAGACTTGCGTAGGAAGAAGAGGGGGGCCTCCGGATCGTCGGCTCCCGGAGAGTCGAAGCCCCGCAGGCCCCATCCTCGCTGACATCGTCCTTCGCGCTCCTCCGCGCACTCTGCGTCTCCGCGGTGCGCTCGTCTCCCTGCTCGGTTAGGCTCTCGGACGTGGCCGACACGACTTCTTTCCTGCGCTCGAATCCCGTCGGGCACACCGAGTTCCTGGTCGAAAAGGCGAAGGGCGGCAGCGAGACCGCCTGGCGCGAGCTGCTGCGGCGCTATCGCACGATGCTCGTCTTCCACGTACGCGCACGCATCCACGGGATCACGAGCGAGGACCTGGAGGAGCTGCTGGCACGCGTCCTGTCCAAGGTCGTGGTCCACATCCAGGCTTTTCGCTACGAGGGCGAGGGCAGCTTCCGGAGGTGGCTCGCGGCGCTGGTGGTGAACGAGTGTCGCAACGAGCTCGAGGCCAATGCCTGGCTGCGCCTGGAGACGCGCGAGCTCAGCGAAGAAGAAGACAAGGCCGGCGCGCACAGCGCGGAGCTCTCGGACGAGCGCAGTGACCTGCTCGAGAACCTGGGCGCGCTCGAGCCCTACGACCGCGACCTGTTGATCATGCGCTACTTCGAGCAGCTGAGCTGGGACGCCGTGGCCGACGTGCTCGGTTCCTCGATCGAGAAGGCGAAGGGCGACTACGACCTGGCCTTCGAGCGCCTGGCGCGCAGGCTCCGGGCCTGAGGGCCGCACATGGGGCGGGGGAAGACGCCGGAAGAATCCGAGGAGGAGTGGCTGGCGCGCCTGTTCGCCGAGTTCCTGGCGGCCGACGAGCGCGGTGAGGATTGCGAGCTCGAGCTGCTGGAGGCCACCGGGCCGGCGCGCGCTTCGCTGGCGGCCAAGATGCGCCTGCACCGCGAGCTGCGCGCGCTGGGCGAGCTGGATGCGGGACCTGCCCGCGCGGAGGGCAAGCAACGCCTCGGACGCTTCGAGATCCTGGGCGCCCTCGGCCAGGGCGGGATCGGGCGCGTGCTGCTCGCCTTCGATCCAAAACTCGGCCGGCGCATCGCGCTCAAGCTGATCGAGCGCGAGACGCTGCTCGACAAGGACCGGCGCGCCTGGATCCTGAACGAGGCGCGCGGTCTGGCGGCCATCTCGCACCCGAGCGTGGTCGAGGTCTACGAGGTCGGCGAGGCCGGCCCGCACACCTTCGTGGCGATGGAGCTCTTGACCGGCCCGACGCTCTCCGAGGTGATCGCCGAGCTCGCACGGCGCCGCGAGGAGACGGGCAGCGGCCTCCCGCGCGCCCCCGCGCAGCCGCCGAGCGAAGCCCTCTCTGCCGTGGCCGACCAGCTCGGGCCGTACAGCCGCCGCATCGAGCTCCTGGCGGGCCTCGCCGAGGCCCTGGCACACTGCCACGACCGCGGGATCCTGCACCGCGACATCAAGCCGCGCAACGTGCTGTTCGACGCCGAGGGGCGCGCCAAGCTGATCGACTTCGGCCTGGCGCACGTCAAAGGCGCGGACGAGGACTCGCGCCTGGGCCTGACCCAGAGCCTGGTCGGCACCCCGGCCAACCTCGCACCCGAGCAGGTGACGAACCAGCGCACTGGGGCCGACCCGCGCAGCGACCAGTTCTCCTTCGCCACCCTGGCCTACGAGCTCTTCGCGCTCACGAACCCCTTCGAGCGCGACACGCAGCTCGAGACCAAGCTCGCCGTCGAGGTGGCCGACCCGCCGCCGCTCGCGACGAAAGCGCCGGCCCTGCCGCCCGACCTCGCGCGCGTGATCCACCACGCGCTCGCCCGCGACCCGGCCGGGCGCTACCCGAGCATGGCGGCCCTGAGCGTGGACCTGCGCGCGATCCTCGCCAACCGCCCGGTGTCGGTCGAGGATCCGTCGCTCGTGCACCTCTGGCGCCTGTGGCTGCGCAGGCACCGGCGCGGAGTCGCCGTCGCCAGCGCGGCCCTGGCCCTCGGCCTCTTCCTCGCGGGCCTGAGCTGGGTGGCCATGACCCGCCAGCAGCACAACGGGTTGCACGAGGACCTCCAGGCAATCCGTCCCGAGGAGTTCGAGACGCTGGCCGAGTTCGAGCGCTCGTTCGAGCCGCTGCTCGAGCTGAAGCAGCGCGCGTCGGACCACGACGCCGGCTGGCTGCGGACTTCTCTCTGGGGTGCGGTGCTTCCGGAGGTCGAGCGGACGGTGCATTCCTGGGTGGCCCAGCTCGGGCAAGGCTATGCACGGGACTCAGCGGAGAGCGAGTCCACCGGCCGCCCGTTCCAGGAGGTCATGTACCGACGCCTTTTCACGAAGGAGGAGGTCCTTTGCATGGAGTGCGACGAGAACCTCGACTACCGCGGGCGCGGTCGAGTTCGCTACCCAAAGGAGGAGCTACTAGCCGGGCGGGAACACGAGCTCGACATGCTGGTGCCGGCGCTTGCTTCCAAGTATCCGTATCCACTGTTCCAGTCGACGACTCTGGAGGAATACCCGGTGCCCGGCACCTACCGGCTCCAGGTCTGGAAGCCTGGGTCGAAGGAACTCGAGTTCGAGACCGTCTACTTCGTCGAAGAGGGCTGGCCGAAGGAATGGAGCGTGGATCTCGTCGCTCCCAGGAAAAACTTGGTGGGAGAGGCGCTGGGGTTCGAACTCGGGATCCACGAGCTCCCCCAAGGCCGCGAGCGACTGATCGTCCCGGCCTACCGCTTCCTTCCGCGCTTCGTGACGCTGGGAGAGGTCCGCGAGTTTCGACGCAGCACCGGGCAGAGCGGAGAGCTGGCCAACAAGGAAGGCGACTCGCCGGACACCCCTGCGTTCGTCGACCTGAAGAGCGCCATGTGCTACGCGCACTGGGTCGGCGGTCGCTTGCCGGTGGCTGCGGAGGTCCTACGGGCCGAGGAAGCAGGCGCGGTCGTGCTCGAGCCCGACGACAGGGTGTGCGGTGAGTTCATCCTGGACATCTCCCCCGGAGCGCGCCCGACCTCGCACGCGTGGCTTCGCTACGGCTCGATCCCGGGAGCCCCAGGACGCAACCACTTCGGCGCCTTGAACGAGCAGTCGGACTCCCGCACTACTGTCATTCGTGATGGATCCGCGACCTACATCGCGTTCCGCGTGGTGTTCCCGGCAGACGATCCCGAGACGTATCGTCTCGCATCTGATGCGCCCTTCGACGCGCTTGGCCTCCTGAAGTAGCTCGAAAACCCGGAAGCGGCACGAATAGTTTCCGCGCTGGAACTTAAATAACGGCGCACACCGTCCTAGGTCTTGCCCCAGACAAACGAGGGACGGGGTTGACCGCTTCGCCTTGCCACGGGATCGCTCGCTCGCACCGGCGATCTCCGCAGAGCGGCTGACGCGACCGTTCCGCATCAGGGAGGTTCGTCCGTGAATTCACCCCGCTTCGTGGGGCAGGCGCTCGCAGTCTGCCTGTCCGCAGCAATTGCCTTTTCCGCAGCCGCACAGGTCCAGTCACCGTCTCGCATCCGCTCCGATTCACCGCCGGCCGACTCTTTGGTCGTCTGGCACCGCGAAGCGAGCCAGTACCGCGTCGCGGCCGACTTGCCCGTAGTGGCCCGAGTGCGCGACCTCGTCGAGAACGGCATCGAGCTCCGGAGTCCGGACCTGTCAAGAGCCAAGACCACGCGGCGAGTGCTCTCCGAGCACTTCGGCACACTCATGACCGAGGTCGCCTCCCCCCCCCGCTACGTCTGGGTGCTGATCGATGGTCAGTGGCATCTCGTCTGCCTGAGCATTACCGAGTTCCAGATCGACTTCGGACGATGGGGCCACGTCGTGGTCCAGACCACGGACGAAATGCCTGTGGATTGAGGGGGGCCAGTCGCGATTCGGCGGCCGCGCGACGAGATGAGCGTGGAATAGAGGATGCGTCCGCTCCGGATCCTCAACGATAGAGCTCGGCTCCAGAGCGCACGAACTCGGCACCCTTTTCGGCCAGTCCGGCAGTCAGTGCCGCTTGCGCGTCCAGACCCTTCCTGGACGCGTAGGCGCGCACTTCCTCGGTGATCTTCATCGAGCAGAACTGCGGGCCGCACATCGAGCAGAAGTGCGCCGTCTTGGCGCCTTCGGCGGGCAGGCTCTCGTCGTGGAAGGCACGGGCGGTCGGCGGATCGAGGCCGAGCTCGAACTGGTCCTCCCAGCGGAACTCGAAGCGCGCGCGGGAGAGCGCGTCGTCCCAGGCCTGTGCGCCGGGGTGCTGTTTCGCGAGATCCGCGGCGTGGGCGGCGATCTTGTAGGCGATCACGCCGGCCTTGACGTCGTCCTTGTCGGGCAGGCCGAGGTGCTCCTTCGGCGTCACGTAACAGAGCAGCGCCGTGCCGTGCCAGCCGATCAGGGCCGCGCCGATCGCGGAGGTGATGTGGTCGTAGCCCGGCGCGACGTCGGTCGTCAGCGGCCCGAGCGTGTAGAAGGGCGCCTCGTGGCAGAGGGCGAGCTGCTTCTCCATGTTGGCCTTGATCTTGTGCATCGGCACGTGGCCGGGGCCCTCGATCATGACCTGCACGTCGTGCTTCCAGGCGATCTTGGTCAGCTCGCCGAGCGTGGCCAACTCGCCGAACTGCGCGGCGTCGTTGGCATCGGCGATGCAACCCGGCCGCAGACCGTCG